>CAYMFW010000004.1:0-30617 GCA_964389785.1 uncultured Planctomycetota bacterium
CAGGTCCATCTGCCGCCGGCGGGACCTCCCCCGGATGTCCAGCAGCCTGTCCCGATCGATCACCCCCTCCCTCTCCGCCCGGCTCGGCTCAAGCAGCTTCGCGCACAGCGGTCGGACCACCAGACCCGTCACATCGGCTTCCCGGTCGATCAACTCCATCGCGTTCCGTCTCTGGCTCATCGGACGCTGCCCGATCACTTCCCCCGTCGCGATGAAGCTGCCTCCGTCCTTCTCAAGCATGTCCTTCCCCCGACGGAGTTGGTAGATGCGGCAGTCGATGCACGGGTTCAGGTTCTTCCCGTATCCCTTCGTCGGATTCGCGATCAGCTCCAGGTAGTCCTCTCCCATCTCCACCATCTCAGCCTCGCACCCGACCTGCTCCGCCTGGCACCTCACCCGCTCCCGGAACGCCGCTGAGTCAGGCACGAAGGGATTGAGGAACGTGATCAGCCTTACGTTCAACGATTGAACGATGAGGAGTTTCGCCGCCAGGCTCGAGTCCAGCCCGGCGGAGAACAGCACGATTCCATCGCACATGCGTCGAAAAGCCCCTGCCTAGCCGAGATCCGCGGCCACCACCTCCGCCGCCCGCCGTCCCGATAGCAGCATCCCTCCGAATATCGGGCCCATCCGAGGGCCGCCGAACACCGCGTTCGAGGCCATGCCGCATACGTACAGCCCCGGATACACGCTCCGGGTGTTCTCCATGATGAGACCCTCCCCGGTGTCCGCGTCCATCGAGCGCTCGCCCATCACCCGGCCGCTCTTCGTCGCCAGATGCGCACCGGTCTTCCTCTCGAGCACGCGGCACAGCTCCGACGCGTGCCCGGTCGCGTCCACGACCGCGCGCGCCCCGAGCGTCAGCGGGTCCACGTGCAGTTTCGCGCTCATCACGGCGGACCAGCTGATTACCAGACCCATCACCCTATCTTCTTTCACCATCAGATCTTCCGCGGAAATAAGATTGAACATCTTTACGCCCGCGCGCATCGCGCCCAGCGATATCGCCGCAATTGCCTCGAGGGATTCCGACACGTGGTATCCCGGGCTGTATTCTTCCGACCGGATCTCGAATTCCTCGAGTATCTCTTTCGCGCCGTCCTGCACCACGATCTTGTTCATCATCATGCCGCCGCCGCCCATCCCGCCGCCGAGGGCGAGACTTCTCTCGAACACCGCGACCTTCCTTCCCTCCTTTCCCAGGTAGTACGCCGCGGTCAGCCCGGCCGGTCCCCCTCCAACGACCGCAACATCCACCTCCAGGTGGTCCAGCAGGTCCTTGTGATACGTATCTATTATTGCCCGTGATATCGCGATGTCGTCTAGCATCTTCCGTCTCCCCTTCGAGTGAGGTCACCCTACAGCCGGGCCCACGCCGCCAGCTCCCCCGCGGTGAACACCGGTCCGTCCCTGCATACCCGTTTGTATACCACGCCGTCGCCTTCCACCACCGGCACGGCGCATCCCCGGCACATTCCTATGCCGCATCCCATCCGCTCCTCCACGGACGCCCAGCATTGTACGTCGCCGTCGAGCGCGTATCTCACGATCGCCTTCGTCATCCCGGCGGGACCGCAGCAGAATATCGCGGTCGGCGCCGGCAGCTCCGCGAGCAGCCCGGACACCAGCCCGTTGAAGCCGGCGCTCCCGTCTTCGGTCGCGACCCGCACCTCCGCGCCGAGCCCCTTGAATTCTTCCACGCACAGGAGCGCCGACTTGCTCCGCGCTCCGATCAGCACCGTTGCCTTCCCTCCCGCACCGCACACGTCCTCGACAACCGCGCCCAGAGGCGCTACCCCCATGCCGCCGCCGATCATGTACAGAACGTCCCCGGGACGGGGAAAGCCGTTGCCCAAAGGTCCGATAACATCCAAGTCCTCTCCCGGCGCCCGTCCCGCCAGCAGACGGGTGCCCCTTCCCTTGACCTTGAAGAGAAGCTCGATCCATCCTTGCTCGGCGCTCCGCCTGTGCAGGCTCAGCGGCCGCCTGAGAAGCGGGTCCAGCCCGTCGTGCACCCGAACGTGCACGAACTGTCCCGGCACGATCGAATTCGCGAGGGACTCCGACTCCACCCGGATGATGAACGTATCCTCGCCGGCCGTCCGGTTCGATATGATGCGGGCACGCAGCTGCTGCACGGTTACCCTCCGAAGCAGCCCCGGTGATTCCTCTTCATCTCGCTCAGGCTGTCGCCCCCGCATTTCTCGACCAGCGCCCGGGCGATCTGGAAGGCCACCTCCGCCTGCCCGACGACCGACGCGGCCGGCACCGCACAGACGTCCGAGCGCTCCGTGCTCGCGCCCGCGGGCAGACCGGTAGTAACATCTACCGATGCCAGCGGTTGCATCAATGTCGAGATCGGTTTCATCGCGCCCCTCACCACGATGTCCTGCCCGTTCGTCACGCCTCCCTCGAGCCCGCCGGCGTTGTTGCTCCTCCGCTTCAGCCCGCGCAACCCTCCGTCACCCGGTTCGATCGGATCGTGGACCTTCGAGCCCGGCTGCCCCGCGGCCCCGAACCCGAGACCGATCTCGACCCCCTTCATAGCCGGTATCGCCATCAGCGCGCCGGCCAGCCAGCCGTCCAGCCGGCGATCGGCGGCTACGTAGCTCCCCAGTCCCGCCGGCGCACCCCGCACGATGACCTCGAACACCCCTCCGAGGGTGTCGCCGGCATCCCGGGCCCTATCTATAGCCTGTTTCATGCGTTGCGTTGCATCCGCATCCAGGCAGTACAGCTCCGACCCTTCGCGCTCCTTCCGCGCAGCATCCAGGTCTCCCACCGATATGTCGGTGTCGACATCTCCAACGGATACCACGTAAGCGAACACCTCGATGCCGAACTCTCCCAGCAGCAATGATGCCACCCCGCCCGCCGCCACCTGTCCCGCGGTGCCGCGCGCGCTGGCCCGTTCTAGCACTGGACGTGCCTGATCAAATCCGTACTTGATCATGCCGGCCAGGTCCGCGTGTCCGGGCCGCGGACAGACCACCGGCGGCTTCTCTGAAAGCGTCGCATCCGCGTTCTCCACCAGCAGCAGGATCGGACTGCCGATCGTCTTCCCTTCCATCACCCCGGACAGCACCTTCACGCAGTCGGATTCCAGCTTCATCCGGTCTCCCCGCCCGTAGCCGCGCTGGCGCCGCTTCAGCTCCGCGTCTATCGCGTCGGCAGAGAACGTGACTCCTGCGGGAAACCCTTCCACCAGGGCGCAAATGCAGGGTCCGTGTGACTCGCCCGCCGTGCGGTAACTCAATGTGCTCACGTCAAATCCCCTTCCCTCGCCTATTTCCATTCACGCGGTAGCATAGAGGACGTATGAAGCACAGTCAATACGCGTGGCGAGGCCACGGGTCTGTGCCTTGCCTATTTTCGGCGCCCAATGATCAGATGGGGCGCCTCTATCAGCTTTTCGGGTTCGACATCCTGCCCAGGAATAGGATCGCGCCGGATTTCCTGTGCCGTATCAGAAAGATGAAAGGATGATCCGCACGGAACACGACTGGCGGCGCCGGCATCGCGGTGATGCCGACCACCACCCCGGTTGCGGCGGCGGCCTCGGTGCCCTCCTCGTTCACATCCACGAACGCCTTGTGGAGCACCGCGGAAACGTGAAGATCCTTCGCTCCGTCCATGCCGGAGAAGTCCGCTTTGGCCGCGTCGAACGCGTCCGTCATACCCAGCGCGGACAGCGTCTGAGACAGCCCGAACTGCGACTCGATCTTACACCTTGGCATATATACCTTTATCTCGCGCGACCCGAGGCGGCTCACGAGGGTCATCAGCCTCTTCCCGGTCAGCGACGACTCCAGCACGGGCAGCCCGTGCTGCTTCCGCGGCAGCAGCACGACCATAGAGAGGTTCTCGCCGTTGTACGGCAGCTCCAACACCTGCACCCCGTCCCGGTCCGCGTACGCGAAGCTTTCCTTCAGGTACATCATCGGAACCGTCACCGTGCGTCCCGGCGCGACGAGGAACGAGTCGTCCCTCGTCTCCTTCTTCCCGAACTGCGTCTTCCACTGCCCTTTGAAGTACACCGCGTTGGCCAGCACCAGCCGGGTCAGCGGCCCGAGCGCCCCCTTCGGGATCAGATCCTTGATCTTCTTCTTCGTCTGCTGCTCGACCCATCCGTTTATCTTCAGGCGGGTCGGTTCCGCCTCCTTCCTGAAGTCAGCCTGGTTCACTTCGGCGTCGTAGTGCTTCTTCGTAAGTGCCGTGAATTTTTCGAGAAACGGATGGCCTCTCTGCGCCCACAACGCGTTGGCCACGTTCATCTCGTACGACTTCCCGCTCCCGGCCCGGATGCTCCCGATGAGCCCGGCCATCGCGGCGTGGTACTTCTCCGAGGGAATCAGCGACAGCATCCTGTTCCCCGGCGGCACCCTCATCCCGGTCGCCGGACCCAGCGTGACGTGAAGGGTGCGGGCGCACTGCTCCGCGGTTGCACCTCGCGCGCCCGCGTAGGTCATGGAAAGCGCGGCGCGGATGCTGAACGGCGAGAAGAAGAGATTTCCCTTCTTCTCCGCCAGCTTCCGGTACAGATCAGCCGCGAACGAGTTGTTCCCCTGCGCGACCGCGTATTCGTAGTTCATCGTCGCGTCGCCTTTCCCCGGCTCTGCACACTGTCCCGTCAACATTACCGCCGCCGCGACAGCCGTTGCCAGTGCCGCGCAACTTCCCGTCCTCCGCCAGCTCATGCTTCACCTCCTTCAGGTTACGGCTCGGATCATTCTTCAATTATAGACGTTTCTGCAGGCGGATCTTCCGAAAATAGGGGAGGAGTTCTTCCCGAGGAAGGCCGGAAGGGCCTCACAGCCCTTTCTGGAGCGGGCGAAGGGATTCGAACCCTCGACGTCCAGCTTGGGAAGCTGACATTCTACCACTGAATTACGCCCGCGCCGTTGCTCGCCGAATCGGGCATAAGTATAGCCGGACGATTCCCTCCGAGTCAAGTAGTCAAAGGGCGTTCCTCATCCTTGACAGAACGCCGTCTGCGCGTAGAATCGTCTCTCGGAACCTGTATCTGTCCCGCAGGAGAGGTGGCCCATGAGGAGATCAACGCTCACAGCCGGCATCGCCCTTTGTGCGCTCATGCCCGTGCTCGCGGGGTCGTGCACTTCGTCGAAGCAATCGTACTGGGTTCCCACCGGAAAGCAGTCTCTCGGAGAGGACCCTCACGGGATCAAGCATCGCTTCCGCTACGTCTACTACCCGAACAGCTTCGTGTACTTCGAGTCCTCCCAGAGGGCCTACTACTTCATCGAGAACGGGGAGTGGAGAGCCGACCTGGAGCCGCCGAGGGGCGTGACGATCAATCCGGCTGAGGGCGTATACATCGAGACGTCGAGCAATCAGCCGTACCGACATTTCGAAGAGCACAGAAGGAAGTATCCGCCGGGCGACCCGAAGAAGGCCGCGCAAGAGATCAAGGTCGATCGCTGGACGAGATAGCCCGGCACGATCTGCAAGGAGCTTCGCGATGAGGAAAATCGTTTCGTTTCTGTTCGTAGGTGTGTTGATGGTGTGGACTGCCTGCGCGGCCGGTGCCGAGGCGGAAAAGAAGCCCGCCGGCCCGCCCGAGGTGCTTGACTCCTACAGCTACTGGCGCTCGTGTGTGATGATGCGGCCGGTGGTGACCGCGGAGAAGGCGGAGGGAGCGAAGATACCGGAGGGCGAGCCGCGCTCCGACGCGCCGCCGGCCGACTGGATGAAGCCCGGATTCGACGACCGGGACTGGCGCCGCGCCACCGGCCCGATACGGCCCGGCTACGGGGAAGCCAGAGGAGCGGGAGGTCCTCAAGAGGTCTTCCTGGTATGCCTTCGCGGCAGGTTCAGCGTTACGGACCCCGGAAAGGTCGAATCGCTCTCCCTTTCGGCGGCCTACAGGGGAGGCATCGTGGTGTACCTGAACGGGGAAGAGGTCGCCCGCGGCCACCTGGGCGACGGAGAGCTCACCCCGGAGACACTCGCGCAGGAGTACCCGCCGGAGGCCTACACCGGCGAGGACGGCAAGACGGGACTGGGCCGCAGCCGGAAGCCCGGTGAGGAGGAAAAGAGACGGCTGGAACTGCGGGTGAGGCGGCTGGAAAACGTGGCGGTCCCCGCGAAAGCGTTGAAGAAGGGGGTGAACGTTCTCGCGATGGAGATCCACTGCACCGTCGTGCACCCGATCGCCGGCAAGGTCAAGGAGAGCTGGAAGTACCGGTGGTCCAGCTCGGGCGTGTGGGACGTGAGGCTGACCGCGTCTCCCGAGGGCTCGGCAGAGCCCAACGTCGAGCGGCCCAAGGGGGTGCGTGTATGGAATGCAAGCCCGATAGAGGACCTCTACGACATGGAATACGGCGACCCCAACGAGTCCCTGAGGCCCATCGAGCTCGTCGGGGCGAGAAACGGGTCCTGGACCGGCCAGGTGGTGGTGGGGTCCGCCGCGCCGCTGAAGGGGCTCTCGGCGGAAATGACGGCTCTGGCCGGCGCCGATCCCAGCGCCGCGATACCGGTCGAGTCCACCGTGCTCCGATACCCCGTTCCTAACGGAGAGGGCAAGCTCTCGGGCGGCAGATATCGTGCGGTTTACAGCGCAGACCGCTTCGACGGTCTTGCGGATCAGCCGCCCGCCGAGGTGCCCGTGCGTCAGAAGAAGCTGCGGCGCGGCTACACCGGCCCGCCTCCCGTATTCGGCGCGGTCCAGCCGGTCCGGGTGACCGTGAAGGTCCCGGCCGATGCGGCGCCCGGTGATTACAAGGGAGCGCTCACCGTCAAGGCGGAGGGACTGGAGCCGGTGAAGGTCCCGGTGAAGATAAAGGTAATGGACTGGCAGGTCCCGGACCGGGCGGACTTCGTCACTCACATGGGCCTGATCCAGTCGGCCGAGACCGCGGCCATCTATTACAAGGTGCCCCAGTGGTCCGACGAGCATTGGGCTCACATCGACCGGTCGTTCCGGGTGATGGCGGAGGTGGGCGCGGATTCCGTCTTCATCCCCCTCATCATGCGCCACCATCTCGGCAAGGAGGGCATGGTTCGCTGGATCAAGGGAGAGGGCGACGCGTACTCGTACGACTTCTCGCTCTTCGACAGGTACATCGATATTGCGCTGAAGCACATCAGGAAGCCGGAGGTCGTATGTCTCTACATCTGGGACCGCAACTACTACACCGGCTCCCGTTACAACCGGAAGAAGGAGAACACCGAGAAGAGGACCGCCCCGGTGCCGCTGCTCGATAAGGAGACCGGTGAGATCACCGAGCTGAAGAGCCCGCTGTACGCGACGGAGGAGAGCGCGGCGTTCTGGAAACCGGTGCTCGAGGAGTGCCGGAAGAAGCTCCTGGAGAAGGGCTGTCCGCAGAAGGCGCTGATGATCGGCAAGGCGTGCGATTCCGTTCCCACCAAGGAGGAGGTGGAGATGTTCAAGAAGGCCGCCCCGTGGGCCCGGTGGGTGAAGCACGCCCACGGCGCGTCGTCCAACTTCTACAAGGTGGCGGACGTCGGACACGGCGCGTGGGTGTGGAGCACCCGCCGCGTTCCCGACCCGGCCAAGAAGCGCTACTACGGGTGGATGGGCGACGCGATAATGACGGTGTTTCCGCGCTCCGGGTCCTCTCCCAGCACGCTGTATCCCTCCACCGGAATAGGGGAGTGCTGGACGCTCCAGGAGTCATATACCATGGCCGGCTTCCGCGGGGTGGGGCGGATAGGAGCGGATTTCTGGCCGGTGCACGAGAAGGCGGTCACCTACAGCGGGAGAAGCATCGCCGCCAGGTACGCCAGTTGGGGACAGACCGGCCTGGGCACGTCGTCGCTGGCGCTTCTCGATCCGGGTCCGGAGGGCGCGCGGTCGACGATACGCATCGAGACGATCGTGGAGGGGGCGCAGGAGGCGGAGGCGCGCATCGTCATAGAGAAGGCGATGCACGGGCCGAAGAAGGACGGGCTGCCGCTGAAGGAGCTTCAGGACATGCTCGACCGGCGGGCGCGGGTATTCAACGCGTACCGGCACGCCATGCCATGGTACAAGGCATCCGGCTGGCAGGAACGCTCCGCGCTGATACTCACGAAGGCGGGCGAGGTCGCCCGGGCGGCTGCGGCCGCACCCGCAGCCGCGCCGGGGTCGCCGGCTGAACCCGCTGCCGCGCCAGCGAAGAAGGAATAGGGAGGCCGCCATGGCAAAGAATACGCGCGTCGCGACCGTCGCGGCGGAACGGACGCTGGGGGAGAGCGTCGAGAGCAACCGCAGAAAGGTGATGGAGCTTCTCGACAGGGCCTGCCTCGAGAAGCCGGACGTCGTCTGCCTGCCGGAGGGGTTCCCCACCGCGGGTACCCCGTTGGACGGCAGGAAAGACCACGCGGAGCCGGTGCCGGGACCGACGACGGAGGAGGCGGGGAAGCGCGCGAAGAAGCACCGGACCCATATCGTCTGCCCCCTGATGCGCCGCGACGGGGACACCGTGTACAACTCCTCCGTATTCATAGACCGGGAGGGCGGAATCGCCGGCATCTACGACAAGATGTTCCTTCCCAATATCCGCTACGGCGCGCATCTGGACGAGAGCAAGGAGCTCCAGTTCACCTCGGCGCCGGGAACGGACGCGCCGGTGTTCGACCTGGATTTCGGCAGGGCCGGCGCGCAGATATGCTTCGACGCCGAGTTCGACGAGGGGTGGAAACAGCTCGCCGACCGAGGGGCGGAGGTGGTGTTTTGGTCGTCCGCGTTCGACGGCGGGTTCCGCCTGCGTTCCAAAGCGTTCGAGAACCGCTACTATATCGTCTCCTCGGTGCTGACCGATCACGCGTACATCATCAATCCGCTCGGCCAGGTGCTGAAGAGGTCCGGGAGGTTTCGCAGCGTGATCGCCGAGACGATCAACCTGGACTATGTCGTCTGCTACTTCGACTACCACGGGAATCAGATAGAGGAGGTGAAGGAGAAGTACGGCGACGACGTCACCCTCCGGATCCTCCAGGAGGAGGGATACTTCCTCCTAGAGTCGGAAAGGAAGGACGTGTCCGCGGCCGATATCGCCAGGGAATTCAAGATCGTGCCGGCGCGCGAGTTCCTACTCAAGCACGAGACGCAGCTTTCCCGGATGCGAAAAGGAGGACCGGAGCGTCGCTGAGCGGATTCGTGGGTCGACGAACAGGCCGAAGGCCCTTCCTTGATCCGTCGAGCCGCGTCTTCGCCCTTCGGCAGGCTCAGGGCCCCGAGCCCTGTCGAGGGGGAGGCGCCATTTCCGCATCCATGGCGACGAGAATGAGCGAAGAGACGCTCCGGTCCTCCGTCAGAACCCGCGGGTTATCTTCAGCTTCGGCTTCTTCTCGCCTTCCTCTTCGTCCGGCTTCTCGTCGCCCTTTTCCACCACCGTGTCCTGCGGCGCGAGCGCGGCCTTCGCGGCGGCCACGTTCGCTTCGTGGGCCGCTTCCTTCACGTCCATCTCCCGGGCGATCGCGGTCTTTCCGCCCCGCGAGAAACCCTTTATGAGGAGCTTCAGGTCGTCGGGATTCATGCTCGTCGCGAACGCGGCCTCTTCGGTGATGAGATTCTCCTTGACCAGTTTCAGCAGGGCCTGGTTCATCGTCTGCATCCTGTAGTACGATCCGGACTTGGCGATGGCCGCGTCGATATCGGTTACCGCCCCGGACTCTATCAGCTCGCTTATGGCCGGGGAGTTGACCATGACTTCCACGGAGGCGATACGGCCGGTCCCGTCGGCACGCAGCACCAATCTCTGCGAGATGATGCCGTTCAGCACGAGCGCGAGCATCTCCCGTACGTGCGTCTGCGCCTCGGGAGGGAAGGTATTCATCACCCGGTCGATCGTCTGGCTGGCATCGTTCGTGTGCAGCGTCGAGAACACCAGGTGGCCGGTCTCCGCCGCGTGCATCGCGATCTCGATGGACTCCTGATCGCGCATCTCGCCCATCAGAATAACGTCCGGATCCTGGCGCAGCGCGGCGCGGAGCGCCATCTTAAAATCCGATGTGTCCCTCCCCACCTCCCGCTGGTTTATCGTCGCCTTCTTATCCTCGTATACGAACTCGACCGGGTCCTCGATCGTCATGATATGGGTCGGGCTGTTTTCGTTGATGTGGTTGATTATGGAAGCCAGCGTCGTGGATTTGCCGCTTCCGGTCGGCCCGGTCACGAGCACCAGCCCCTGCTTGGCGCTGGCGATGTCTTTGAGCACCGGGGGAAGCTGCATCTCGTCAATCGAGGGGATCTTCATCGGAATGTAACGGAACACCGCACCGGCTTTTCCCTTCTGGACGAAGACGTTCACGCGGAAGCGCCCCAGATCGGCGATCTCGTAGGAGAAGTCGGCGTCCTTCAGCGTTTCGAACGACTTCTTGGATTCATCGGGCATGATCGCGTCGAGCGCCTGCCGCACCTCCTCGTCCCCGAGCGTATCGTGTTCGGTCGGGAGAAGGTCGCCTGATATCCTCATCAGAGGGGGGCGGCCTGTCTTCACGTGAAGATCCGATCCCTCTCGCTCGACCATCTCGGTCAGTATTTCGTCCAGTTTCACGTGATTCCTCCGCTAGCTTCTCAACTCATTGCCTATGGCGAGAAATGCCCCGAGCAGCCTGGAGATATCCTGCACCAGCCCGATCTCCTCGGTCGTAAACACATCGCTTTCGCTCTTGTTGATCACTTCCACCGAGCCGAGGGAGGTGTTCTTGAATACGATGGGAGCAGCGAGGACCGACCTGGTCTCGAACCCGAGCGCCTCGTCCATCTCCCGGCTGAACCGCGCGTCCTTCCTCACGTCGGATACCACGATGGTCTCCTTGCCCTCCGCAGATGCGCCCGCGATCCCCTGCCCGAGCGCGAGCCGGAACGCCTTGATCTCCTCCTCCTTGGGTCCCCGGGCGGCGGCGAAGTACAGGTCCTGCTTTTCGTCGTCGATGAGGATTATCGAACCGGCCTCGGCGTCCACCGCATGCATGACCAGGTCCATCGCGGTCTCGACGCCGCGCTCCAGGTCCGTCGGATTGTGGAAGAGGTTCGCCATGCCCTGGATGATCTTGAGCTTTCTGCTCAGGTTTCCATGGGCGTCCGCCAGATTCTTAAAGTCCTTCTGCTTGTCCGCCAGGACCTTCCCGGTATGTGTCATCCTCTCAGCCATATGCATGTTCTCCTTGTCCTTTCAGAATGTAGCTTTCGCCGCTCCGCCTGTCAAGCACGCGCGCCGGGAAGGATGCCGACACGCCCGGCGGATGCGGCACGCGCGGGAGCATGCTCCAAGATACGGTCACTAACCGATTTGGCTTGAAAGACGGCGCAGACGGGAGTATCATTACCTTCACGCCAACGGACCATCGGCGACCCGGGGCAGGAAGGTTGAAAGGATCGTATCCCTTGGACGTTAGAGCGGTCATATTCCTGGCAGCTTCGGCCGCTACCGGCAGCGGCGCGGATGCGCTCACGGAGGAGTCCTCCGGGATCATCGCGCTGATTCCGTATCTCGTGATCACCATCTTCGTCGCGATCGTCATCGCGCTTCTGCTTTCCATATTCGCGCAGTCCAAGAGCCACTTCAAGGGAGGGGTGGCGCTCACCCAGCTGCCGGGCGGTGGCGGGGCGCCTGCAGCCGTAGCGCCCGACCTGGAGATCGCCTTTCAGAAGCTGGGAGGGAAGGCCGATCCGGAACAGATGATGACGCTGTTCAGCCAGGAGCTCGAGAAACGGGTGGCGAAGACGGCCCAGGAGCTGGAGAGCAAGTACAGCACTGTACTGGAGGAGAAGGAACGGGAGCTGGAGGTCGCCAATCACGAGTTCAACATCGTGAAGGAGAAGCACGAGCAGGCGGTCGCGGAGAAGAAGCATACGGAGGCGCTGGTGCACAGCATATCCGAGGGCCTGATCGTGGTGAACGACAAGGGCGAGGTCCAGCTGCTCAACCCCGCAGCGCAGAAGCTCCTCGGCGGCCGGGACAAGGACGGCATAGTCGGCAGCAAGCTGAACGAGAACCTCGGCGAGGAACAGCTCGTCTCGATGCTGCAGGGGTCCTCCGGCGACAAGGAGAGAGACATCGAGCTGCAGAGCCAGAGCGACGCGACCAAGAAGGTGGTACGCGCGAGCAGCGCGGTGATCGAGGACGAGTCCGGAAAGACGATCGGCATGGTGTCGGTGCTGAGCGATATCACCGCGCGCAAGGAATCGGAGGAGGCCCTTCGCGCGAGCGAGACGCGACTGAGAAGGATCATAGAAACCAACGCGGACGGCATGCTCGTGGTCGATAACGACGGCATAATACGATTCCACAACCAGGCTGCCGAGGAGCTCTTCGACCGGCCCGCCTCGGAGCTTCTGGGACTGCCGTGCGGATTCCCGGTCGGGTCGGACGAGAGGAAGGAGCTGACGATAGCCGCCAGGGACGGCTCCACCCGCATCGCGGAGATGCACTCCGTCGACACGCAGTGGGAGGGGGAAGACGCCTTTCTTGTTTCTCTGCGGGACGTCACGGAGACCGTGCGGATGCGCGAGGAACTCCAGCGGCTGTCGCTGAGCGACGAGCTGACCGGCCTCTACAACCGGCGAGGATTCACCACTCTGGCCGATCAGCAGCTCCGAATCGCGAACGAGGCCGGGAAGCGGCTGATCGTGGTGTTCGTGGACCTGGACAAGATGAAGGACATCAACGACACCCTCGGCCATCCGGAGGGAGACCGCGCGCTGAAGGCCGTGGGCCAGGCTCTCCAGCAGGCCTTCAGGGCATCGGATATCATAGGACGCATCGGGGGCGACGAGTTCGCCGTGCTCGTCGTCAACCCTCCCGAGCAGGGTGAGACGCTCCTCGAGGAGGTGGAGAGGAACATGAACGTCAGGAACGCGATGGACAACCGGCAGTACGATCTTACGGTGAGCGTGGGATTTACACGATACGATCCGGCACAGCCGTGCACGATCGATGATCTGCTTAAGCAGGCGGACGAGGCGATGTACGAGCAGAAGAGGGCGAAGCATGGGCTGGCCTGAGGAGAAATCTCCGGGGTCGCCAAATGACGGGTAACGCACCGACGGACATTTACGCGCACATGCGGAAGCTCGCGGCGATAGGAACCGCCCTGTCCGCCGAGAAGGACGTCGACAAGATCCTCGAGATGATCATCGCGGAAGCTATGGACTTCACGAACGCCGACGGCGGCACGCTCTATCTGGTGGACCCCGAGCGCAATTCTCTCCGCTTCGCGATCGTCAGAAACAATACGCTGAACACCAACCTGGGAGGCGGGAGCGATCTGGTCGACTGGCCGCCCGTCCCGCTCGAAAAGGACGGCAAGGAAAACGCCGACAACGTCTCCGCCTTCTGCGCCATCACCCAGCAGGTCGTCAACATAGCCGATGTGTACGAGCCCGGCCGGTTCGATTTCTCCGGCACCCGCGAGTACGACGAGCAGCACGCCTACCGGTCCAAGTCCATGCTGGTGGTGCCAATGAAGGACCACGAGGACACCGTCACCGGCGTGCTCCAGCTGATAAACGCCCTCGACGGCGACGGCTCGCCGGCGCCTTTCACTCCCCGGCATCAGGAGATCGTCGAGTCGCTCACCTCCCTGGCCGCGGTGGCGCTCAACAACGCACAGCTGATACAGAACCTGAAGGGCCTGTTCGACTCCCTGATCACCGCGATCGCGACCGCGATAGACGAGAAGTCCCCCTTCACCGGCGGCCACGTGCGGCGTGTCGCGGAGCTGTCCATGGACATCGCCCGCGCGGTGAACCAGCGCGCCGAAAGCGTGATCGGAGGGGCGCGGCTCAGCGAGGACGAGCTCGAGGAGCTGCGTATAGCCGCGTGGCTCCACGACGTCGGCAAGGTTACGACGCCCGAGTCCCTGCTGGACAAGGCAAACAAGCTCGAGAGCATCACGGACCGCGCGGAGCTGATCACGCTCCGCTACGAGATCCTCAAGCAGGAGGTCACCTTCAAGGCGGCCGCCGACGCGCTCCGGTGCGGCGAGCGGGCGCTGGAAGGGACCCGCAGGCAGGAGCTCGACGAGGAGATAGCCGTGCTGGAAGAGGAAAAGGACTTCGTCCTCACCTGGAACGCCCCCAACATGTCGCCGGACGAGGACGCCATCCACCGGCTCGCGCAGATCGCGAAGAACCGGGAGACCATCACCGAGGAGGAGCTGGAAAGCCTCTGTATCCGCAGGGGCACCCTGACCGACGAGGAGCGCAGGACCATCGAAAACCACGCGACCGTGACGAGGAAGATGCTCGCCCAGCTTCCGTTCCCCAAGTCGCTCGCGTCGGTACCGGCCTACGCCGGGAGCCACCACGAGAAGCTGGACGGGAGCGGCTACCCGGAAGGCCTGAACGCAAGGGAGATACCGCTCCAGACACGAATCCTGGTGGTCGCCGACATCTTCGAGGCCCTCACCGCGCGACGGCCGTACAAGAAGCCGATGCCGCTCGAAAAGGCGCTGAGCATCCTCGACGAGATGGCGGACGAAGGCAAGCTGGACCGCAGCGTGATACAGACCGCGATGAAGCTCGGCGTGTTCGAGCGCTACATGGAAAAGGAAATCGATCGCGAGGAGAGCCCCCGGGAAACATAGCGCATCGGCACACGCCTCGTACACTTTTTGGTTGAAAATCCCCCGATTCCTGCTATGCTTTGCGCTGCCGGGGGCGTAGCTCAGCTTGATAGAGCATTGGATTTTTAATCCAAAGGTCGAGGGTTTGAGTCCCTCCGCCCTCACTCGGTCCCATCGTCTAGGCAGGCCTAGGACATCGGCTTTTCAAGCCGACGACACGGGTTCGAATCCCGTTGGGACCACCACGTGAGGGATCAGGATTCAGGATTGGAGTCGGCGGGGGTATCTTATGCGGACTCTTTTTCGCTGACCGGATCCTCTGCAGCCCCTTCTTTTCCCTCGCTCGCACCCTCTTCTTCCGTTCCCGCGCCTTCTTCTTCCGTCTTCACATCCCCTTCTTCGGATACGGAGGGGTCTTCGTCCAGCCCCTTGCGGGCCTGTTTTCTCTTGGCTTTTTCGGCCCTCCGCTTCTCCTTCTTCTGATCCCGGAGCCGTCGGTCGAACCGATACTGTCGCTTGTTCGGCCTGCGAGCCATGCGTCACCTCCTTCTCAGATGAAGATTCTCAGAGTACACGAAAGACCTTGCGAAAATGAAACCCGTAGATCGCCATGGCGATGGCCGTCGGGAAGAGTCGCGGCCGCCTCAGGAGCGTGCCGAAGAAGAGTTTCCAGTAATACGTTCTTCCCTTCTCCAGCATGCCCAGGACGATCATGGATTTCAGAAACGCCGCGACATACGTCAGCTGGATTCGCTGTCCGCCCAGGACAGGCCGGTAATTCTTCAGGAACGCCGCTATCCGCTCGTAGTACTGTTTGGGCGAATAGATGGTATTCACTATCTTCTTGTAGCCGCTGACGAGCGTGTCGTAACTCATCTTCGTCACAAAATTGGTTGAATAGTCGGTGTTGTCCCCGGTGCTGTTCCTCAGCAGGCGCTTTTCCTTCTCCATGCGCCTATACAGCTTCGTGCCCTTGAGCGCATTCAGGAGGCCGACCATGGCGACGACGATACCGCTTTCCTGTATGAACCGGATCTGTCTCTCGAAGATGGAGGGGGGGTCGCTGTCGAAGCCGACGATGAATCCCCCCTGCACCTGAAGGCCCTGGTCCTGGATCTTCCTGACGCACGCGACCAGGTCACGCTTCCGATTCGTATGCTTTCCGCATTCCGCCAGGCTGTCGTCGTCCGGCGTCTCGATACCAACGAAGACGTTGCGAACCCTTGCCTGGACCATGAGCCGCATAAGGTCCTCGTCATCGGAGAGGTCCATGGACGCCTGGGTCGAGAGCCCGAACGGCCAGCGCCGGCGTTCTCCCCACTCGACGACGGCGGGAAGGATGTCGTCCTTCAGCTTCCTCTTGTTGCCGATGAAGTTGTCGTCGGCGAAAAAGACCGGTCCCCGCCATCCCGTCTGATACATGGCGTTAAGCTCGGCCAGCACCTGTTCCCTGCCCTTCGTGCGCAGCCGGTGTCCGTACAGGAAGCTGATGTCGCAGAACTCGCAATCGAACGGACACCCTCGGGAATACTGCAGGCTCAGGGACGCGTACCGATTGACGTTGATCAGCTCCCAGAGGGGTATCGGGGACTGTCGAATGTCCGCCCGCTGATCCGAGCGGTAGACGTGCCCGGGCCTTCCCGCTTTCAGGTCCTCGAGGAATGCCGGGAGGGTGACCTCCGCCTCGTTGAGAACGAGGTGGTCCACCCTGTCGAAATCGTCGCCGTAGGCGGTGAACAGCGGCCCGCCGGCCACGATCCTGACCCCCGCTTCCCTGCATTTGTCTATGACTCGGCTGGCCGACTCTCGCTGAGCGGTCATGGCGCTGATGAGCACGATATCGGCCCACCGGAGGTCCCTCTCTCTCAGGGAGGAGAGATTCATGTCCACCAGCCTCTTCTCCCAGTCACCGGGAAGGAGGGACGCCACGGTGAGCAGTCCCAGGGGGGGCTGATTCGCCTTCTTGAAGAGGGAGAACCCCAGAGCATGCTTCATGCTCCAGAATGTCTCCGCGTACTGGGGGTATATGAGGAGCGCCCTCATTTCAGGGCAATCTCCGGAACCGAAGATACCCGCCTACCACGAACGGCGTCCTCCTCCGCCTCCGCCTCCGCCTCCGCCTCGACGGCCTTCCGGCTTCGGCCGGGCCTCATTGACGGTGACGTCGCGTCCGTTCATCTCGGTGCCGTCCACTCCCTCCATCGCGGCTTTTGCAGCCGCGTTGTCGGGCATCTCGACGAATCCGAATCCCCTCGATCTCCCCGTAAACTTGTCTTTTATGATCTTGGCCGATGAGACTTCTCCGAACGCCTCGAAGGCCTGCTGAAGTTCCGCTTCGCTTGTCTCGAACGAAAGGTTGCCCACGTATAGGTTCATCTCTGTCCTGCCTCCACAACAAATTCCCCGTTACTCAATCGACGGCACAGCCGCTCCTTCCTCGGCCCATACTACTAAGGATACGCGCCGTTCCCGTTATCCGCCTCCGCTTCGCGGCGCCACATCGACACAGGCGAACGATGCTCCTCTGTTCATCCTATAGGAAGTCGGAGAGGAAAGGGAAGAAGGAAGAAGAGGTAAATCTGATTCCTAAAGCTCACCTAACCGGAATCCCTACTGTATGGCAGTATACCTCCGTCGAGCCGAAAGTCAAGCGGGCGGACGCCTTACCCGTGTTCGAGCCGTCCGAGCCGAAAGGGCGAGTCGAATCGATGCGCGGTGAACCTTGAGCCGGTGATGACCCGGGGTTAGACTGCTGCCGTGTACGATGAAGAAGAGGAGTACGGATAAGGGGTGATCGAATGAACGCGCGCGAGCTGTTCGGAAATATTCTTCACTACGGCGAATTCGACAGGATGCCGGTCATTCACTGGGCGCTGTGGCAGGAGACGCGGGAACGATGGGAACGCGAGGGCATGCCGCCCGGCGTGAACCAGCACCGGTATTTCGACGCGGTGCCGCAGTGGGCGGGCATCTCGCCGCACCTGTCCATCTATCCGCCTTTCGAGGTGGAGGTCGTCGAGGAGACAGACGAATACGTGGTGCAGCGGGACGAGTCCGGCGTGCTGCAGAAGACCTGGAAGAACCAGGGCAGCGTGCCGCACTATCTGGACTGGAAGTTCAAGACCGCGAAGGATTGGCCGGCGTACAAGGAGCGTCTCCAGCCGGACCCGGGACGTCTCCCGGATGATTTCGACGACCGGGTCCGTGAAGCCGAGGAATCGGGTCTGCCGGTGTCCGTCCGCACCGCGTCGCTCATGGGATGGGTGCGCAACTGGATGGGCGTCGAGAACATGTGCTTCATGATGTACGACGACCCGAACTGCTTCGCTGACACGGTGGAGACGCTGTCCGACCTGGCGTGCTGGGGAATAGACCAGGTCGCTTCCCGGATGAAGGGGCGGATCGATATCGGCCACGGCTGGGAGGACATCGCGGGAAGCACCGGCCCGTTCGTGAGTCCGGACCTGTTTGAGAAGTACGTGGCCCCCGGTTACCGGAAGATACGGGCCAAGCTCGAAGAGCACGGGGTGGACATCTACAGCGTCGATTCCGACGGGAACGTGGAGGCGCTGATCGGGCCGTGGCTGGCGGCCGGCGTCAACTGCATGTTCCCTCTGGAGCCCGGAACCTGGAAGATGACGCCGGAGAAGGCGCGCGCGAAGTACGGCCGGGACCTTCTCATCATAGGCGGATTCGACAAGCTCGCGCTCGAGAGGGGACGGGACGCCATCGACGCCGAATTCGAGAGCCATATCTCTCTCATGAAGGAGGGCGGCTTCGTGATGATGCCGGACCACCTGATCACCCCGGGCGTGCCGCTGGACGACTACAAGTACTACCTCGACAAGGTGCGCGAACTGCGCTTCTAAGAGGGCAGCGGGGCATTCCCGAGCGGATTCGTGGTGAATCCGACGGGCCGAGGAAATGCAGCGCGCATGAGGATCGGGAGGCTCCTGAGCGGGTTCGTGGTGAGACGGACAGGCCGAAGGCCCTTCCATGATCCGTCGAGCCGCGCCCTCGGAGGCAACATATCCGCATACCTGTCGCCGAGAATGAGCGAAGGGGCCTACCGGCCCTCCATGCGCTACTAGCTCAGATGCGCGGCCAGTGGGGCGGATAGGGCGCCTCGATGCGGACCGATTCCCTGCGGACCGGGTGCTCCAGCTCCATGAGAACGTGATGCAGCGCGATCGCGTCGCGGGGAAGCCCCCCCGGCGGCCCGCCGTACCTCCTGTCGCCCAGGATGGGCGTCCCGGCCGTGGCGAGCTGCACTCGTATCTGGTGATACCGCCCGGTATGCAGTCGCACCTCGAGAAGGCTCACGCCTCCCGATTCCTTCACCAACCGGTACTCGAGCGTCGCTTCCTTTGCGCCTTCCGTCCCCGGCTTTTCTATTTTCGCCCGGTGGGACCCGTGGCGGAGATGGTGCTTCAGAATGCCGCTTGCCCGTTCCGGCGCGCCGGCCACCACCGCGTGGTAGACCTTGAGAATCTTCCTCTCGCGCACCGCGGCGTTCAGCCTGGAGAGCGCCTTGCCCGTCCGGGCGAAGAGGACGATGCCACTCACCGCCCCGTCCAGTCGGCCGACGGTGTGGAGAAAGACGTTGCCGAGCTTCTTCTTGCTGATTCTGACCCACTGCCGGGCGAGCTCCTCCATGCTGTCCCGCGAAGACCCGTAATCCTGCGTAAGGAGACCCGCCGGCTTGTTCACGGCGAGGAGATGATTGTCTTCGTAGAGAACGCTGAGAGCGGGAAGGGTCACTCTTCGGGCTGCTCGGGAAGAACGTCCGGGTAAACCGCCGTGAAACAGAGCTGGTCGTGCACCGCCTGTTTGCTGCGGGAGAGCGCCACGAATGCGCTGACGATGAAGAACAGGCCGTCCAGCGCACCGATAACGAGGATGATATCGCCGAGCGCCCGCGCCACCGCGGCGGTCGCCAGCACCGCCATCACGGTGGCGACACCGATACCGTACTTGATCATATACCTGCCGAACAGGCTGTTGCCGGCGGCAAGCCGTCCGTCGTCCGCCCGTACGCTCATCGAGAGGATCTTCTTGCCGATCGAGGCCGAGGTCATCAACTCGACGATCCCGAAGAAGGGAAGCACGAAGAACATTCCCAGCACCACGGCTATGATCTGGCCCAGTCTTCCTTCGAACAAGAGCCTTGGCTTCTGCAGTTTCCTGGGGACCTCTTTCTCTTCGACTCCCTCCGCCAGCTCGGCCCCTTCGGGGACTATTTCCGGCTCCGCGTCCTCCTCCCCGAAACCATCGTCATCCGGCAGGTCGCCGTCCTCGAGCGTGATACGGCCCGCTTCGATGTCGGCCACCTTCTTCACATCGGCGGGGTAGGAAAAGGCTTCGTTCATGTCCTTCAGATAGAAGGTCACGAGCAGAAGGCCCAGCACGGAACCCGTCGCGCCGATTATCAGGCCGTCCAGAAACAGCGCCAGCAGTCTTCTGCCGAACCCGACACGCAATTCCGGCGGGAGAGGTTCTCCCCTGGTGATTCGCTTGTCCTTCGGTCCGCCCCTGCGTCTCGGGGGCAGGCCGGGCCGTCTCCTCCGGCGCCTGCGTTTCTTGCGGCGTTTCGGTTTTGCCTCGGAAGGCCTGTCCTTCCGCGCAGGCTCAGCTTCCTCTTCGGCCTCCGGTTCCGGTTCCGGTTCCGACTCGGGCTGCAGCTCGAGACGTTCCGTCACCACCAGTTCGTCTTCCTCCTGCCGCATTACCCCGCCGCACAGGGGACACCTGGCGGAAAGGGCGCCTTCCTCCGACTCCATCATCTCACCGCAAACGCCGCATTTGAGGATGGTCGGTCCCGTTTCGGTAGGGGGATCGTCTTCCGGCGCTTCGGTCTTCGGCTCGTCGGAATCGGTCTGGGGCTCCAGCTCTTCGGAGGGATTGAACATCTTCTTGCACTTGGGACACTTGACCTTGCTGCGAAACCTCTTCGGCTTGAGCGAGAATCCGGCCCCACATCGCGGACATACTGCGCGCGGCATTCCGTACGTCTCCTGTCACAAGATGCAATCCCACAACACTATACAAGAACCCCCCGCATGAAATCAACTGTTATCGCACGCGAAAGAAGGGTTACGTTCGATGGAACAATCTGGTATCGTCTGCTGCTGTCATGATGAACGACCTGGAGAGCTTCTACGCAACCACGGAACACCGCCGGCCGGGGCGGGTGCTGTACGAGACCAGCTTTACGCCGGATCTGAAGCAGCGCCTGATAGAGCATATCGGCACGGAGGACATCGGCGCACATTACGGCTTCTGCAGAAAGGCGGCGCTCGGCATGAAGCGGCCAAAAGACCTTCCTCCCCTGGATTACTCCCGGTACTGGGAAGAGGAGGACTTGCCGGAGGGAACACAGATCAACTCCTTCGGTGTGGCGCAGGTGCCGTCCGGTTTCTACCATTTCTTCGGCTACGTCTCTCCGTTGCGAAACGCGTCCTGTCTCGAAGAGATCGAGGAGTACCCGCTCGACGACATGAGCGGATGGGACGTCTCGCATATGAAACCCCTGGTCGATCAGGCCCACGCGCAGGGCAAGATCGCCGTCGGATTCGTGGGACACATGTACGAAACGGCCTGGCAAATCCGGGGATACGAGCAGTTCCTGATGGACATGATCGAACGGCCATCGTGGGCGGAGTGC
Source organism: uncultured Planctomycetota bacterium (assembly GCA_964389785.1). Lineage (GTDB taxonomy): Bacteria > Planctomycetota > CAYMFW01 > CAYMFW01 > CAYMFW01 > CAYMFW01. The sequence continues at coordinate 21,200 of CAYMFW010000004.1, forward strand.
CTGCTCCAGCGGCTGGCGGATCAGAACATGGTGAAGGCCGTCGCGTTCGCCCGGGCGGGGGCGGACCTGATACGATGCGGGGACGACGTAGCCAACCAGAACACACTGATGTTCTCCCCCGACATGTGGCGCGGCACGATGCATTCCCGCTGGGCCGCGGTCTGGCGCGCCGTGAAGGAGATCCATCCGGCCGCGCGGGTCTGGTATCACAGCGACGGCAACGTCATCGATATCGTCCCCGACCTGGTGGACGCCGGGCTGGACATACTGAACCCGGTCCAACCGGAATGTCTCGATGCCGACGCGATCCACGCCGAGTTCGGCGACCGGCTTACCTTCGACGGCTGCATCGGGACCCAGTCCACCATGCCGCACGGCACGCCCGATGAGGTGCGCGCCCGCGTGAAGGAGGTCATTGATAGGTACGGATCGAACGGCGGGCTGATGATCGCCCCCACGCACATCCTCGAGCCCGAGGTTCCCATCGAGAACATCGATGCGATGGTCGAGGCCTGCCGGGAGTACGGCACCTTCGAGTGAGGCTGGCAGCAGGTTCTCCTCTCGCTCATTCTCGGCGACATCCCGCCGTCAGCTTCCGCAGTTGCGGACATACGTTTGACTCGACGTGTGCCGGCTTGTATGATTTCCGTTTGCGTGCAGGAGGTTAAGATGGGTACAAACGTTGCAGTAGTCGGATGTACCGGCGCGGTGGGGCTCGAGATGATCTCGTGCCTCGAGCAGAGGAATTTCCCCGTCGACAACCTGAGGCTGATGGCCTCGTCCCGTTCCAAGGGCAGGAAGCTGCCGTTCAAGGGGGAGGAGATCGAGGTCGAGGAGCTCCGGGAAGGCATCTTCGACGGGGTGGACATCGTGCTCTCCAGCGCGGGAGGCGGTATATCAAAATGGTTCGCCCCCGGCGCCGCGAAGCAGGGCGCCGTGGTGGTGGACAATACCAGCGCGTTCCGGATGGACCCGGAGGTGCCGCTGGTGGTCCCCGAGGTGAACGCCCACGCGATCGCGGGACACAAGGGGATCATCGCCAATCCGAACTGTTCCACCATACAGATGGTGCTGGTGCTCAAGCCGCTGCACGACGAGAGCCGCATCAGAAGGGTGGTCGTGTCCACGTACCAGGCCGTGTCCGGAGCGGGCACCAAGGCGATCAACGAGCTGCGAGAGGAGTCCCGGGCGGTGCTGGACGGCGGCAGTTACGAGAGGAAGGTGTTTCCTCATCAGATCGCGTTCAACTGTATCCCGCAGATACCGCAGAGCGACGCCTTCGGCGACAACGGGTACACGTCCGAAGAGATGAAGATGGTCAACGAGACCCGCAAGATCCTGGAGGATGATTCCATCAGGGTCACCGCGACCACCGTACGGGTCCCCGTGGTGCGGTCGCACAGCGAATCGGTCAACGTGGAGACCGAGAAGAAGATCACCGTGGAGCGCGCCCGGGAGCTGCTGGCCGCCATGGACGGCGTGGTAGTGGTCGACGATCCCGGCGCCCAGCGGTACCCGTTGGCCTCCGAGGCGGCGGGCAGGGACGAGACCTTCGTCGGCCGGATACGCGAGGACGTCTCGCTCGAGAACGGTCTCGACCTGTGGATCGTCAGCGACAACCTTCGAAAGGGGGCGGCGCTCAACGCCGTCCAGATCGCCGAAAGGCTTATCGGCGCATGAAGGGATTCCTCCTCGACCCGGAATGCCGCGAGGTTGACGGGCTGAGGGCGCTGATTCTCCAGGACAACTCCTTTCCCGTCGCCGCCGTGTACAGCCTGGTGCATACCGGCTCGAGAAACGAAGCCGATTCCGAAGCGGGGTTCTCCCACTTCGTCGAACACATGCTCTTCAAGGGAACGGGCCGGCGCCCGCCGGGAATGATCGGGCAGGAGGTCACCAGGATCGGCGGAGAGATAAACGGCTTCACGACGTACGATTACACCGGCTATACCATCGTCGTGGACAGCGCGCACCTGGATCTGGCGCTGGACGTCCATGGCGACGCGATATCCAGCTCCAGCTTCGATCCGAACGAGAGCCGGCGGGAAAGAACGGTGATCCTGGAGGAGATCAAGCTGAGCGAGACGTCGCCGCGAATGATCTTGCGCAAGAAGCTCTTTCGAAACGCGTTTCCATTCCATCAGTACGGTGTTCCCGTCATAGGGCGCCGGCGCACGGTGGGCAGGACGTCCCGGGAGCGGCTGTACGAATACTACCGCCGCCACTACGTCCGCGAGAACGTTACCGTGGTGGTGATCGGTGACGTCTCGACCGAACGGGTTCTCGAAGGGATCGAACGGCATTTCGCCGGCGTGCCCCACGGCGGTGCGGAAGCCCCCGGTCCGGAAGATATCGAATTCGGTATTCCCTACTCCTTCTCCGAGAGGGCCGGTATCAGCGCCGCGTACCTCGCCGCGGCGCTGCCGGGCGTGCCGCTCGATCACGAGGACCACGCGGCGGTATCGGTACTGACCATGGTCCTCGGCGCGGGCCGGTGCGGACGGCTGTACCGCCGGATACAGTACCCGGGGACGGCCGATTCGATAGACTTCCACCCGCTGGCCCTGAAGAAAGCGGGGCTTCTGCTGATATCGGGGGCGTGCCAGCCGGGAAGGGTCACCGAGGTGATGGACGCGGTACGGGAGGAATTCGACGCGCTGAAGGAGAAGGCGCCGGATGCCGCCGAGATCGAACGTGCCAAGAGAATGGTCCTGGCCTCGTCGGTGTACGACAGGGAGACCTTCGGTGAAAGGGCCGCCTACCTCTCGCTGTGCGTCGCCCTCGCTTCGCCGGCGTTCGATCGCGAGTACCTCGACGCGGTGGAGAAGATGACTCCGGACCGGCTCCATGACGCCGCGCGGCAGTATCTCGACCTCGATCGCGCGGTAGTCGGCCGGATAGTGCCCCGAAGGACGTCCGCTGCGGTCGCCGGCGGCGGCGGCGGACGGGCCGGATCCGACTGGAACGTGCCCGCTCCCAAGCTCGCCGCCGCCGCCGCGCCCCGCTGGGAAGCGGACGGTGAGGTGAAGAAGACCCGCCTGTCCAACGGCATCGTTTTGCTGTGCCGGGAGAGCCGCAGGCTTCCCATCGTGTCGTGCGGGGCGATCTTCCGGGCCGGCTCGACCCGGGAAGCGTCGGGCCGAAGCGGGCTGGCGTCCATGACCCGGCAACTGTTGCTGAAAGGCGCGGCGGGCCGGTCGCTCCAGCAGACCAGCTTTCTTCTGGAATCGCTCGGGATAGACATGGGCGGACGGGCCGACGCGGACGAGGCCTGCCTCAACTTCGAAACGCTGCCGGACGAATTCGAGACCGCGCTGGCACTCCTGAGGGACGCGATCACCGACCCCAACTTCGACGAAGAGGAGATCGAACGGACCCGCCGGGAGATGACCACCCGCGTGCGCCGCGAACAGGATTCCATGATGAGCTATCTGGCCCGTGTCGGCGCCCTCGCGCTCTGGGAGGATCACCCCTACAGCCGGCTGCCCTCGGGGGAGGAGGAGGACATCCTCGCGATCTCGATCGAGGATATCCGGACGTTTCACGAGAGATTCTACGGCGCGGACAACATGGTGCTCGCCATCGTGGGGGATATCACCCCTGAAGACGCCGCGGCCGGGGCGGAAGCGGCCTTCGGAGGGCTGCGGTCATCGGGATCGTCCCGAGTGGACCTGCCGGAGTACACCCCGATAGGCCGGCCGACCGGCCTGGACGAGATAAAGCCGTGGCCCGCGGCGGCCGTCGCGCTCGCCTGGAGGGTTCCCTCGATCACCAGCCGCGACCTGTTTCCGCTGCAGATACTGAGCGCCGTTTTGGGAAACCCGTTCGGCTCACGGGTGTGGAAGACTATCCGCGAGGAACGGGGGCTGGCCTACACGACGGGAGCGACCTACTACCCGAGAGCGCTGGGAGGCGCGTTTCTCCTCCACGCCGGGGTATCCGCGCGCAGCATACCGATGGTGGCGGACCTTCTTCTGGAGGAGGTCCGCAAGGTGAAGCGTGCGCCCATCACCGCTGAGGAGCTGCATGACGCGCAAACGTACCTTGCCGGAAGCTACCGGAGGAGCCGGCAGAGCTGTTCCCAGATAGCCGACTACCTGGCGTTTTACGAGTCATGCGGTCTGGGATACGAGTTCGATACCCGGTACGTCGACCTGCTGAACCAGGTCACCGCGGAGGACGTGATGCGCGCCGCCGGCGACCACATGGACGAGAAGAACTTCCTCACGCTCACCATCAGACCGAGCGGCGGGGCGCTGGGAGCGGCCTGGAGAGTTCTCAGGGAAAGGCTGTTCGGTTGAGAGCGTTGAGATGGACCCTCGTCGCAGCGTACGCGGTCTCCCTCTTCTTCGTCTCTTCTCTGCCGTCCGAAGAGATTCCGGTGGGGATGCCGTACGGTATGGACAAGGTCGCCCACGCGGCCGCGTACGCCATCCTGGCACTGCTTTTCTGCCGCGCGGTACGAAGCCCGGGGACCGGATCGCTGGTTCTGATCGCCCTCTTCTGTGCCGCGTACGGGGTGCTCAACGAGCTGCACCAGGCGTACGTGCCGGGAAGATTCGCGTCCGGATGGGACGCGGTCGCCAACGCGGTCGGCGCGTCCGTTACCGTCCTGCTGTGGCCCCGCCTCCGGCGATCCACTCCGCCGTCAGGCGGATGAGCGGACCGGCGTCCACCCGTCCGAGGCGGCTCCAGAACGGCTCCATCCGCACCGCGCGCAGCTCTATACCCTCCCGTTCCCGATACGGCGCGTACTCCGCGAGCACCTTCTCCGTGTAGGAGACCTGCACCAGAAGACAGTCGCTGTGCACCAGTTCCACCCTCATCATGGAAATGGATTCCGCAAGGGCGTCGGTCACGACGTAGCCGTCGATCTCTCCAGCCGCGGGTCCGGAACCGCCACCGATCATCTTCTGCCTCATCGCCTGCTTCTTCACGTTGGCCCTGAGATACGTCGCCGGCTCCATGAGAGGCTGCCACAGGACCAACCGATCGCTGGGACAGCACGCGGCGATCGAGCTGCCCAGCCTGAGCCCCAGCAGGCATATCTTTTCCGCCTTCGCCTTCGAACGGGCGAAATCGCTCGCGGCCGCGACGTCCTCCAGCCAGCGACCGATCGTACTCTCCCGGAAGTCTCCCTGGCTGTCTCCCGTGCCGGAGTAATCGAATCGGAGCGAGGGGACCCCGGCCGCCGCCAGCGCCGCGGCCTGTTCGTGAAAGGTGCGATAGCTGGTCTTCTTCTCCTCCGCGAACGGCGGGCACATCACCACAACGAGATCGTCACGGTCGGCGGGGTGGTACATTCCGAACAGCTCGCCGCTCGAGGACGTGATTGTTACGGGTTCCACTACCTGGCCTGTTTGGTCCTGACGTATTCGGCGATTGACTTCACGTCCTTGAACACCTCGACGTCGAAGTCCGCCTCGTCGATAACGACGCCGAAGACCTCCTCGATGCCGATGACGATCTCGAAGAGTCTCACGGAGTCTATGTCGTACTTTTCCATGAGATGGTCCTCGTCGCCGATGTCGTCCGGGGCCACGTCGAGGAACAGCCTCTCGACGATCATCTCCTTGATCGAGCTCTCCACATTCTCACTCATTCGCGTCCTCCAGTGTCTGCGCGACGGCCAGGGCGATCTCCTTCGCGCCGGGAAGGGTGGCCTCCTCGAGAACCGGGCTGGCGGGTATCGGACGGTCCGCCGCCGCAACCCGCTTCACCGGCGCGTCCAGGCTGTAGTACGCCCGCTCGAAGACGCCGAGTGCAACCTCTCCGGCGATTCCGCCCGGGGCGGGGCCTTCCTCGGCAACCACCAGCCGGCCGGTCTTCTCGACCGATGCCGCGACTGTGTCCATATCCATCGGTTTCAGTGTTCTGAGGTCCACGACCTCTATCTGCACGCTCTTTTCGGCGAGAGATTCGGCCGCAATGAGCGCTTCCTGCACCATGCGGGAGTACGCGACCACGGTCGCGTCCGTTCCCTCCCGGACCACCGCCGCCTTGCCGATCGGAACGGTGTAGTCCTCATCCGGTATCGCGGCCCTCTGCGGGTACAGCGTCTTGTTCTCGACGAATATCACCGGGTTGTCGTCCCGTATCGACGCCTTGAGAAGGCCCTTCGCGTCGAACGGGTTCGACGGCGCGACCACCTTCAGCCCCGGTACCGCAGCCAACATCGCCTCCAGGCTCTGGGAATGGGTCGGGCCGTATCCCCTCCTGCCTCCGGTCGGCGTCCGGACCACCATCGGCACCGGCTCGCCGTAGGCGAAACGAAACTTCGCCGCCTGGTTCACAATCTGATCGAAGGCGAGCGTAATGAAATCCATGAACATGATCTCCACGACCGGACGCATCCCCATCAGCGCCGCGCCGACGGCGATGCCGGTGAAGCTCCCCTCGGAGATGGGCGTGTTTCTCACCCGCGCGGCCCCGAACTCGTCGAACAGCCCCTTCGTCACACCGAACGCCCCGCCGTAGCCGGCGATGTCCTCGCCGAGGAGAAACACGTGCTCGTCCCTGCGCATCTCTTCGGCAAGCGCGTCGCGGAGCGCCTCGGAACAGTACCTTTCAGTCATGGTTCGCCCCGCACGAGGCTTGACCGGTGGCAGGGTTTTCCTGAGCGGGTTCGTGGTTCGGCGGACAGGCCGAAGGCCCTTCCTTGGTCCGTCGAACCGCGCCCTCGCCCTTCGGCAGGCTCAGGGCCCCGAGCCCTGTCGAGGGGGAGGCGCCATATCCGCATCCATGGGCGCCGAGAATGAGCGAAGGAATACGCTGCCGCCGGTCAATACTCATAAGCCCCTTCATGCGTACTGCGCTCCTTCGAGCTCGGCCGGGTCGGGCAAGGCGCTCTTCTCCGCGAACGCCACCGCGTCATCCACCACGGCCTCCTGCTCCTTCCCGATCGTCTCCGCACCGGCCCCGTCGAGCAGCCCCTGCTCCCGGAGCACCTTTTCGAAGAGCGGTATCGGGTCCCGCTTCGCCCAGAGCTCCTCTTCCTCGGCCGGGCGGTAGTCGCACGGATCGCTTCTCGAATGGCCGTGGATCCGATAGGTCTTGCACTCGATGAGCGATGGCCCGCCGCCCGACCTGATCCGCTTCGTCTCTTCGGCGACGGCGTCCCTGACGACGAGCACGTTGTTTCCCTTGACGACCCGTCCGGGCATGTCGTAGGCCGCCGCGCGCGAGGCGATGTCTCTCACCGAGGTGGATTCCGTCATCGGGGTGGACATCGCATACAGGTTGTTCTCGCACAGGTACACGACGGGCAGATCCCACACCGCCGCCATGTTGAGCGACTCGTGGAACGTGCCCTGGTTGGCGGCGCCATCCCCGAAGAAGCATAGCACCACTGAATCCATCCCCCGCATCCGGGCGGCAAGCGCCGCCCCGGTCGCGACCGGGATACCGCCGCCGGTAATCCCGTTCGATCCGAGGAATCCGATTCCCCTGCATGCCATGTGCTGGCTGCCTCCTCTTCCCCGGCTGTAGCCATCCTGCTTTCCCCACAGCTCGGCCATGATCCGGTTCGGGTCGCCTCCCTTGGCGAGAAAATGTCCGTGTCCGCGGTGGTTGCTCACCACCAGGTCATCCGGGCGCAGGTCCGCGCAGGCGCCGACCGCCACCGCCTCCTGCCCGGCGCAGAGGTGCGAGGTCCCGTGAATCGCCCCCGTCGAGAGCAGCCGGTGCACGCGGGTCTCGAACGCGCGGATGAGGACCATCCGGCGGTACAGATCCACGTAATCCGCGTTAGCGCTCATCCCGGTGTCTCAGCCCCCGAACAGAGAACTCAACCGCCCGACGTCCTGAATGGTTATGAGCAGGAAGATGGCGACGAGTATGGCCACCCCGACCTGCTGAATGATGGTCTGGCTCTTGAGGGAAAGCGGCTTCCCCCTGAGCTTCTCGACGCCTATCAGCAGCAGCACGCCGCCGTCGACGACCGGAAGCGGGAGAAGGTTCACGATCGCGAAGTTTATACCGATCATCCCCAGGAAGTACAGAAACGTGCCGAGCCCTCTCTCCACGAACCACATGCCCATCACCGGCAGAAGCACCGGTCCCGCCACGACCTTGGGGGAAACCTTCAGGCTGAGCAGGCCGTATATCGTGCCGATCACTCGTTTCCCCATCGCGTAGGAACTCTTTATCCCGTACCAGATCGACTCGAACAGGCCGAGCCGTGTCAGCTTGAGCTTCATCTCCGGTCTCAGGCCCAGCATGCCGGAGGTCCTGGAGGGATCGTATTCCGGAACGAGAGTCCCGCCGAGCGCCTTCCCGTTCCGGCTCCAAGAGAGCGTCATCGCCCTGCCGCCGCCGTGATTGACGCGGCCGTCGAACTGATTCCACGTTTCGATCTCCTCTTCCGCGCCGGAGCCCTGGAGCTTGAGAGAGAGCAGCACGTCACCGGCACGCAGACCGGTTCTCTCTGCGGGGGATCCCGGCAGCACCTCTCCGACAACGGGTTCCAGCCTGAACATCACGCCGATGAGGGCCCGTTTCTCGATCGTGTCGGTCTCCGGAGTCATCTGGAAGCTCATCCGGCTACCGTCCCGGTCCACCCCCACCGTGATCGTCTTCCCTCCCGATGCGCCGACCGCCTCCCGGAACCTGTTTCCTCCGCCGGTCGGCTGTCCGTTGAGGGCGACGATGCGGTCCCCCGCCTTGATTCCCGCGGCCGATGCCACCGTGCCGTTTCTTACGCTTTCGACGTACAGGTCGTTTCCGGAGACGCAGCCCGGACTCCATCCCCCGAGCGGCATGGGTACCGCAATGACCGTCTCGACGTCATCTTCGCCCGCGGCCTTACGGCGAAGCATTATCTCGAGGGGTGTTCCCGGATTCTCCTTCGTGACACGTCTGAAGTGCGACCAGGAGACGAGCTTCTCTCCTCCAGCGGCCAGCACGGTATCGCCCTTCCGAAAGCCGGCCCGCTCCTGCCCGGAAAGCTCCGCCACGTTGCCCGGGAAGGAGAGCTCGATCAGCCGCCGGTTGAGTTCCAGTATTTCCGTCACGTCCAGCTCGTCGAGCCCGCCCTCGATTCTCTCCCGGACATCTTTCGCAAGCGTGACGCCGGCGAAGCTCTCCCGCCGGTAGAAATCCGGCCTTCCCATGGCGCAGTTGATGCCCTTCAGCACCACTGCCCGGTCCGCGTTCCCGGGATGCTCTCCGGCGGCACGCGCCGCCGTCCTGGCATCGTCGGACAGGAGCTCCCAGAGCCTCTTCGCTGGAGACGGGTCGCCGGCCCCGGTCAGCTCGCGACACAGCCGTCCCCAGTCGGAGACGTCTTCGGCGATAAGCAGCGGGCTCTTCTTCGTCAGGAACGCGCCGATTGTCATCGCGGCACGGGTCTCCACGCCGATGGTCTTGATGCCGTACTCCTGGTCCTTCTCCGGGACCACGTGCTCGACAAACACCTCGT
>CAYMFW010000004.1:30627-67665 GCA_964389785.1 uncultured Planctomycetota bacterium
ACTTTAACAAGCTGCGCGATACCGGGAGAAAGCTCGTCTCCGCGCTGAATCTTCAGCGCCACGCCCCCCTCCGATACCATCACCACGTGCGCCAGGTCCGTGATGCTGTTTATCTTCGATCCGTCGGCCTCGAGAATGATGTCCCCTTCCCTCAGGCCCGCGGTCCACGCGGGGCCGCCCAGCACCGGCTCGATTTCCGGGGCGTTGAGAAGAACTCCGAGCCGGAACGCACAGATGAATACAAGGACCCCGACGATCGCGTTCGTCACGACGCCGGCCACCACTATCAGCGCCCGCCTTCCCGGAGGTTTCGAATAGAATTCGTCATCCGCTCCCTCCCGCTCCTGGTCCGGATACTCCCCGGCCATCTTGACGTATCCGCCGAACGGGATGAGGCACAGCGCGTACTCGGTCTCTCCCCAGGTGAACCCGACGAGCTTCCTGCCCAGGCCGAGCGCGAACCGCTCCACCCGCACCCCCTGCATCTTCGCCAGAAGGAAGTGTCCGAGCTCGTGCACGAACACCAGGAACCCGACCCCGACAACCACCGCCCCCAGCTGGAACGGTTTCTCGATCCACGGCATCACGGCCGCCAGCACTATCATCTGATCGTACACTTCTCGGCTTCCTTTCTGGCCCAGGAATCGATTTCCATGATCTCGGCGACTTCCGACGGGTGGACCACCCGGTGCAGGTCCATGACCCGCTCGGCGATCTCGACGATGTCGAGGAATCCGATCCTGCTCTCCAGGAACGCCCGGACCGCCACTTCGTTCGCCGCGTTCATCACCGCGCCCATGGATCCGCCCTCCTCCGCGGCCCGGTACCCGAGCTGCAGAGCGGGAAATCTCTCGAAGTCAGGCCGGTGGAACGTGAGAGATTCTATATCGGGCAGATCGAGACGCTTCGCATTCGCCTTCTCTCGCTCCGGGTAGGCCAGCGCGAACCGGACCGGCACCGCCATGTCGGGGTACCCCATCTGGGCGATGGTGGACCCGTCGCAGTACTCCACGAGGGAATGGACCACCGACTGCGGATGGACCACCACGTCTATCTGTGACACCTCGAGACCGAACAGCCATTTCGCCTCCACGATCTCCAACGCCTTATTCATCATCGTAGCGGAATCTATCGTGATCTTCGTTCCCATGCCCCACGTCGGATGCTCGAGTGCCTCACGGGGAGTGACCCTGGCCATGTGCCGCCTCGACGCGGTCCTGAACGGTCCCCCCGACGCGGTGAGCATGATCCTCCGGACGTGATCACGCTTCTCCCCCCGCATAGCCTGGAAGATCGCGGAGTGCTCGCTGTCCACCGGAATGACGGTACTGCCGGTGTCGGACGCCTTCTGCATCACCAGCGAGCCCGCCATCACGATCGATTCCTTATTGGCCAGCGCGATATCCCTTCCCGTATCCAGCGTCGCCAGCGTCGGGGCAAGACCCACCGCTCCGGACACCGCGCTCACCACCAGATCGGCTTCGCTCGACCTGATCGCCGCCTCCAGCGCGTCCGGGCCGGACAGCAGCTCGACGTCCGGTGCCAGTTCCTTCTTCAGCTCGCCCGCGGCCTCTGCGCTGCTCATCGCCAGACGTGCCGGACGGAACTCCCGGGCCTGCTCAGAGATCAGCTTCCAGTTGTCGTTCGCAGCGAGGGTCTCCACCGTATAGCGGCCGCTCGATTCGGAGACGACCCTCAGCGTCGTCCGACCGATCGAGCCGGTGGAACCGAGAATTGCCAGCCTCTTCACAGCGGCGCCTCCTCGATCTCGGGCAGCTTGGCGGGAGGAAGGAGATTGCTCGAGGGAATCGCCGCTTCTCTTGTGAACGTGATCGGATCCCTGTCCGGCACGGCGAGAGAGAACTCTACCTTCACGGCTATCGGGAGAGACTTCGTGGTCTCCCACGTATCGTGCCATTCCTCGCCGTCGAAGACCTCGATCTTCCAGGATTCTATCGCATCACTCACTAGAATCTCTTCTCCCCCGTCCGAGATGCTTTCGTTTACCGTGCCGAACCGCCGGTAGAGCACCAGACTGCTGTCCGTCCTTTCGAAATTGTACCCGATTTCGCCCAGCGTTCTCCTCCCCGATTTCGGTTCCCAGGCGATGCTGACAAAACTCACGGACTTCGGATCGATCTCCTCCCCGAAGATGAACGCCTGCGCCTTGTCCCTGTGCACCGCTCCGAGCAGGTCCTCGGAGATCAGGTCAAGGATGGCTGCCCCTTCCTTCCGCACGCTCAGCACCTCTTCGATGCGCTTCTGGGCCGAGATCGTGGTGGCGGCTACGCCGTACACGGCCGTGACGATGAGCGCCGCCACCGCGACCGCGGCGATCACCTCGATGAGCGTGAACCCCTTCCTCACTCCGCGACCTCCTCCACTTCTTCTCCTTCTTCTTCTTCGCTCTCCCTCTTGAACACCAGGGTGGTAACGGACACGCTGGCAATCCCGCCTTGCTTCGAGCGGACCGGATACTTCACCACAAGCTTTACCCGATACAGGTACGGCTCCACGACCTCGTCCACGGGCTCCTCGAGTTCCTCCTCGCTCGCGCCCATGTCCTCCGGCTCGACGGAGATATCCCACGAGCAGCCGGGCGCGTCCTCGAAGTCTCCGGACCGTTCGATGTCCTCCAGCGGCACGGACACCAGCTCGCTGAGCTTCGAGGCCGCGAGCTGAGCCACCATGAGTTCGATCGCGCTCTTCGACGCTCCCGCCACCGTCCTGTTCCTCGCGCCGAGCAGCGGGATCACCAGCATTCCAAGCACCACTGTCGCGGCGACCACCTCGACCAGGGTGAATCCGCTTTTCTTACCCTCCATCGATAGTCTCCCGTGTGAACTGCCTGAGACGGACTTCTTCATTGTGATACCGCACTTTTCCGGTCACGCCGTATATCTCCACCGTCATACGTCCCGCGGAATTGCGGAGGTGGACGGCGTGAGGAGACATCCTTCCCGAGGGGGAGATGACCACGAGCGCCCTGTCCTGTTCCGAGTGGACGCCCTCGACCTCCAGCAGCTCGACGCCGGGTGGCAGGGACTTCCTTATCAGCGTGCCCTGCTCCTCCTCCTCGCCGAACAGGTCGGTCCCCGTCCTCACCGTGATGGTCGCGAGCTTCTGATCGTACAGCACCGCCCTCTCGCCGCCCTTCATCACCGCGTCGGACGCCGCGAGCTCCACGGTGCTGCCCACCAGCCGTGCGGCCGCGCGCAGCCTGGTGCGGGGCATCACGTTGTCCACCTTCATAACGAACATGGTCACCGCTATTCCCAGAATGGCAACCACGGCGGCGAGCTCTATCAGGGTGAACGCTCTCTCGCCGTTATTCTGTCGTCTCATGTATCGTCCAGCAGGTTATGTCCTTGCCGTCACTCTCCCCGCCTTCTTTCTTGTCGGAGCCGTAGGAGCCGACCACGTAGGGCTTCCCCTCCGGGCCCGGGGTCTTGTAGAAGTAATCGTTCTTCCAGGGGTCCTTGGGAAGGACCTTCAGGTATCCCCCTTCCCGGTAGCCGGCCGCATCTGACGGTTTCGCGATCAGGTCGTTGAGCGCCGCCGGGTACCGCGCGATGTCCATATGGAACATCTGGATCGCCTCCTCTATCTGCGCGATCTGCACCTTCGCGGTCTCCGTCCTCGCCTGGACCACCGCGTTCCACGCCCGGTTGATCACCACCCCGGCCAGTATGCCGAGGATCACGACGACGGCCAGCACCTCGATCAGCGTAAAACCGGCGCGGGAGCGGCAGGCGCTCTCGCTCATTCTCGGCGCCCATGGATGCGGAAATGGGCGCCTCCGAGGGCGCGATTCGACCGACCGAGGAAAGGTCCGCTGCGCGGCCCCGCCGGTCGAATCACGAACCCGCTCGAGAACCTGCCGCTCCCGCCCGTACCCACCTGAAAATCGTGATCTGAACATATTACTCCTCCTTCTTACAGCCCGCCCGCAATGTCCATAATGGGCAGAATCGCGGACAGCACGATGAATCCCACTACCGCCGCGAGCACGAGAATCATTATCGGCTCGAGAAGCGAGGTCATCTTCTGGGTCGTTACCTCGAGCTCCTCGTCGTACGCCTCCGCCACTTTCTCCAGCATCTGTTCCAGCTTTCCGCTCTCCTCCCCGATCCCGATCATGTAACCGACCACCGGGGGAAAGACCCCGCTCTTCTTGATCGGGGTTGAGATGTCGGTACCGGCCATGATCCGACCGTGGACCTCCTCTATCGTGTTCTCGAGCACCTTGTTGTTCACCACCCGCTTCACGATGCTGAGCGCCTGGAGCACCGGTATGCCGCTCGCAAGAAGCGTGGAGAAGGTGACCGCAAACCGGGACACCGCCTGCTTCCGGAAGAGCTGGCCCACGATCGGGATCTTCAGGAGCGCGTCGTCGTATGCCAGCCGTCCCCTGTCCGTCGCCACCGCAAATCGGAAGGCGACGTATCCTCCCACGATGAGCGCCAGCCCCAGCCACCAGAAGTCCGCGATGAATCCGCTGACGGTGACCAGGATCCATGTCGGAAGGGGAAGCGGCTTGCCGATGTCTGTCAGCATTTCCTCGACCTTCGGAATCACGACGAGCAGCAGAAACACCACCACCCCGACGGCCACGATGCACATGATGATCGGATAGGCGAGCGCGGCGGTGACGCGTCCGCGCAGCTTGTACTGCCTCTGCGCGTACGACGCGAGCCTGGTGAGGGCGATGTCCAGGTTGCCGCTGGCCTCGCCGGCCCTGACCATGTTCACGTACAGGTCGTTGAAGTATTCCTCGTGTTCGGTCAGCGCGTCGGCCAGGGAGCTTCCTCCCCGCACCTTCTCCCGCACCTGCCTGAGCACCGTCTCGAGCGCGGGGGTCTCCGCCTGGTCCACGAGCGCGGAGAGCGCCTCGACCACCGGGATCCCGGCGTCCACCAGGGTGGCAAACTGCCGGGTGAGGATCGCCAGCTCCTCCAGCCGCTGCCGGCGGAAAAGCTGTGGCAGCAGGTTTCTGGCCACGGCGCCCTTCTCATCGATGGCGTGTATACTGGTAACGTAGTATTTCTGCTGGCGAAGCTTGTCGCGCGCCTCCTTCGCGGTGTTCGCGTCCACCACCCCGCTGTGGGCCTCGCCCGTTTCCGTCAGCGCCTCGTATTGAAATACAGCCATGTCAACGTACCTGTTACACGGCTGGTGGCGGGATGTTGCCGAGCGGGTTCAAATATCGCCCGGCTGTCCGCCGCAAGGCGGACCGTTCCCTGTGCCGGGCGAGATTTGCCTCGGAGGCGCCCAATTTTCTGTGGGCGCCGAGAATGAGCTCGGGAACACTCCGATACCAGTCGTATGTGTGGCTGGATTTCATCAAAACATATCCATCTGGGTGACCTTCAGGACCTCTTCTGCCGTGGTCTGTCCGTCGGCCACCTTCCGCGCGCCGTCCATGCGCAGCGTATTGAACGTGGGCGCCTGCGCGGCGACCTTCTTGATTTCGCCGGCGGAGGCGTGCTCCTTGATGAGCTGCCGTATCTGGTCATCGACTACCAGTATCTCGAAGATGCCGGTACGGTCCGCGTAGCCCCTTCCGAAGCAAGCGTCGCACCCCGCGCCCCTGAAGAACGGACGACCGGCATGCTCCTTGGGATCGAGGCCGAGGTTCCGAATGACGGATTCCTCCGGCTGATACTCCTCCCTGCACCCCGGGCATATCAGGCGGATGAGCCGCTGGGCGATGACCGCCACCAGGGACGAAGACACCAGGTACGGTTCGACGCCGAAATCGAGCAGTCGGGTAACGGAGCCGGCGGAGTCGTTGGTGTGCATTGTGCTGAATACCAGGTGTCCGGTGAGCGCGGACTGGATGGATATGCGCGCGGTTTCCAGATCGCGCACCTCGCCGACCATGATGATGTCCGGGTCCTGCCGGACGATGTGCCTCAGCCCGGTAGCGAAGGTGACCCCCTTCTTTCCCGAGACCTCCATCTGGCTTATGCCCTTCAGGTGGTATTCGATCGGGTCTTCGATCGTCAGTATGTTCTTTTCCGGCGAATTGATCCGGTTCAGACCGGCGTAGAGCGTCGTCGTCTTGCCCGACCCGGTGGGGCCGGTCACGAATATGATCCCGTGGGAATAGACCATGAGCTTCTTGACGACCTCGAACTGCTCCGAGTACATGCCTATCTTCTCAAGCTCGTACCGCCGCAGGCCCTTGTCCAGCAGGCGCAACACCATCCGCTCGCCCCACGAGCTGGGGATCGAGGATATCCGAATGTCTATCTCCCGGTCGCCTATCTTCACGGAAGCCCGCCCATCCTGGGGAAGCCGCCTCTCCGCGATATCCATCCTCCCCATCACCTTTATCCTGGAGATCACCGCGTCCTGAAATCTCTTGGGGGGCGTCATCGTGTCGTACAGGATCCCGTCGATCCGGTTTCTCACCTGGAGCCGGTCCTCGAAGGGCTGGACGTGGATGTCGCTGGCGCGCATCTTCAGCGCCTCGGAGATCATGGTATTGACCAGCTTGATGATCGGGGCCTTGTTCGCGATGTCCATCAGGTCCTGCGCCCCGGCGGTCTCGTCCTCGATGGTGCCGATGTCCTCGTCCTCAAGCTCGTGGATCATCTCCTCCACCGCCGCCTCCGCCTCGTACGCCCGGTTGATCAGATTGAGGATCTCACTCTTCGTCGCGACCACCGGCTCCACGGTGCTCCCGAGCATGGAGGCCAGATCGTCCAGCGGATGAAGGTCGAGCGGCGCCGCGGTCGCGACGGTGACGGTGCCGTCCCTCATGGAAAGCGCCGCCACGCAGTGGTTGCGCGCGAACTGCATCGGAACTTTCGTCATGAACTCCTGGGGGATCGACGCGGTGGACAGGTCCTCGATGAAATCGAGCACCAGCTCCTCGGCGATCGCGCGGAGCACGTCGGCCTCGGTCGCGTACCCCTTGCGGGCAAGGACCTCCTCGGCGGGCGCCCCCGAGCGCTGGGACTCGGCGATGCACTCGTCGAGTTTATCTTTCTCGACGATCCCTTTGTCGACGAGCCTTGAAAGGATCTTTTGATTCACCGGCATCGTCAGCCCTCTTTGTTTCCGTTCTTCCCTCGCGCGTCACTACCGTTTCATCCATCCGCTCATCGCCGATGTTCGTCTCCGCCGGCAGAGGATCCACCTCGGGCACCTTCGGAGGCTCCGTCTTCTTCTCGTTCCCCTCTCCGGCGCCCCATGTCTCCGTCTCCCGCTTCCAGTCCTCCTTCTTCAGGTCCTTCACTTTCTTCTCCACGCTGTCGGAAATCTCCTTGAGGCCGGTGAATTTGTCCTCGCCCTCGTCGGGCCGCAGGATGCGCGGGGTGATGAAGAGGAAGAGATGCGACTTCCTCCGGATCTTGGTCGTCCTCTTGAAGAGATGTCCGAGGATGGGGATCCGGTGGAGGAGCGGCACCCTGGTTTCCGAGTCGGTCATCGTGGTGTGCGTCAGACCGCCGACGACGACCGAGCTCTTATCCGGCACCGTTATCTTCATCGTTGCGTTGCGCGTGGACTTCGGAGGCGGCGCGGTGAGGTCCGGCTGCGCCCCGAAGCGCTCCAGTTTGAACGCGAGGTCGAGCCGCAGGTGATCCGCCTCGCTTATGTGGGGGGTGATCTTCAGCTCCATCAGCGCCGTCGAGGTCGCCCAGGTGATATCCCGGGTGTCGTTCGTTATCGTGGTGCGCTGGTACGGCACCTCGTCGCCTATGCTTATTGTCGCGTCCGCGTTGTCGTTGGTGAGCACCCTCGGCACCGCGAGCACCTCGACGTCCCCCGCCGTCTCCCACGCCCTGAGCAGAACCGGGATGTGGTTTTCGTCCCTGAACATGCCGGCGCTGAGGCCGGTCCCCAGAAGCGGGACGCGGATCGGCCTGAACTCCTCGTCGAACTCCATGGACGAGAATCCGAATCCGGTGCCGGCGACGATCGTGTCCGTGCCCGCCTTCGGCTTGTCACCGGTGATGAACTCGAATCCGAGGTCCTTCGTGTTGTCCAGGCTCAGCTCCACCAGCATCGCCTCGATCAGCACCTGCGGACGCCTGATGTCCAGCTTCGCGATCAGCGCCTCCATCTCCTTGTACACGTCCATGGGCGCGATGATCAGAAGGCTGTTCGTATTCGGCTCCGGCACGATGCTCGGCTGCTGCTCGGCAGGGGCAGGCTTGGCACCGGGCGTCCTCGTCCTCTCCGCGACCGCCTTTCTCTGGTAGAGATCCACGAGGACCTTGGCGAGATCGGCCGCGGAGGTATTTTTGAGCTGGTAGTAGTGGAACATCCCGCCGATCTGCTCCACCGGCAGGTCGAGGCTGTCCTTCACCTTCTTGACCTCGTCGATCTCCTCCGGCAGGCCGAGCACGATGAGTGAGGAGCTTCGCTCGTCCGCTACGATGTAGGCGCGCTCTATCGTTTTCTTCCCGGTCCGTTCCCGGGCCGCCTTTCTCTGCATCAGGGTATCGAGCGTGCGCGCCATCTCACCGACCGGGGCGTGCTCCACCTTTATCGTCTCGAGCTGCACCTTGGGGGCGGGGATGTCCACCATGTCGATGATACCCATCACCTTTTTCAGCTTGTAGGCGCTGTCCGTCACGAACAGCATGTTGAGGCTGTCGTACACCACAACCTTGCCGGTCTGCGGGGTGATGAGCCCTCTCACGAGCGTGTTGACCTGACCGGTGTTGGCATACTCCAGCTTTATCACCTGCGTGACGGTCGCCGAGGTGTCCGGCAGCGGCTCCTTGCCGATGTACAGATTCACCGGCTCCGTCACCTCCCGCGCCGGCACCACCCGCAGGATGTTCCCGGGCGCCTCGACCATCGTCGCACCGTTCATCGCGAGTATCGTTTCGACGAATGCCAGCAGGTCCTTCTTGGGGATCCGGGCGGTGCCGAATATCTTGACCTTGGTCGCCCGTATCGACGAGTCGTACACCACCACCTTGTCGGTCATCTTGTCCACGAAGCGGAGCAGCGTCTCCAGCTTGTCCACGCCGTGCATCTCGATGATGTCTTCCTCAACCTTTTCCCCGGCCGTCGCCGCCGCGGCTCCGGGTGACGCCGGTCTCGGCGGCGCACCGGTGGGCCGTTCCGAACGGCCCCGCGCTCCGAGGACCGCTGAACTGAGCAGCAGAATCAGCACCAGAGCGATCCGATCCGCGTTCTTCTTCATTTCTCTTTCTCCACACGCAGCTTTCGCGCCTCTTCGACCAGCGCGTCGGCCGCCGACGAGGGCTCTACCCTGCCCCTCTCGACTCCTTTCGAGAAAAGCAGCATCTTCTTTCCGGCTCCGGCAATGCCTACATCCGCCTCACGAGCTTCGCCGGGACCGTTTACTTCGCAACCCATTACCGCAATAGTAATATCGTCCGTCCAGCCGGACGTTACGCGTTTCACCTCTTCGGCAAGCCCCGCCACGTCTATGCCGCATCTGCCGCACGTCGGGCAGGCAACCACTTCCGGTCCGCGTTTCCTCAGGCCCACCGCCGAGAGAATCTCGTACGCGGCCGACACCTCGCCGTGGGGCGGCCCGGTCAGGGACACTCTGATCGTGTCGCCTATCCCTTCCATGAGCACCGCGCCGATCGCGATGGCGGAACGGACCAGCCCCTGCTCCGCCGGGCCGGTCGCCGTCATCCCCACATGGAACGGGTAGTCACATCTGCCTGACGCAATCCGGTAGGCCCGGACTGTATCGTCACAGGTGCTTGCCTTGAAAGAGACTATGATATCATGGAAATCCATCTCCTCCAAACGCCCACAGGCTTCCAGGCACACATCCACCAGCCGCTTCGCCACATCTTTCTCCGTTCCGTGCCCGACGGAACCGGAGTTGGTGCCTACTCTTATCGGGATTCCCCGCTCCCGGGCAGCGTCCGCGAGAGCCCTGATCCCTTCCGTGTCCGTGGTGTTTCCCGGGTTTATTCTCACCGCGTCGGCGCCGGCCTTTACCGCCTCCAGTGCGATGCCGGCGGAGAAGTGCACATCGGCGACTATGGGAAGGGACGATTCGGCCCTTATGGCAGGGATGGTTTTGGCCGCGTCGCGCGACGGGACGGCAATGCGGACGATCTCACAGCCCAGCTCCGCCAGCTCTCTGATCTGGCGGATGGTTCCTTCGACATCGTCCGTCCGTGTCTTCGTCATGGACTGCACCGATACCGGTGCGTCCCCGCCCACGGCGACACTTCCGATGCTGACCTGTCTGGATTTGCGTCGCGTCACGCTTTCTTCCCTTGGTACAGAGCACGGTAATTATACATTCGAAAAGGCGACGGTCAAGGGATTTGCACAATCGGAGTGCCGGCAGGGCGTACCTTCGCTCATTCTCGGCGCCCACAGGAAATTGGGCGCCTCCGAGGCAGGCTTCGCCCGCGCAAGGAAAGGTCCGCCTGAAGGCGGACGCGGTCGAACCCAGAATCCGCTCAGGAACACCCTGTCCGGCTCTCTCTTGGTCAGGTTGACCGGGGGAGGGAGAGGCGGTATAGTGTGCTGAACGCGCATCATGTTGGGAGGAATAATGATAGGGAAACAGATACGCCTGGAACGAATCGTCAACAGGAACACGGCCAGAACGGTCATCATTCCGATGGATCACGGCGTCACCATGGGCCCGATACCGGGCCTGGAGAACATGACGCAGACCATCGATAACGTCTCCTCCGGGGGCGCGAATGGAATAATCATCCACAAGGGTCTCGTCCGGGCCGGGCACCGGCAGTCCGGCCAGGATATCGGACTCATTATTCACCTGACCGGCAGCACGTCGCTGTGTCCGGACCCGAACGCGAAGGTTCCGGTCTGCACCGTGTTCGAGGCGATCAAGCTCGGCGCGGACGCGGTTTCCGTCCACGTCAACCTCGGCGCCGACAGCGAGGGTGACATGCTGGAGCATATGGGCCAGGTGGCGGAGGAATGTCTGGAATGGGGCATGCCGCTGGTAGCGATGATGTACGCCCGCGGGGAGAAGGTCGACAACGAGTACGACGTCAAGTACGTCAAGCACGCCGCGCGGGTGGGCGCCGAGCTCGGCGCCGACATCGTCAAGGTCAATTACACCGGCTCGACGGAGACGTTCCGCGAGGTGGTCTCCGGATGTCCGGTTCCGGTAGTGATCGCCGGCGGGGAGAAGATGGACACGGACGAACACGTGCTCGCCATGGTAAAGGATTCGCTCGATGCCGGTTCCGCCGGCGTGTCGATCGGCAGGAACGCGTTCCAGCACGACAATCCGCTCAAGGCGGTCCGGGCGCTGACGATGCTCGTTCACGAGGACGCAACTATCGACGACGCCCTGAAATTCCTCAGAGGATAACGGCATGAAGCTGGTCTGGGTGCAGTCCATACCCTTCCGTAAGGAGGTCGTCATCGCGGCGCTCGAGAGCGGCGCGGACGCCGTCTTGGTCGAGGGGGGCATGTCGGAGAAGGTGAAAGAGCTGGGGATGATGAAAACGATTGCTCCGGACGGGGATCTCCAGCCCGGCAGGGACGTCGAGATCGTCGATGTGAACACGAAGGAAGACGAAGAAGCGGCGGCGCGTGTCCCGATCGAACGGCTGGTCCTGCTCCGGATGAAGAACTGGAAGGTGATTCCGGTGGAAAACCTGATCGCCGCGCGGGGCGGCGTCGTGGTGGAGGTGACCGACGCCGTCGAGGCAAAGACGATGGCGCAGGTGCTGGAGAAGGGAGCCGACGGCGTGCTGCTGGTCTCCGACGATCCGTCGGAGGTGCGAAAGACGGTGGGCGCGGTGCGCGACCTGTCCGAGAAGATCGGCCTGGTGACCGCGCGCATCACCGAGATCACTCCGCTCGGCATGGGCGACCGGGTGTGCGTGGACACCTGCTCGATGATGGAGCCGGGCGAGGGGATGCTGATCGGCAACGCCGCGAGCGCGTTCCTCCTGATTCATTCCGAGAGCATCGAGAACCCGTACGTCGAGGCCCGCCCGTTCCGGGTGAACGCGGGAGCGGTGCACGCCTACGCGCTCGGCCCGGGGGGCCGCACGAACTATCTCTCGGAGCTGAAGGCGGGTAGCCCGGTGCTTCTGGTGGACCACCGGGGACGCACGAGGCCGGCGCATGTAGGGAGGTGTAAGACGGAGCGCCGTCCGATGGTCCTGGTCCGCGCGGAGGTCGAAGGAACGACCGTCGCCCTCGTGCTTCAGAACGCGGAGACGATACGGCTGGTCAGACCGGACGGATCGGCGCTGTCCGTGGCGGCCATGAAGGTGGGGGACGAGGTGCTGGCCCACCTCGAGGAGGGCGGTCGCCACTTCGGCATCAAGGTGGAAGAGACCCTGCGCGAGAGGTAGAAGTACCATGCTCTCTACCGGGCTCATAGTTCTTGTCGCCGCGTTTGTCCTGAGCTGTGCGGGGACCTTCTTCATGCGGCGCCAGGCGGTCCGCCTCAAGTTCATGGACGTGCCGACCGCCCGGAAAGACCACGGCAGGGCGATGCCGCTGGGCGGCGGGATCGCAATGTACACCGCCTTTCTTCTGGTGGTCGGGGCCGGCTACCTGGCCGCGCTGGCGGCATCGGAGGGCTGGCACGTACCGTTCCTCCCGGGTTTCGTAGTCCAGGAGGCGGACCGGATCCTCGCCACCCTTCCCCATGTGCTTCTCATCGTCGGCGTGGGAACCGGTATGGTGATACTCGGCCTGGTGGACGACGCGAAGGACCTCTCGGCCGCGACGAAACTCATTGTGCAGGCAGCACTTGCGACCATTCTTGTCGTGGGAGGCATACGGGCCACCGTCTTCGTCCCGCACAAGATCTTCGGCGGGGTCGTGACGGTCTGCTGGATCATCGGAGTGATAAACGCGTTCAACTTCCTGGACAACATGGACGGGCTGTGCGCCGGCGTCGCCTTCGTCGCGGGCAGCATCTTCACCGCGGTGGCGCTCCAGACGGGTCAGCACTTCGTGGCACTGATGCTGCTGGTCTATCTGGGTATGCTGGTGGGCTTCCTGATTTTCAACTTTCCTCCCGCCTCTATCTTCATGGGTGACGCCGGGAGCATGTTCATCGGCTACGTCCTCGCGGTGCTCACCGTGGTATTCACGTTCCTCCAGCCCCGGGAGCCGTCCCACCGGATCCTGACACCGGTGCTGATACTGGCCCTGCCGATATTCGACATGATCTACGTCTCCTTCATCAGGCTCTACTCGGGAAGCGGGCTGTTCAAGGGGGATCACAACCACGTGTCCCACCGGCTGGTCTCTCTCGGCATGGCCCCGAGGAACGCGGTGCTGACGATCTACCTGATGACCTTCTGCACCGGCCTCGCCGCGGTGATGCTCAGGCAGATGAACGCGGAGGGGGCAATGTGCGCGGTTGCGCAGGTGATCTGCTTCCTCGTCCTGATATTCCTCGTGGAAGGCGCGGGCAGGAGAACGTGAAGAACGACGACACGCTCACCAGGCACCTGGGAAGCCTGCTGCTGTTCATGATCTGCGTGTGCGTCGCCTTCCGCCCGCTCGCGTCCGGGTTCTCATCCGAGATCGGCTCGGCCCACCTGGTGCAGCTGCTGGTGTTCTTCTGCGGCATTCTCTGGGCGGTGCGCGCGTCGCTCGAGCGAAAGCTGTCGTATCGCGCGGCGGCCGTCGCGGCCGCCGCCCTCCTCTTCGTGCTGGTGTGCGTGCTCTGGACCGCCCTCGCCGCCAGGAAGCTTCCCGCCGTGGTCACGCTCATATCCTGGACGAGCAACGTGGTGCTCCTCCTCGTGCTGCTGCAGAGTTCCGACGCCGGCTGGAGACGAACGGCGCTGTGCTGCCTGGTCGCGTCGACCGTCGTCGCGGCCTGCATCGGGATCACCCAGTACCTGTGGGGGTTGGACGAGCTGAGAGAAAGCATCCGGAACGATCCGGAGGCCGTCAAGCGGCAGCTCGGCATACGCGACCAGATGTGGCAGACCTTCATGAGCCGGGTAAACACGGACCGCGCCTTCGGCACGTTCGTCTACCCGAACGCGCTTGCCGGCTTTCTCTGCGTGGTGCTTCCGCTGGCCGCGGGCATGGCCGTCGGTGCGTTCGGACGCACGGAGAGACCGCTTTCGACCGGGAGCCTGATGAAGTCGGGCGCCCTTCCGGCAGGCGTGCTGGCGGCTCTTTTGCTCATCTGCATGTGGGTGACGTTCTCGAAGGGGGGCTGGATCGCCGTTCTGGCCGCGCTGGGACTCATGGCCGTGTTCCGAGCCCCTTCCACCCGGGCGAAGGCGGTATGGTGCGGCGGCGTCCTTGCGGTGCTGGTGCTGCTGCTGGCGGCGGGCCACGCGTTCGAGTCGATGCCTGCACCGTCACGGTACCTGGGATCTCTCGGCGTCCGCGTCGACTACTGGAAGGCGGCGTGGCGGATGGCCGTGGACAACCGGCTGGCGGGAGGAATGGGGCTTCGCAACTTCGGGGACTTCTATCCGGCGTACAAGGAAGCGTCGTATCAGGAGGTCAGGCTGGCGCACAGCACCCCGCTGCAGCTGCTGGCCGATACCGGACTGTCCGGACTGCTGGCGTACGCCGCGCTGTGGTTCTTCCTGCTGAAGGGAATGACCGGCACGCGGGACCGGGAAGATGCCCCGGATCCGGTATGGCGCGGCACCGGTATCGCCGCGGGTGCCGTCGTGTTCCTGATGCTCGTCATCCAGCGCGACATAAGTCCGTTCACAAACGAGGCGGGCGGAATCGATTGGGGGTCCTGGGTCCTCTACGGAATGATCTGGCTGATCTCGTTCCTCGCCCTTGAACGCGCGGCCCTGCCCCGCTGCCCGGCGGTGCGGCTCGGGCTGCTCGCCGGGTGCGTCGGGTACCTGGTGCACGGCATGGTCGATTTCGACATGTTCGTTCCCGGCATACACGTGACCGCGCTGACCGCGGCCGCGTGCGGATGCAGCCTGCCCGTGCGGGACCGCACCCTCGAACCGGTTCCGGCAGGCGCGCTCTTTGCCGGATGCTTCGCGGCGGCGCTCGCGATGCTGGCGGTGGTCCACGGCATGACGCCGCTTCCGGACCTGCTGACGGGCGAGAGCCGGAAAAGGGAGGCCTACTACCACATCTACCGGGGCGAGAAACTCAAGGCGCTCGAGAGCTTGAAGAAGTCGGCCGCCGCCAATCCGCTCGACGACGAGGTGTTCGCGACACAGAGCGCCATCTACCAGGGCCTGTGGAGGAAGGGAGAGCGGGAGTTCGAGGGAAGGAGTACGCGGGAACTCGCTGCGGAGGCCGCGCGGGCCGCCGCCCGGGCCAATCCCCGATCGAGCACCCACCGGGCACAGCTGGCCCGGCTCACCGCCCCGTCGGACATCGAGAAGGCCGTCCGGTACGCCGAGGAGGCGGTTGCACTCTACCCGGTGAACCCCCACCTGCGGGTCCTGCTGGGCAACATGCTCACCAAGGCAGGAAAGAGGAACGAAGCCGCCGCGCAGTACGAAGAGGCGCTCCGGCTGGACACGCTCGTCATGGAGGGATGGCTACACATCCCGGAGACGGAAAAGGCCCGCATACAAGGCGTGCTGAGAAGTCGAGAATGAGCGAAGATGCCTCCCGCTTCCGCTTACTCGAGACGATCCTTCGTCTTCAGGCCGTGCCGCTTCGCCTCGGTGATGATAGGCAGGTTCCACAGCTTCATGAAGCCTTCCGCGGCCTTGTGGTCGAACACATCCTCCTCCCCGTAGGTGGCCAGGTCGTGCTCGTACAGCGCGTGCGGTGACTTCACGCCGAGCACGGTGCAGGCGCCCTTGAAGAGGCGCACCCGCACGCTTCCGGTCAGGTGCTCCTGGTAGGACTCGAAGAAGGCGTCCAGGGATTCCCGCAGCTCGCAGAACCACCGCCCGGAGTAGACCAGATCCGCGTACTTCACGGACAGCGCCTTCTTGAAGTCCAGGATGTTCTTGCTGAGGCACAGCGTCTCGAGCGTCCCCAGCGCCGCGTAGAGGATCGTCGCGGCCGGCGCCTCGTAGAGCTCCCGGGATTTGATGCCCACCGTGCGGTCCTCTATCACGTCCACCCGTCCGACACACTGCTTCCCGCCGAGCCCGTCGAGCACGGTGATGATCTTGACCGGATCCATGGCTTCCCCGTCGATGCCGACCGGCAGGCCGTTTTTGAAGTCTACCGTCACCTCTGTCTCGTGCGGCGGGGTCTCGTCCAGCGGCGTCGTCATGATGTGGGTGTCCTTCGGCGGGGCATTCCACGGGTCCTCCAGCACGCCGCATTCGATGCTGACACCCCAGAGGTTGCGATCTATGCTGTACGGATGCTTCTTGGTCGTCTCCACCTCGATGTTGTACCGCTCGGCGTACTCGATCTCCTCCTCTCGCGTCTTCAGCTCCCACTCCCGGAGCGGCGCGATCATCTTCAGCTCCGGCGCGAGCGCCGCGACCGACGCCTCTATTCGGATCTGATCGTTGCCCTTTCCGGTGCACCCGTGCGCCACGTACTCACAGCCGTGCTCCCGGGCGAGCTGCACCATGCCCTCGGCAATGAGCGGCCTCCCCAGCGCGGTTGCCAGCATATAGCCGTTGCCGTAGACGGCGCGTGCCTTCAGCGCGGGAAACACGTATTGTTCGACGAATTCCTTCTTCAGATCGGAGACGTGGGCGGACTCAGCGCCGATCTTGAGCGCCCGCTCCGCGATCGGCTCCAGGTACTCCCCCTGGCCCAGGTCGGCCGAGAAGGCGATCACCTTCATGCCCTTCTGGTGCCGCAGCCAGTGGATGCATATCGAGGTATCCAGCCCTCCGGAGTATGCGAGAACGACGGTCGACATAGTGCCACCTGCCTTTCAACAAGAATCAGCCAGCGCCGCAACACGGGCCTGCCGGTGCCGGTCCCGAAGCGCATCTATTATCTTATCAAGATTCCCTTCCATTATGCCATCCAGCTCGTACAGCGTCAGATTGATCCGGTGGTCGCTCACCCTGCTCTGCGGGTAGTTGTAGGTCCGGATCTTCTCGCTGCGGTCGCCCGAGCCTATCTGGCTCCTGCGGGCCTGGCCCCGCTCCTCGTCCTGTTTTCGCTTCATGCTGTCGTACAGCCGGCTCCGCAGTATCCTCATCGCCCTCGCCTTGTTCTTGTGCTGAGACTTCTCGTCCTCGCAGGATACCACCGTTCCGGTCGGCTCGTGCGTTATCCGCACCGCGGAGCTCGTCTTGTTCGCGTGCTGGCCGCCGGGCCCCGAGGACCGGTACGTATCCACCCGCAGATCCTCCTGCTTGATCTCCAGGTCTATGTCCTCCGCCTCCGGAAGGACCGCCACGGTGGCCGCGGAGGTGTGAATCCGTCCCGAGGCCTCGGTATCGGGCACCCGCTGAACCCGGTGGGTCCCGCTCTCGAAGCGAAGGCGCCCGAAAGCGCCGTTGCCCGATATGCCCACGATGACCTCCTTGAAGCCGCCCAGGTCCGTCTGGTTGCCCGACATCACCTCGCTCTTCCATCCCCTCGACTCGGCGTACTTCGTGTACATCCGGAACAGGTCCGCCGCGAACAGACAGGCCTCGTCTCCCCCGGTTCCCGCACGTATCTCCATGATGACGTTGCGGTCCTCGTCCTCCTCGCCGGACAGCACCGCATCGAGGAGCGCCTCCGAGAGCCGCCTCTCCTCCGCCGTGAGCGATTCCACCTCTTCCCGGGCAAGGTCGATCATCTCCTGGTCCGTTTCCGTCTCCATCACCACCTCGGCGTCCAGCTTCTCTTTGGTCACCGCCTTCAGCTGGTTGTACTTGTCCACCACCCGCTTGAGCCTGCCGTGTTCCTTCACGAAACCGGGATAGCCGGGGCTCGACGCCGCTTTGGGATCGGAAAGGATGGACTCCACCTCTTTCAGGCGGCTTTTCATGGATTCGAGCTTCTTCTCGAGATCCTTGTCGATCTGAGAATTCATTGGCGGAGTGCCGAACGGGGTGCTCAGCCGCCGGTCTTGGCTTCGGTCGCGGCCTCGGGAACGCTCTCCTTCGCGCCGTCGGCCTTGCCGTCCTTCTTGCCCCAGCTGTACTTCTTCTGGAACTTCTCCACCCGGCCGGCGCTGTCGACGTATTTCTGCTGCCCGGTGTAGAACGGATGGCACTTGGAGCACACCTCAATGGA
This sequence comes from uncultured Planctomycetota bacterium, assembly GCA_964389785.1. GTDB lineage: Bacteria > Planctomycetota > CAYMFW01 > CAYMFW01 > CAYMFW01 > CAYMFW01. The sequence goes on from CAYMFW010000004.1 coordinate 48,700, forward strand.
GATGTCCTTCCGCGTCGATCTGGTCTTCAGAACGTTCCCGCACCCGCAGGTTATCGTCGTCTCGCTGTATTCGGGATGTATTCCCTTCTTCATCGCTGCCCCCACATACTCGAAATTGCCGAACAAATCCAAAACAACAGTATAGAGGCAGAATCCGCGGAGTCAAGCCGGAACTCGAGGATGACCTCTATCGCGAAGGATTCGATGTCGCCGTGCTCATAGGACCTTTCCCGGCAGATACACAACAGACGGCAGACTGTTTTCACATTCCCTTCACCAGTCGTGTGATATGATACGGAAAAGAGGAGAAGAGACATGCACGAAACCCGTGTGGTTGTCCTTGCGATGTCGGCGGCGCTGCTGTCGGGCTGCGCCACGCTGCCTGACGGACGCCGCTGGGGCGAGGACGCCGCGCTGTTCCCCGGGTGGGCGCGGGTGCGGCGGGCGGCGGCGCGCGCCGCCGCCAGTCCCGCGACATGGGCACCCCTCGCGGGGGCTGCCGTCCTTCAGGTGGAGCGTATGGATGAGCGCATATCGGATTGGGCCTCCGATCGTACGCCCGTGTTCGGCTCCACCGAGGGAGCCGAGAAGGCCGGGGATGTCATACGGGATACGATGGATGCTGCGCTCCTCGCATCCTTCCTGGCAACCCCAAGCGGCGGCGAGCCGGGCTCGTGGGCGGCGGCGAAGGTGAAGGGCGGCGCCGTCGAGGCGGCCGCCCTGCTGTTCGCAGACACGACGGTCGATATTCTCAAGAGAAGCACCGGACGGACCCGGCCCAACCACAGCAACCGTCGGAGCTTTCCGTCCAGGCACTCCGCCGCGGTCAGCCTGGATTCGACGCTCATCTATCAGAATGTCCGATGCATGGACCATCCCGAGGCGGGTGAGACCGTCATAGGGGTGGGGCTTGCCGGCATTTCGGCCCTGGGCGCCTGGTCCCGCGTGGAACGGAAGGCGCATTATCCGTCCGACGTTCTGGCGGGCATCGGGCTGGGCCATTTCCTCGGGCGGTTCTTCCTGGACGCGTTCCTCGGGCTCGAGGCGGAGAACGTCATCATCGATGTGGACCCGGAAGACGGCGGCGTCGCGTTCGGCCTGCGATGGGAATTCTAGACGGAATTGACACCGGCCCTGTTGCGGGATGATAATCGACGGATGTTGAGAGGTGCAGAGACTCGAATGACGCGTACCCGGTATATCGCAGCGCTTCTGGTGTGCTACGGCCTCCTGGCGGCGATGCGGCTGACCACGCCGTACGATATCGACGAGCGCGACCAGGCCAAGCAGGGACTCTACGTCCTCGACGTGGTGCAGCGGGGCTCGTTCTTCCTGCCGATGGAGCGCGGCGTCAAACCGGCCACGAAGCCGCCCCTCTATAACTGGATAGCGGCGGCGTTCTCGGCCGGATCGGGGGAGGTGACCGACTTCACCATCCGGCTCCCCGCGGTCCTGAGCGGGGCCGGCGTGGTCGTCGTGACCTTCCTGGCGGGAGAGCTGCTGTTCTCCGGCCCGGTGGGCCTGTGCGCGGGGATGATCCTGCTGACCAACAGTCACTTCCTGAATCTCAGCTGCACCGCCCGCACCGACATGATGCTGTGCTTCTTCGTCTCGCTGGCCCTGTACTTCTTCCTGCGGGCACACCGGCGGAACGGGAAGGTGACGGTCTTCGGCATCCTCGCCTGCGCCGCGATGGGCCTGGGATCCATCACCAAGGGACCGGTGGCGTTTCTCGTCCCCGCCCTGACGGTCCTCGCTTTTCTCTTCATCAGAAAGGATCTGAAGGCGCTGCGGTCGATGCGTCTCGGGTGGGGGATCGCGATCTGGCTGGGCATCCTGCTCGGATGGTTCATCCCGGCGCTCATCGAGGGCGGACGAGTGTTCTTCGACACGGTGATCTACGACGAGATGGTGAACAGGTTCTTCGGAGTGGGTACCCGGACCGAGAAGGGCAAACCGTTCTATTACCTGGTGACGAACTTCCTGGGCAGGTTCTTTCCGTGGAGCCTGCTCGTGCCGTCGGCGCTCGCGCGGTACTGGAAGTCCAAAGACGAGGAGGAACGCGGCCCGCTGCTCTTTCCCGCGGTCTGGTTCCTCGTCGTGCTGGTATTCTTCTCGCTGTCGAAGGGGAAGCGGAGCGATTATCTCCTGCCGCTCTACCCGGCGGCATCGGTGATCGTCGCGCATTTCTGGATATCGCTGACCGGCCGGGCCGAGGCCGCCCGCTGGACGGGTCACGTGCGGGCGGTGTCGCTGGGGTCCCTGCTGCTGACGGCCGCCGGCGTCGCGGGCCTGGGCATCCTCGCCGCGGCCCCCGTTGCCGGAGCCGGCGCCGAAGTCGAGCGGCTGACGGATTCGGTGGGAGCGCACGCCGGGCTGTTTGTCCTCATCGCGTCGCCGCTTGTGCTCGCCTCCGCGGCAGGGGTCGTACTGGCGATCCGGAGGAGATACCGGCCGGTGCTCATCGCGATGCTTGTCGTCATGGCGGCGTACGCCGCACTGTACTTCGAGCTGCTGTCCCCGGAGACCGTCGCGAGGGACGGGGAGAAGAAGCGGGCCTTCTGCGCCGCGGCGGCCGGGAGAATCGGCCCCTCCGGGGTTCCGGAATTCCACGCGGTCAAGAATTCCCTCCTGTTCTACATGGGCAGGAACGTGCGGAAGCTGGACCGCGACGAGGTCGAGCGCCTGTTCCGGGAGAAAGACCGTCCGTTCCTGATAACGACGGAAGCCGCGTACGGCGGGCTGAGCCCGGGCCCGGACTTCAGGTTCGCGGTGCTGGAACGAAGCGAGCCGCTCGCCGAGCACGGGACACGATACGTCCTGCTCGGGAAAGCGGCCCCGGAATGATCCTCCTTGTCCTCGTGTGTCCCCGTGGATAGAATGGCTGCCGTAACATCCCGGAAGTATCATGGCAGGAGACCAGGCGGCCGCAGATGCCCGAACTGACGGTAGTGATCCCGATATACAACGAAGAGGCCAGCGTCACGCCTCTGATCGAGGAGATCGTGGCGGTGGTCGGCCTGGACCCGGACAGAACCGAGATCCTGTGCGTCGACGACGGGAGTAGCGACCGGACCGGAGAGCTGCTGGCAGAGCTGCGGAAGACGTACCCGGTCCTGCACGTCATCACGTTCGAGACGAACGCGGGGCAGTCGGCGGCGATGGCGTGCGGTTTCCTGGAGGCCCGGGGAAGGTACGTGGTCGCCATGGACGGAGACGGCCAGAACGATCCCGCGGACATCCCCCGGATCGTGGAGCTGCTGGACCGGTACCAGGTGGTCTGCGGCATCCGGAGGAACCGCCGGGACTCTCTCGCGAAGCGCTGGGGATCCCGCCTGGCGCGGACGGTCCGCCGGTGGGTCATCGGCGATTCGATCGTCGATATCGGCTGCTCGCTCAAGGGGTTCCACCGGGACGCGATCCGGCGGCTGTACTTCTTCGACGGCGCCCACCGCTTCCTGCCGGTGCTCCTGGAGATGGAGGGCTGCAGCATCACGCAGATCGACGTGAACCATCGTCCCCGCCGGGCCGGCGTGTCCAAGTACGGGAACCTGGGCCGTCTGGCGAAGACCTGGCAGGATCTGCTGGGTGTGCGCTGGATGCAGAAACGGAAGCTGGACTACCAGGTCAGGGAGCGCTGTTGAATCTCTTCCGGACGACGGATGACGAAGATACCCGGAAGAGCCCGGCCGGCGATATCCTGCGCGTGACTCTCCTGACGGTGTTCTTCGGCGCCGCCGCATATGCGCTCCACCTGCCGGAGGTGCGGGAGCGAATCTTCGACGTGGACGAATGGCGGGCGCGGGCAGCGGCCTTCGGCGGGGCGGATTGGCTGGCGATCCTGGCCGCGTTCGCCGCGGCGAACGCCTGCGGGATCCCGCGGCTGTGGATCAGTGCGATCGCCGGCGGGCTCTACGGACCGGTCCACGGCGTCATCCTCGCCCAGACGGCCACCATGATCGGGGCGACCGCCAATTTTTTCATGGCCAGGTGGCTCCTGCGCGACGTCATCCGCCGTCGCCTGCCTCCGCGCCTGCTGGCGTGGCACGACCGGTTCGGAGAGAACGGATTCCGGTGGGTGTTCTACATCCGGCTCTTCCCCCTGGGAAGCGCGACGGTGGTCAGCCTGGTGAGCGGAACGTCGGTCATACCCTTCTCCCGGTTCGCCGCGGCGACTTTCCTGGGCTACCTGCCGTACACGGTGGCGTTCGCCCTGTTCGGAAGCTCCGCGGCCGAACGGAAGCTCTGGCAGCTGCTGCTGGCGGCCGCGCTGTTCGCCGTCGTGGCGATCGGCTGCCGGGTCTTCCGCGTCCGGCGGCCCGATGGAATCGCGGAAGAGAACCGATGATGGAAGAACCGCGACCGCATTCGAAGAGAACGGGTATCGCCGCGACTGCCGCGTTCGGAATCCCCCTGGCGGTGGGCCTGTGCGGTCTCTGGACGGCAACGCGGGCCCGGCAGGCGGCGCACCGGATGGAATCGTCCGAATGGATCAACAACGACCGCTGCGCGGCCCGGGTGGCTGCCATGCCCGACCCCGGCTCGAGTTTCCGGTTCGCGGTATTCGGAGATGTTCAGATAGGAATCGCCCACCTGTCCCGCCTGATGAACGCGCTGAAGGAGCGGGCCCCCGTCGATTTCATCGTGCATACGGGCGACGCCGCGGCGTATCCCGGCCCGGGCAACTATGTCATGCTGCTCAATGAGCTGGAACGGTGCGGGCTAACGGTGCCCCTGTTCGTCGTGCCCGGCAATCACGATATCGGCCGCACCGGCGGAACGCTGTTCGAGCGCTACTTCGGCCCCCGGGAGCTGTCGTTCGTCTACGGGAAGACGCTGTTCGTAGTGATGGACGACGCCATGGGCCCGTTCCGGAAGGAAGCGTACGAACGGCTGGAAAACCTGCTGAAACACCGCCCGCCGGACGTCCGGCGCGTCTTCCTCTTCATGCATCGGCCGCCGATCGACTGGGAAGGCAGCGACAAGATCGTGGAGGCCAAGTACACTCCGTTTCACGAACTGCTCGCCCGCTACGAGATCGACCGGGTGTTCGCCGGGCACATCTACGCGTATCACCGGGAGGTCAGGGGCAGCACCGTGTTCCTGGTGAACGGCCAAGGGGGCGACTGGACTGCCAGACACCAGCTGGTCTCGTGCTCTCTTACCCTGGTGGAGGTGGACGGGGATACGGTCCGGGACGAGCGCGTCGAGCTGCCGCCCTCCGGGACGGCCGTCGCGGAGAGCCTGTTCAAGAAGTTCTTCATCGCCGATATCGGCCGGTTCATGATCGAACACCCGGGGCTCTTCTTCGGCATCCTGTTCCTGCTCGCGGCGGGCACCGTTTCCTCGACTGTCTGGACGGTCCGGGCGGGGCGCCGCCGAAACCCGGACGGTTGATTCTCCGGGTCCGGACCGGTACAATCCGCGTATCAGGAGAGTGTACCTCCGAAACCCAGTCAGCTTCAGATTCTCATGAGAAAGGTATCATCGGTTGGGTAGCACAGGGACGGACCGGCCGGCGGCCGGCGGCGGGGCCTCCGTTTCCATCGTCATCCCCGTCTTCAATGAAGAGGAGAATCTCGACGAGCTGGTCCGCCGCTGCCTGGAGACCTGCCGGTGCCTGGAACGGCCGTTCGAGCTTGTTCTGGTCGACGACGGAAGCCGGGATTCCTCGGCGCGGCTCATCTCGCAGACCTGCGACGATCACGGGGGGGAGGTCGTCGGCGTCCTGCTGAACCGGAACTACGGCCAGCACGCCGCTGTGATGGCCGGCTTCGCGCAGTGCCGGGGCGACATCGTCGTCACGCTGGACGCCGATCTGCAGAACCCGCCGGAGGAGATCCCGAAGCTCGTGAAGGAGGCGGACAAGGGGTTCGACGTAGTGGGCACCGTCCGGGTGCCCCGCAGGGACAGCGTGTTCCGCCGGGTGTCCTCGTGGCTCAACAATCGTATCACCGCGAAGGCGACCGGCGTGCGCATGCACGATTACGGCTGCATGCTCCGGGCCTACCGCCGGCATATCGTGGACGCGATGCTGGAATGCCACGAACGGAGCACGTTCATACCCGCGCTGGCGAACAGCTTCGCGCGGACCACGACGGAGATCGAGGTGAGACACGAATCCCGTCCGGCGGGGGAATCGAAGTACGGATTGTGGAAGCTCGTCACCCTTCAGTTCGATCTGCTGACCGGCATAACGACGTTTCCCCTGCGCCTCCTGAGCGTGCTCGGGGGCGTGATATCCGTGGCCGGTATCGGTTTCGGCGTGTTCCTGTTCGTGATGCGACTGATTCACGGACCGGAGTGGGCCGCGCAGGGGATTTTCACCCTGTTTGCGATCCTGTTCATATTCATCGGGGCCCAGTTCGTCGGCATGGGCCTCCTGGGAGAATACATCGGGCGGATATATCACGACGTGCGGGCCCGCCCCCGCTACTTCGTGCAGAAGGTTACGGGAACGAGCCGGCTCGATCGCGCCGGCTCCGGAGAAGGAGAGACTTCATGAGAGCAGTCGTCCTTGCCTATCACCACATGGGATGCGTCGGCATCGAATCCCTGCTGCGAAGCGGCGTGGACATCGCCGCCGTCGTCACGCACACCGATAACCCGAATGAAAACATATGGTTCGATTCGGTCGCGCAGCTCGCGGCCTCGCGCGGCATACCGGTGTTCGCCCCCGAGGACATAAACCACCCCCTCTGGGTGGAGAGGATACGCCGGCTGGCGCCCGACATCATCTTCTCGTTCTACTACCGGAACATGATCAAGCCGGCCGTCCTGGAGATCCCGCCGAAGGGATGCCTGAATCTGCACGGCTCGCTCCTGCCGCGCTACCGCGGCCGGTGCCCGGTCAACTGGGTAATTCTGCACGGCGAGACCGAAACGGGCGTGACGCTGCACTACATGACGCCGAAGCCCGATGACGGCGACATCGTCGCGCAGACCCGTGTCGAGATCGCCGACGACGACACGGCGCGCACCCTCTTCAACCGAATGACGGACGCCGCCGGGCGCCTGCTGGACGAAACGCTGCCGAAGATCATTGACGGCACCGCTCCCCGCACGCCGCAGGACCATGCGAACGCCACATACTTCGGAGGGCGCACTCCCGCCGACGGCGAGATAGACTGGTCGGCGCCGGCCGCCGACATCCGCAATCTCGTGAGGGCGGTCACCCTGCCGTACCCGGGCGCGTTCACCCATTTCGGAACGACGAAGTGCGTCGTCTGGGCGGCCGCCGCGGAGAAAGCCGGGCGGAGCCACGCCGCGCCGGGAACGGTGGCATCGACGGATCCTCTCGTCGTGGCGTGCGGGCGGGGGACGCTTCGGATCGAATACGGCCAGACCGAAAGCGGCGTCTACACCACGGGGCCGCAGCTCGCCGCGGAGCTGGGCCTGGTGAAAGGCGCCCGGCTGGGTCCCGATGCGCTGGAGACGGTCAGGACCCGCGCCGTGACGCGCGTGCTCATCCTGGGAGTCAACGGCTTCATCGGCAACGCGCTCAGCGAGCGGCTCCTGGAAGCGGGCGGCTACGAGGTGCACGGGATGGATCTGCAATCAGACAAGATCGAGCGGCTGCTTGGCGAGCCGCGGTTCCATTTCGACGAGGGAGACATATCGATCCACCGGGAGTGGATCGAGCATCACGTCAAGAAATGCGACGTGGTGGTGCCGCTCGTGGCCATCGCCACGCCCATCGAATATACGAGGAATCCTCTCCGGGTGTTCGAACTGGATTTCGAGGAGAATCTCCGCGTCGTCCGGTACTGCGTGAAGTACGGCAGGCGGCTGGTGTTCCCCTCCACCTCGGAGGTCTACGGCATGTGCGCGGACGATGAATTCGACGAGAACACGTCGAATTTCGTGCTCGGTCCGATCCATATGCAGCGCTGGATCTACTCCTGCATCAAGCAGATGCTCGACCGGGTGATCTGGGCGTACGGGCAGCAGAAGGGCTTGAGATTCTCGCTGTTCCGCCCGTTCAACTGGATCGGCCCGCGCCTGGACAGTCTCGACTCCGCCCGAATCGGCAGCTCCCGGGCGATCACCCAGCTCATCCTGAATCTGGTCGAGGGCAGTCCCATCAACCTGGTGGACGGCGGCCTGCAGCGGCGCTGTTTCACCCACGTGGCGGACGGCGTGGAATGCTTGTTCCGGATCATCCAGAACACCGGCGGCGTGTGCGACCGGCAGATATTCAACATCGGCAACCCCGATAACGACGCCAGCATCTCCGATCTGGCGCACCTCCTGGTCGACCGGTTCGAGAAGCACCCCCTCCGCTCGAACTTCCCTCCCTTCGCGGGATTCAGGGAGATCGAGAGCGGGCGGTACTACGGGGCGGGATACCAGGACATGGCGAACCGCACACCCTCCATCCGAAACGCCCGCCGCCTGCTCGGCTGGAAGCCGTCGCGCGGGCTCGACGAGGCCGTCGAGGAGACGCTCGACTTCTTCCTGCGCGAAGCGATCGAGGCGGCATTGCCGTTGAGCGCGGCTGAATGAGAATCGGGCTCCGCATAGACGTCGACACGCTGCGGGGAACGCGCCTCGGCGTGCCCGCGCTGTGTCGTCTGCTGAAGGCCAACGGGATTCGCGCGACCTTCTTCTTCTCGGTCGGCCCGGATAACATGGGACGGAATCTCCGGCGGCTGTTCCGGCCGGCGTTCCTCATCAAGATGCTGAGAAGCGGCGCCCCGCGACTCTACGGCTGGGACATTATCTTCAAGGGCACGCTGTGGCCGGGACCGGTGATAGGGAAGAAACTGCCGGAGGTCATCAGCGCCGCGCGTGACGCGGGCCACGAGATAGGACTGCACGCCTGGGACCACTATACCTGGCAGACCGGCGTGATGAACATGGCGCCGGAGGACGTGAGAAGAGAGCTCACGGCGGGCTTCGATTCCCTCCGGGACATCGCCGGGGTACCGTGCTGTTCGGCGGCTCCCGGCTGGCGGTGCACCGACGCCGCCCTCGTGGAGAAGGAGGCGTTTCCGTTCCGGTACAACAGCGACTGCCGGGGGACGGGCATCTTCCGTCCGGTCGCCGGCGGAACGGAACTGAAACAGCCGCAGGTCCCGGTTACCCTTCCGACCTACGACGAGCTGGCCGGACGCGGCGGCGTGCCGGATGCCGCATACAACGATCATATCATCTCCCTGCTCCGCCCGGACGACCTCAACGTGCTGACGATCCACGCCGAGGCGGAGGGAATCGCCTGCGCCTCCCTTTTCGAGGAATTCATCGGAAAGACGCGCGCGCTGGGCGCGGAGCTGGTTCCCCTGGGAGACCTTCTGCCCGATCCCTCCGCGATTTCGCGCGGAACCATCGTTCAGAAGACGGTACCGGGACGGGAGGGAACCGTCGCCGTCCAGGCGGGGGAGGGCGTTGATGGATGACACCGTGAAACCGGTCCTTCCGTGGTGGGTGCTGCTACTCTGCGGGACCATCGGATTCGCGAGCGTATTCCATCACGATCTCTGGACGCCCGACGAGCCGCGGGTCGCCGCGATCTCGCTCGAGATGAGCCGAACGGGAAATGTCGTGGTACCGCGCCTGGCGGGCGAGCCGTTCGTCGAGAAGCCGCCGATGTACTTCGCCGTCTCGGCGTTCCTGATACGCACCGTGGGCGTCGTCACGGGCAACACGGCAGCCCTTCGCCTCGCGCCGGTCCTCTGGGGGCTCGGCGTGCTGGCGATGACCTTCCTGCTCACGCGAAGGCTGTTCGACCGGAACACCGCGCTCCTCGCCGCGGCGCTCCTGGCGACGATGGCGGGATTCGTCGAGAACTCCCGCTGGATCCGCGCCGATATCGCCCTGATGTTCTTCGTCGCGGCGGCGGTATGGTGTCTTGCCGAGGTGTTCTTCGCCGGAAGACGGTGGTTCTGCGTGCCGGCCGGGCTGTTCGCGGCGGGCGCGTTCCTGTCCAAGGGGATCATTGGTCCCGGGTTCATAGGAATCGCATGGCTCGGCATGCTCGTTCCGCACGTCATCCGCGCGCGGGGTCGCGGCGAACTTCGGTCGTTCCTGGCGCCTCACATGGTCGGCCTATGCGCGTTCCTGGTTCTTTCGGGAACGTGGGCGGCCCTGCTCCGGGTCGTCGGGGGACGGGAACTGTGGGATGCATGGTTCTGGGAGAACCAGTTCGGCAGGTTCCTCGGCACCTCCAAGCACGGGCACATGCGCGGCGGGGAGTACTTCTTCTACCTGTCGGCGCTCGCCATGTACGCCTTCCCGTGGGTTCCGGCCGTCACCGTCTGGGCGTGGCGGGCCGCGCGGGACATCCGAACGCGCGCCCTTTCTCGATCGAACCTGTTCCTTCTCGTCTGGAGCGCCGGCACCCTTCTGCTACTTACCGTGTCGACGGCGAAGCGGGAGGTGTACATGCTTCCGCTCCTGCCGGTGTTCGCGATCATGTGCGCAGAGACGCTCGGAAAGGGCGTGCCGCGGTGGTGCGGGGGATTCTTCACGTTCTGGCAGGGATTGTGCCTGCTACTTCTGGCTGTCTTCACTACGTTTCCGCTGTGTGCGCGGTTCCTTCCTGATTCCGTTCCGGCCGAGGCGATCGACTACCTGAAGGCGTTCTCGTTCCTGAACGTGCTCGCCGGATGCGGCCTGGCGTTCTGTATCGCATTGATGTTCGGAAGGCCGGGCACGTCGGGCATGGCCCGCCCGGCGGCGATCACCGCCGTATTTTTTATAGGCCTGGCCATGGTTCCCCTCCAGGCCATCGACAGGTTCAAGAGCATGGAACACGATATCCGGGCGTTCGTTTCCCGGGTTCCGCCCGAACGAAGACCGGCCATAGCGGGATGGCACTTCAGCGAGACGATGCGCGGTTGTTTCTACTACTACGGCGACTGGTCGGTACCCCAGATCGAGGACGAGGAGAAGCTTGCCGGCATCCTGAAGGGAGAGAACGACAGGTTCGACAGCGTCATAATAAGCGAGATACGTTCCGTAGACGATCTCGTGAAGGCGCCGTACCGGGTGCTTCTCGAGGGATACCCCGGTGCCGCCGACCGGGTGAGACCGATAGTATGGATCGAAGGCGTACATGAAAGGACAACCGATCGTGAGGAATGATTTTCTGCCGTTCTCCCGTCCGACGATAGACGATGACGACATTGCCGCCGTGGCGGAGGTGCTCCGCTCCGGATGGATAACGACCGGACCGAAGGCCGCGGCGTTCGAGGAGGCGTTCGCGGCGCACGTCGGCTGTCCCGGCGCCGTGGCGCTCTCGAGCGCGACGGCGGGCATGCACGTGGCCCTGCGGGCGCTCGGCATCGGGCCCGGCGACGAGGTGATCACCCCGTCCATGACCTGGGTCTCCACCGTCAACCTCATCGTCCTCGCCGGCGCGGTGCCGGTCTTCGTCGACGTCGACCGGGATACCCTGATGACGACGGCCGAGCGGATCGGGGAGCGGCTCACTGAGCGCACCCGGCTGATCGTCCCCGTTCATTTCGCGGGGGCCGCCGTCGATATCGGCCCCGTCAGGGAACTCGCCGCGCGAAAGGGCATCCCCGTCATCGAGGACGCCGCGCACGCACTGGGAACGGCGTGCCGCGGCGAGCCGGTGGGCACGCAGGGCACATCGATATTCTCGTTTCATCCCATCAAGAACATCACCACCGGCGAGGGCGGCATGGTGTGCTCGGACGACGCCGCGTTCCTGGACGGCGTCCGTCGGCTCAAGTTCCACGGGCTGGGGGTGGACGCGTACGACCGCGAGACGCAGGGACGGGCGCCCCAGGCGGAGGTCCTGGAACCGGGGTACAAGTACAACATGCCGGATGTCCTCGCCGTGCTGGGCCTCCGCCAGCTCGCGCGAGTGGAGGAGTTCAACCGGAAGAGGGCCGAACTCGCGGCGCGATACCTGGAACGGCTGGCGGAGATCGAGGAGATCACCCCTCTTACGGTACCGTCGTGCACCACCACGCACGCCTGGCACCTCTTCGTCGTGCGTCTGGATATCGACCGGGCGGGGATGACCCGGGACGAGTTCATGGCAGAGCTCAAGGAGAGAAACATCGGTACCGGCCTCCACTTCCGCGCCGCCCACCTGCACCGGTACTACCGGGAACAGATGGGCATGAAGCGGGGCATGCTGCCCGACACGGAATGGAACTCCGACCGCATCTGCTCCCTGCCCCTCTTTCCCGGCATGAGCGCCGACGACGTCGACGAGGTCGTCGCCGCGATCAAGGACGTTCTCGCCGGATGACGATTCTTTCCGTCCTGAAGGACGTATTCTTCAGGGAGTTCCTCACGCTATTCTCACGCCTCCTTCATGTGCCGAACGGTACGATCCCCGCACATGAAGGGATACGGGATCCGCGATGCATGGTCTTCCGCCGACCGGCGTGCCGCCGGGTTGCTCCTCCTTCTGAGCGCGATCCTCCTTCTGTCAGGTGTTTCGAGCAAGAGTCTCCATAACCCGGAAGAACGCTGGGCGGTAATCGTTCGCGAGATGATCGAGACCGGCGACTACCTCACGCCGACGATAAACGCGGAGCCCTACTATGACAAGCCGCTCATGAGCTACTGGGCCGTTCTTCCGTTCGCCTGGCTGGAAGGAGAGGTCTCGGAACGCGCGGTTCGGTTCCCCAGTGCCGTCGCCGGAATCGCGTTGGTTCTGCTCGCCTTCGCGGTCGGTCGCCGGCTCTTCGGGCGAAGCGCAGGCATCGCGGGAGGGGCGCTGCTGGCTACGGCGGCGATGTTCGTCTTCTGGTCTCAGACCGCCTCGGCGGATATCCTCAACACGCTCGCAGTATGGACGATGATCTGGTGCTTCCTGTCGGGTGCCGCCGAAGGGAAAGCCGGATGGCTTGTCGCGCTCTACTGCACGGCGGCGGCGGGCTCGTTCCTGAAAGGACCCGTCGCGGCATGCGCGGCCTTCGCCGGTCTGGGTCTGTGGAGTGCCGGTGAAGTGGTTGCCGATCTCCGCCGCTTCGGTTCGAGTCGGGCCGTGCTCAGGGATTCGGTGCGCCGCCAATTCTGCTGGGTCCTTTCACCGCGCGCGGCCGGGGGGATCCTGACGGGGGGAATCGTATTCGCCGTATTGCTTCTCGGTCCGGCGGTCCTGACCGGCAACGGAAATCTGGCCAGACTCATGTACAGAGAGAACGTCGTTCGCTTCTTCGAGCCGTTCGATCACGTCGAGCCCGTGTACGCTTACGTCAAACATTCGATGGTCTTCTTCGCTCCGTGGAGTCTGCTCTTCATCGCAGCGCTCTGGGATTCACGTAGCTGGCCGGCCGGCCGTGAGCGGCGCGGCGCGCTTCTCATCGCAGCGGGAATATTCACGTTCTTCACTATCTCGGGCTCACGAAGGGACTACTACATACTCCCGCTCCTGCCGGCGATGGCCGTTATCACCGGACATGCCGTCGCACGCTGGACGGATCGCGAGCGCACGGCGGGCGACCGTCACATGACTGTCGCCGCCGCCTGCACCGCCGCGTTCCTTGCGGCGTTGTCCGCCGGTCTTGGCTACCTATGCATCGTGCCGGCCGGTCCGCCGACGGGAACGGGACAGGGAGCTGCCGCCCTGCTGTCGGGAATCGGTGCCGCGGCGGCGATGGGCCTGCTCCTCAATCGCACGCGGAAGGCGGCATTCGCGTGTCTGTTGTCAACCGCGTTCGTCCTGATGTTCTGGGGATTCACGGCCGGGATGTTCGCCGCCGAGAGGATGCGAACATTTCGGCCGTTCTGCCGAAGCGCAGCGAAGGTATTGGGGCACGTGCCGGACGAGGAGATTGCGCTCTACAGAACCCACGGCGCGCGTCTCGCCTTCTACATTCGGCGCAGGGGGCTGGCGAGAATGAATACGCCGTCGGAAGTCGAGGACTTTCGAACGCGGCATCCGCATGGGTATGTCTTTGCCGAGCATCGTCATCTTCGCGGGGAATCCCTCGGGGGGATCACGCTTCCGGAGATGGCAATCGTCGCCGAACAGAAACGGAGCGCCGCAAGAGAGCGGGAGAAATGCCTTGTGCTTCTCGAGTTCGAAAGCCCTGCCGAGGTGACAGCTGAGGCTCCAATTCCCTCTCCCGGGAAGCGCCGGCAGGAGAACTGATCGAAGTATCCGGCGAGAGAAAGGGGCGGGCCGAAGCCCGCCCCTTCTTCCGCCGCAGAGCGGCAGTCGCCGTCTTACTCCGTGGTGATGCTGATGAGCTTGACCTGCTCGTCCGGCTCTCCCACCTCCTGCTCCATTATCACGCCGATCCCCGCGGCGTACCACTTGTACTCGACGACGTTCTCCGGGTCCAGGGGATTCCAGTCCCTGATCTTGAGACAATCGTCGTACGAGCCGTTCGGAACGGTGACTGATTCATCGAGACTCACGATCTCGGCCATGTCTTCGGCCTCGCCCTCGTAGTACTCCTCGCGATACCAGTCGCCCACCTGCGGGTCCGCCAGCATGATGATCCCCGGCTCGGCGCCGTCCACGCCCGCCTCCCAGGAGCCCGCGGTGCTCACCACCACGCCGCCCTCGTATTCGCTGGAGTCCTCACCGAAATACCATACGTTTCCGTCGGTGTCCTGGGCGTACCAGTCGAACGTGTCCTCCGTCAGCTCGCCGTCGAGCCGCACCGTATCCCTCACGACCATGCAGGTCACTCCCATAACGACCCTGGTATCGTTCGTCACGACCACCACGATGTCCTCCGTCCCCTCGTCCGTCACGAGCTGGTAGGTGTAGGTCGTGCCGGGAACCAGGGGAAAGAACTCGTTGTCCACTCCCGCGACGAAGTCGGCGGGGTCGATGACGGGGCTGTCCGCGATCGGCGCGGTACTGACGTCGGTGAGCTCCATCTCGACCTCATCATCCTCGTCCGCCTCCGCCACTAGGCCCACCCCCGCGGCGTAATACTTGTATTCGACCTCGACCGGATCCTCGAGAGGATTCGTGTCCTTCGTCTTCACGCAGTTGGTGTACGTGACGCTGTCCGCCACGACGGTCGCGGTGAGACTCACGACCTCGCCCGTGTCTTCGGCGTGATCAGGATAATACTCCTGGTTGTACACGTCTCCCACCGCGGGAGCCGCCGGCATGACGATGCCCTGGACGGCACCGTCCACGCCCGCCTCCCAGGAACCCTCGGTGCTCACCACCACGCCATCCTCGTATTCTTTGGAATCCTCCCCGAAGTACCAGACCGTTCCGGCCTTGTCCTGGGCGTACCAGTCGAACGTCTCCTCGATCAATTCGAACCCGTCCCCGAGGCCCTCGTCGAGGTTTATATCAAACCAAACATGAAGGAACCATGAAGATCGACTGTTATTCTTCGCCATCGTCCTCCTTGTCCCCTATCTCGACCTCGATGATACGGCCGTTCGCGTCCGTTTCGATCCCGACCTCGACAACGGTGCCGTCCTCGAGCTTCGTACGGACCTTGTACTCGATCCCGACCTCGCCCTTCTCCAGTTCGGTCTCCTTCTCCGCGGAAACGATCGTGCCTTTCGGGCGCATGGCCGTCACCGCGTCCACGATTGCTCCGGGCAGATCCTTGACCGCTATGATCTCTTCCGATTTTGCTTCGGTTACGCTTCCGTCGATCGCGGTCTCTACCTCCACTTCGACCGTCCGGCCGTCATCGAATCGCATCTTCGTCTCGTAGCGGAGCCGCACCTCGCCCTTTTCCATCACCGTTTCTTTCTCGGACCCGCCTATCCTTCCCCCCGGGCACACGAGCCCCGCCGCGTCGCCGACGGTCTTCGGCAGATCCTTCACCTCCACGGGCTCCGCCACCTCGACTCTCATGATACGACCGCTCGATGACGCGATGACGTCCGCATCAACGGTTCTGCCCGTCTTGAGCTTCACTCTGGTCTCGTACTGTACCCCGTTGCCTTCCGGGTCGGTCTGTTTCTCGCACGCCGTGATTTTGCCGCCCGGACAGGCGATTCCCAGGGCCTCGACGACCGCCCCGGGCAGCTTGTCGAGAGGAATAACCTCTTCCGTTGTCGTCTCCCTGATGCTTCCGTCCGCCGCCACGCCGATCTCCATGCCGACCATCCTGCCGTCGCTCAGCTTCACCTTGATCTCGTACTCCGTCCCGATCCGGCCCTTGTCCACGTCCCCTTCCTTCTGAACGGATACGACACTCCCTCCCGGCCATGTGGTCTTCACCAGTTCGCGCACGTTCTCGGGAAGCTCCTCGGCCGGCGCCGAAGACGCGACCATGATCCCTGCGGCAACGATCCACCAGCATTTCAGCATAGTTCCCCCTTTGTTCATTCGCCCGCGTCCTCATCCTCCGGCATTCTGTCTGCAATGGAAACGACGATCTCGAATATCCCTCCCCTGTCCGACCGCGCCGTGACCGATCCGCCGAGAAGCGCGACGATGCCCCTGGCGAGAGACAGCCCGAGTCCGCAATGGATACCGGTATCGCTTCGGGCCTTCCCGCCCCGCCAGAGCCGCTCGAACACGTGTTCGACCTCGTCTGGAGAAAGGGTGCTGCCGGAATTCGCGACCCGAATCTCCACCACCCCGTCGCCGGCGACAGTCTCTATCTTCACCGACCCGGCGTGATCGGCATGAAAAACCGCGTTATCCAGAATATTGCGAATGACCAGGCCGAGCAGCACCGAATCGGCGATCACCGGGACTTCGGGACCGAGGATCCACTCGACGTTCAGCCCCCGTCCCTCGGCCGTCTCGCGAAGCGGTTTCCAGCACTCGCGGATCAGCTCGTTCGGAAAAACCGGTTCCTTCTGCGCGGTGACCCTGCCGGCTTCCAGCCGGGCAAGCGACAGCAGATTCTCCACCATGGACTGCATCTGACACGTAATCTGCAGGCTCCCCTCAAGCGTATCCCTGTGCTCTTCGCCCGATCGTACCCGTGAGAGTCCGACTTCTATTATCGAACGAAGGCCGGCCAGAGGGGTCCGCAGCTCGTGAGCGACGTCCGCGCTGAAGGAACGTTCCCGTCTGAACGCCCCGTCGAGCCGGCCGAGGAGATCGTTCAGCCGGTTCCTCACCGGTTCCAGCTCCCGCAGAGCGTCATCGTCCCCGATCTTCGCCGAGAGATCCGTCTCGTCGAGCCCGCCGATGCGGGCGGCGAGCCGATCCAGCGGTCGCAGGCTGCGGCGCACCACCACCCAGAGAGAGCCCGCGGTGACGGCGATGACGGCCAGACCCACACATGCGAGAACGATTCCCAGGACAGCCATCGCCTGTTTGGTCGAACTCGCGTCCCACGCCAGAACCATCGTAACGTTGTGGCTGGGAGGCCGGCCAAGCCAGTCGAGATGCGCATCGTGGGGGATGGCGTCATCGTCATCGATCCTCTTGTCTGTGCGCTCCGGTTCGACAGGGTCGTTGTCATCAACGAGATCCACATGAGGGAGAAAGGTGATCCCGACAGCCCGGCCCGTCCGACCGCTCGGAAGGGTCACCCAGCGATACCCGGGCACGGCACCGGCGGGAACGATCTTCTCCAGCCGGCCCTTGCCCAGCGAGCGGGAGCGGTACAGCTCAGTATCGTCGTCCAGCCAGAACTGAAGATAGGCCGGACCGCCGGGCTCCATGAATCCACGCATGTTGAGATCATCGAATTCCGTCCGGACTCCCCTGCTGCCCTGCTCGACGGCGGACGAGATCAGCACCGCTTTGTCCGCCAGCCCCCGGTCGAGATGCCGGACCAATCCGGCCCGGACCAGAAGATATATCGCAGCCCCTCCCGCGAGAAGTACAGCGGCCGATCCGAGGATCGTGCCGAACGCGAGAGATCTGCCCAGAGAACGCATCACTCCGGCTCCCTCAATACGTATCCGCTTCCTCTCTTCGTGTGGATCAGCGGCGGGAGACCGCGCTTCTGCAGCTTTCTGCGCAGGTAGCCGACGAACACGTCTATCACGTTGCTGTTGGGTTCCGCCTCGAAATCGTAGATGTGGTCCCAGATCTCGGTGCGCGTCACGACCTGCCCCGCGCGAAGAGCGAGAAACTCCAGAAGGGCGTACTCCCGGGCCGTCAGTTCGACGATCTTCCCGGCTCTGCGTACCATATGCGCGGTGGTGTCGATCTCCAGGTCTCCCACGCGTACCGCGGGGGATGAGACCTCGTACTTGCGCCGTATGAGCGCGCGCACCCGGGCGAGAAGCTCTTCGAAGGCGACCGGTTTGACCAGGTAGTCATCGGCGCCGAGATTCAGCCCTTCCACGCGGTCCTCCAGTGTATCCCGGGCGGTGAGGATGAGGATGTACGCCGGATTGTCCTGATTGCGAAGTTTCCTGAGTGTCGTCAGCCCGTCGGCCCCGGGGAGCATGAGATCGAGCACGATCACGTCGTATCCGCCGGATTCCGCGTACCAGAGGCCTTCGTTCCCGTCTCCGGTCGCGTCAACGGCGAAGCCCGCCTCCCGGAGACCCTTTTCGATGGATTTCCGCAGCGGCGCGTAGTCTTCTACCACAAGAATTTTCATGCACGACCCGCCTCATAGTAGAGTAACCGGGATGTGTCTTCAACGGTGCCGATCCGCGGTCGATAGCCTACCATGTGAAGATGAAGACGGCATGAAGATTGAATCCGGAAAATTTTTCCGGTCGCGGAAAGGACTTCCCGGAAAGACGTGCACAGGTGACATCGCCGGGAGCGCGGCATACCCCGGCGAATAAGTTTTCTTCCGCGGATAACGGTGAGGCCGGGGGGCCGGAAGAGCCAATCCGCCCGACCGTGCGCGGCCGGACAGGAACCTGGCACGGCCTTTGCTTATATAGACCCCCGTTCGAAATAAGAGAATTCTTCATGAACGCAGAAAGACAGCCCGAACGTTACTCTTAGCCCTCTCCGGGGCCCTGAAGGAAAGCCCAAAGCTGACACTCAGGGCCCTTTTTATATCGGGTAAGGTCGCCGGGCGGCAGAGAAAGGAGATGAGGGACGTGGAATCCAGCGCACACTACCTGATGGAAAACCTCAGACACCAGGCCGGCCTGCACGACGAGCTTCTGTCGCTG
>CAYMFW010000005.1:0-39689 GCA_964389785.1 uncultured Planctomycetota bacterium
TGTAGTTGTAGAACCCGCCCATGGAGCCGTACTCGATGTTCTGCGGGGGATTGCCGAGCCCGGCGCCGAGCTGGCCCGGGCCGGGGACCTCGCCCTTCGAAATGCGAAGGTTGTTGTCTTTGCAGACCTTTCCATAGGCGGCTTCCAGATCCTTCTGGACTATCTTATAGAGCACGCCCTTCCCGTCCAGGAGCTTCACGTCCGACTCCGACAGGGGGATATCGATATCGTTTCCGACCTTCGTGGAATCGTCGAGAGGCAGCCCCAGCTCCGCCATCGTCTTCACTGTATCGTCCGTCGGAGCGAGGACGCGCACCATGTGGTACGTCTCGCCGGCGACCGCTGTCGTCGAGATCAGCGCAACCGCCGCGACCCAGTAGATCCAGTGTATGCGCCTCACTTCACACCTCCCTTCGTCGAAGGTGATCCGTAGCTCGCAAGCGCTCCCGGGTTATCGACCTGGTCGCCGAGCGGCCTGCTCTTGTCCGGCCGGTACTTCACCTTGAGCTTCGTGTCGAACGTCGGTTCAACCGGCTTGGTCTCGATGTCCAGCTTGAGCGACGTGTAGTACGACACCGACCCGCTCTTGGGACGGTAGACGACCGGGTTCAGGTTGACGATCACTATCGTCACGCCCCGCTTCTTCTGCACCCGCACCGTTCCCAGCGTGTTCGCGGGGAACGGATCATCGGAACCGTAGATCGCGGGGTCGGGCTCAACGTACTTGGCCTTCGCGCCCTTCATCAGGGGTATGGCCGGCTGGGCGTGCTTCACCTTGTACGACCCCGGAAGCTTCACCTTCTTTCCCGTCGTGACCGATGCACCGGCGTAGGCCTGCCCCTCGGGAAGAACGATGTAGCAGGGAACGAGAGGAAGCACCGGCTCTCCGGTGGCGCCCGTCGTGGGAGCGTTTCCCTGGAATAGAGAAGTGAGATCCTGCGGTTCGCCGTTCCCGCCCGCCTCGAGCGGAAGTATCTGCTTCGTCGTGACCGCTTTGGCGTCGGGCATCGCGTACATCAGTTCGATGTCTCCGCCCGGACCGTCCAGCGTCTGCACCTGAACGATGTCCTTGCCCTTCACCCGGTCCAGCGCGCCGAGCGGACGCCACTTAGCCTGCGGGAGGTCCTTCACCTGCTTGTCGGCCTTCGCCTCCCCGCTGAGCGGCGCGGCTTCGCCGACACCCGACAGCACCATGCTCACGACCACACCCAGCACCATCACGCCCCACAGAGCCTTCTTCATACCCCTGCTCCTTTCCAATGCGTGGATAGAGATTTCCCAGAAAGAAATGAAATGGCTTCCGACAGATACCCAAGGCCTTTTTCGATCAACTCTCACCTCACCGCGGAAGGTTGTACTGTAGATTTCGGGCAACAGACCCATGCACCGTTGTCTCTTCTATACATGGTTCGCCCGGGCACCCGTTCAGGTGACACACTTTTTCGATGTGACACACGAAATTAAGTCTCGGAATTATCTATTGAAGTTGCGACGAGACTGACCGTAAGCCTTTGGGAATTAATTGGTTCTGGCACAGCAAAAAGACTTAAGTCGTTTCCGGCTCAACGAAGAAGTGTGTCGCGCCGTAACGAAGTGACACACTTTTTTCAGTTCGGTCTGTGCGAATATCGAGACAGCTGTAAGTGACGTTCTTCATAAAAGTTACTCACGGCCGGCAAGCCCGTCCTCCTGCATATCCCACATGTCCTCACCGTCCGGCCTGCGCTTCATCCTGTCTTCGATGCGAAGCAGAGGGTACTTGGGTACCGCGTCTTCGACCGCCGGCGTTGATGCGTTGCGCTCCTCCAGGCCGGTATCGAACAAACCGGCGTAAATACTTTTCACGGTCGACGCGCCCAGAACGTTCGCCCACGGGACCCGCGAACCGCCGGTGTCGATCTCGACATCACCGCTGTCCGCCCTTCCGGTTCCCGCTCCGGTGTCGGTCACCAGCTGTATCGCACGCACGCCGGTGTTCCACTCGATCATGATCCCCGTCCACGCGAGCAGAAACGCGAGCGCGATTCCCGCAACGGTTCCCCATACAATTCGCGTCGCTATCTTTCTCGTCAGCCCATCTTCCCCGGAAGGTCCCATCATCATCCCTCTTCGGCAGCGTCGGAAACCTCATCCACAATGTTTCTTCAATAGAGATTCGCTTCGACACGAGGGAGGTGACACACTTTCGCATGTTTTTTTTCTGCAGGGATTGACTTATAACGAACCGGCCGTATACTTATTCGGACGAGGCAGCCGAGAAATCATACGGGCGAGGCACAGAGCCGAGTCAAATTACCGGAGCTGTCCTCGTCCTTTTTTACCCCGCCGGCTCCCAGGTAAGATCGTCTCTCTCCCGCGCAATGGATCTCAGCGCCATGTCGGTCAGCATCGATTTCACGGTGACCTTCGCGTATCCGGGAGCGGACGCGACACGCATACCGAGCACCTTGTCGAACGCGATCTTCGTCGCGTCGGCGAGAGAGAGCGCGCCTTTTTCGCGAAGCGCGTCGGTCAGGCAGCCTTCGATCCTCTTCAGCCGCTCCTCCGCGCATGATATGTCCGCTTCGATGTCGCCGCCCGCGCGCGGGCCCCGGTGGCCCCTGAAAAGCCGCTCCGGCTGAAGTCCGCGAAGCCGCTTCAGGCTGCTGCGCTGGCCCTCGACGTCGGTGTAGAGACCGATCCAGTTGGACGACGCGTCCGCACCGCCCTGGATGAGGTCGCCGACGAACGCGTGCCGCCGTTCGGCGTCGAAGAGGGTTATCAGGCCCGCCTCGTGGCCCGGCATGTGACAGACCTTCAGCGTTATCCCGCCGATCTCCACGGTGTCGCCCTCGCGCAGGATGCGGGACACCGGAACCGCCCTGCCGCCCGTCCCGATGAACCGTTCCCACGCATCGGGCGTGGGGCTGTCGCGCCAGGTGGCCCGCCACAGAAACGTGCCCCACGGGTCCTCCATCATCGCGGCCGTGGATACGTGTGACCATACCGAAGCGCCGCTCCATTCGGTGAGCGCGCCCGCGCCGCCGTAGTGGTCCGGGTGCCCGTGCGTCACCACGATGGCCCTTACCGTCCCGGGCCCGCAGCCGGATTCCTCCAGCGACTCGATCACCTCCGCGGCGCGGTCCGCCGTGCCGGTGTCGATGAGAATCGTCTCCCCGGGCGGGCCGACGACATAGATATTCGTGGTCGTACCCGAGGCGGATATCTCGACGAATCCCACGTCCTCGACCGGTCTGTGGAATGGTAGTGCCATAGACGGCCATTCTACCCCCGGCCGAAAACGTATACAATACCGTATGGCCGAGATGAGGAAGATGAAGATCGGGAAGCTGCAGGTGCAGGCCTTCGAGAGCAGCGCCAGGAGGTATAAGCCTCACACGAAGCACCACCACGACGTGTTCGAGCTTCTCTATGTCCTCGAGGGCTCGACGAAGATAAAGGTGCGCCGCGGAAAGTACCACGCGAAGGTCGGCGACCTGGTGGTGTACTACCCCGGGGAAGACCACCTGGAACACATCCAGCCGGGCCGCTGGAGCTACGTCTGCCTCCGTTTCCCGGAGCCGAAGCTGGGGTCCGGCCTCGCCTTTCCCGACAAGCGGGTGATGCCGCCCGTCGTAAGCCTGCCGTGGCCGGAGCGGTTCCAGAAGCTCTTCGAGATGATGATGCTGGACCTGAACATGCAGGACTCCTGGACGGATATCATGTCCAAGGCGTATCTGGTGCAGTTCGCGGTGCTTCTGCGCAGGGCGCTGAGGGAGTTCCGCGGCGGCCGTACGGATCCGGCCGGCCAGAGATCATCCCGCATCGAGAAGGCGATCGACATGATACACGACAGCCTGACCGGCGACCTGTCACTGAAGGAGCTCGCGCACAAGGCGTTCATGAGCGAGTCGAGCTTCAGCCACCTGTTCAAGGACCTCACCGGGGTCCCGCCCAAGAAGTACGCCACGCGCGTCCGCATCGCCCGCGCCAAGGAGATGCTGGAGACGACCGATCTGACCGTGAAGGAGATCGCCGCCGAGCTCGGCTACGACGACCCCCACTACTTCAGTCGGGTATTCAGGAAGACCGTCGGAAAGCCTCCCAGCGCCTTCAGGTCGAAAAGCAAGAAAGTCCACCCCCTTCGCAGAAGCGTCCATTTACCCGATTCCCGAAACAGACGATAAATCACCCACGAAAGAGAAAAGCCCTCTCCGGGACCGTGCCCGTTGAGGGCTGCTGTTGTTTCTGGGGAAGCCTGGTAGCTCGGGTTTTTCATGCTGCATAACGAAGCAGATGCCGGCAGGATACGTCGTTGCAGCCGAGGGAGTATGAGAAATCCGGGCTAAAGGGAGGAAGATCCTATGGAAGGGCTGAGGATCGGGTTTATCGGGACGGGCGGAATCGCGCGCGGACATGGGAAGCGGCTCCGCATGATAGAGGGGGTGGAAATCGCGGCGGTGGCGGATCCCAGCGAGGAATCGCTTGGCGCGTTCGCCGAAGCGGTGTTCAACGGGAACGGGCGCCCGCCGGCCTACGGCGGCCACCGGGAGATGCTGGAAAAGGAGAAGCTCGACGCCGTTCTGGTGTGCACCCCGCACACGCTGCACTACGACCAGATCATCGAGTCGCTCGACGCCGGGCTCCACGTTCTGGCCGAGAAGCCGCTGGTCTGCACCGAGGAGGAGACCAGGAAGATCATCAACAAGATCCGGGAAACCGGCAGGCACGTGATGGTGTCCTTCCAGCGCAGATTCAAGGGTGCGTACCGCGCAATGAAGAAGCTGATACACGACCCTGAATTCGGGAACGTCAACTTCGTGTCCGCCTACGTGAGCCAGGGCTGGCTGACGGCGGTGGCCGGCACGTGGCGGCAGAAGCTGTCCCTCTCGGGCGGCGGCCAGCTGAACGACACCGGCGCGCACATCATAGACATGATGATGTGGATGCTGGAGGACGAGGCGGCCGAGGTGGCGGCGCTGATAGACAACCGCGGCTGCGAGGTGGACATCGACTCCGCGGTCTCCTTCCGCACCCGCAAGGGAGCGCTCGGCACGCTCTCCGTCGTCGGCTCAGCTCCGCAGGGCTCTATGTGGGAGGAGATAACGGTGAGCGGCGACAGGGGGAAGGCGCTGTACCTGTCACAGGGAAAGCTGACGGCCGCGATGGGCCACGGTCAGAAGCTGGAGCCGATGGAGCTCTCCGGAGAGGACATGGACCCGGACCGCCATTTCGTAGACGTGATAACGGGAAAGGCCCGCAACGAATCGCCTCCGGAAGACTTCCTCCGGAACATCCGGTTCACGCAGGCCGCATGGAAGTCGGCGGACGAAGGGGGACGAGTCGTAAGGATAGAAGCGTGACGTCTCTTCGCTCATTCTCGGCGCCATGCATGCGGAAATGGCGCCTCCGAGGGCGCGGTTCGACCGACCAAGGCAGGGCCTTCGGCCCGTCGGTCTCACCACGAATCCGCTCAGCGACGTCACGCTCCAACGGACAAGGCAGGAACGAAAGGAGTACGTAATGTACGTAGGACTGCTGACCGCGCGTTTCGAAAGGGAAAAACGGTTCGAGGAGATCGCCGAATGGGCATCCGGGGCCGGCTACACGGCCCTGGAAGTGACGAGCGGCCCGGACGGCCATATCAAGCCGGCGGAGGTGCGTGCCGATAACGGCGCCGCCGTGAAGAAGATACTCGAGAAGACGGGACTGAAGATATCGAGCCTTACGCTGTATCGGGGCGTGGTACCCGGTACGGAGGACGCCGAGAAGTACGTGGAAGACTTCAAGGAGGTGCTGGAAGCGGCGGAGACGCTGGGCGTGGACGTGGTCTGCACACTCGGGGGGTTCCCGGTGCCCGGCAAGAACAAGATGGCAACCATAAGAGAGGACCTGCCGGGGCTGTTCGGGCCCCTCGGCGAGAAGGCCTCCAGACGCGGCGTAAGGATCGCCTTTGAGAACTGCTGGGCGTTCAACCTGCAGAACCTGGACCACTTCGCCGCCGCGATGGAGGTCCTGCCGGAGAGCGTCGGGCTCAACTACGACCCGTCCCACCTGTACTGGCAGAGGCTGGACTACCTGGCCGCGGTGGACGAGTTCGGCTCCAGGATATTTCACACCCACGCCAAGGACACGACCGAGGACGAAGCGGCGCTGAAGCGCGTCGGCGTGCTGGAACGCGGGTGGTGGCGATACTCGATACCGGGCACCGGCGGGATTGACTGGGCGGCGTACACGGACCGGCTGAAGTCAGTCGGCTACGACGGGGTGCTCTCCGTCGAGCACGAAGACAAGCAGTTCGGCCCCGAGGAGGGATTCGAAAAGGCGATCGAACACCTGTCGCGGTTCGTCTGAGCCCTCTACTCCGCCGGCTTCCCCCTGAACGCGATGAGCAGGCAGGTGATGAGCCCTCCGAAGAGAAGGACGCATCCCAGAGAGGCCATGCCGGCGATCGTGAACGACGTCAGCCTCCAGCTGAGGACCAGGGTGAGGACCACGATCGACGCGGTCCAGGCGAAGGGCGTCCAGTTCCTGCCCAGGGCGAACGCGACCATGAGCAGCAGAACCATGTAGCCCCAGCCCATGACGTTGACGGAATGGGACAGGATCGCGTCGTATCCCCCGTAGGTGACACCGAGGTCCTTCGAAAACTGCACCGCCAGCAGGTATATCAGCACGGCCGGGGTGATGAACTTGATGAACGCGTCCCACCAGTAGGTCAGCCGGATCTCGGAGCGCTGGTTGACGAACTCCCTTATCTCTTCGATATTGAAGAAGTACGCGACCGCGATGCATTCGAAGAGGCCGACGATCGCCAGGCCGTAGTTGCTCATCCAGTTGTCCACGATGTCGAGCCACATCAGCCCGGACCGGGTGCAGTAGATCATGCCGAAGAGGCATCCCGCGCCGCAGACCGCGCCGCATATCACCCGCCGGTCCACGCTATGGAACCTGTCCTTGATGCCCGCGACCACCGCCTCCACTATGGAGAAGGCCGAGTCGATTCCGAGCGTGAGAAGGCTGAGGAAGAAGAATACGCCCAGCACCTTCCCCGCCGCTCCCATCTTGGCGAGCGCTATCGGGTACGTCACGAACACCAGGCCGGGACCGCTCTTCAGCACGTCCTTGCACTCCACGTTCGTCGCCACGGCAAGGTAGCCGACCACGCTGAAGACGGCGAAGCTGGCGTAGAAGCTGGTCGCGCAGTTCGCAAAGGAGGTGATGAACGCGTTGTTGGAGATGTCGGATTCCCGCGGCTCGTAGGAGGCATACGCGATGAGAATGCCGAACCCGAGCGACAGGGAGAAGAATATCTGTCCGTACGCGGCGAGCCACACCTTCACGTCCGCAAGCAGCGCCCAGTTCGGCTCCAGGAAGAATTCGATGCCCGTCTTCGCTCCGTTGAGCGTGAATCCGTATATGATGAGGATGCCCAGAAGGATGACGGGAGCCGGAACGGTGTACAGCACCACCTTTCCGACGGAGGCCGTTCCCTTGTATATGATGATGAATATGATGGCCCACGTGAGGATCGTGAAGAAGACGAGCTGCGTCACCGGGGTGAACATGTCGGATACGTACGGCGTCTTCCCGGTATTCTCCGGGTTCTCGTTCGCTTTCTTCGCCCCGATCCATCCGCCCGGGTCGAATCCCCCGAGCGCCTTCTCGAAGAAATACCTGCCGGCGTTCTCGTCCTGGGTGTAGACCTGGAGCCTCTCTCCTTCCGGCTTGGCTTCCTCCTGCTTGAGTCGCTCCTCCTTCTCCTCGGCCGTCGCGACGACGACCTCGCTCTCGGGATTCAGGGGCTGCGTCCATGCAAGCGTCGTGCTGGCGATCGTGTAGTGCCACGCGTAGGCCATCACCACCGCATAGTAGAAGGAAATGCTCAGACCCACCAGGAGGGCGAACCAGCCGAGCCAGCGGAACCCTTTGTTGATACGGGCCAGCGCCTCCGGCGCGGCCGCCTGAAACCGCTGTCCCAGGGCGTACTCCAGGATCATCAGGGGAATACCGGCCGTGATGAGCGCGACGAAGTACGGAATGAGGAACGCGCCGCCTCCGTTCGAATAGGCGACGTACGGAAACCGCCACACGTTTCCCAGGCCTACCGCGCTGCCTATCGCGGCCATCACGAACGAAAGCCTGCTGGGCCACCTCTCCCTGTGTCCCTCCATCGCATCCTCCTGTTTCTGTGGAAGTCGTTTAATGGAGGAAGGTAACAGGAGGGGATTTTCGTGTCAAGATGCCGCGGGAACGCGGAGAGACGCCGCTACGTAATCTGTTCGACGTTGAGAACGAAGGCCTTCACGCCCTCCGAGCCGAGATTGGCGCGCATCTTCCTGACCCCCGAGAGCACCGGCTCCACGCCGTCGTCCTCCACCACGATGGCGAGCACGTTGTTCAGCTTGGGCCACATATCGTTGCCGAGGTGAGGACCGCCCGACACGCCCCTTCCCTGCACGTTGGTCCATTTGGTGTAGTTCTTGACGCCGCGCCTGCTCAGAAGGTCATTGACGCTGGATTCGACATCGGCGCCGTAGGACAGGAGGATCAGCTTCACGCCTACTCGTTTTTCGGCTCTTCCTCTTCCTTCTTCACGGTATCCGTGGGATGAGGAGATTTCCAGCCCGGAGGGGCGAAGAGCGACCCGCCGGACCCGAGCTTGCTGTTTCTGAGTCGTTCTCCTTCGTCAGCGGGCTGCGCAGAACGTTTCATTTCCACCCCGGTTCTTTCAAGCTCGCGTGACACCGGCCGCTGCTTCTTCTCTATCCGCACGTCGTTCGGCGCCGGCTTGACGGGCGCCTTGTCACGCAGCATGAGGGACCCGGTCGGCGTGGGCTCCTCATCTTCCTTCTCGCCCTTGCGCTTGAACGTGGGCGTGTCGCCTCTCGTGTCCCTGGGCTCGTCCCGGTTCGGCAGGGTCATCCTGGGAGCCGAGATATCCGGCTCCGCCGCCCTCCTCTGCTCCTCCAGCCGGCGATCTTCCTCTCTGGCCTTCGCGCTGACCAGGATTAGAATGAAGATGATGCCCGCAAGCCCGATGCCGACCACTCCGATGATTCCCCACTTGTTCTGAGCGCTCGAATGCGCGCGCAGCCTGGCCGAGCGGGCTCCCCTGTCCCGGTCCATGTCCTCCATGGACGAGGACGACAGCTTGGCCGACCCGCCTCCCAGCCTGCTGGAGAAACGGCCTCCGCCGACGGAAGCCGTGGTACCGGCCGCCGCGGTGCCGATCCCGGCGGTGCCGATCATGCCTGCCGCCGCGGCAGGGGCCAGGGGCGCCGCCGCCTTGGAGGCAGCTTCGGCAGCGGCCTGGGCCTGGGCGATCAGTCCGCTCCGCAGCACCTGTTCCAGAACGTCTTCGACCTCCGACATCCTCTGGTACCGGTAGTCCGGTTCGACCTCGAGCATCTTCTCCACGATCTCGGACAGCTCCCCCGGAATCTCGGGCAGGATATCGCTGGGCGCCTGGAAGTCCTCCTGCGAGAGCCGGGTGAGCGACTTCAGCGGAGAGTCTCCCTCGAAGGGCGGCCGGCCGGTGAGCATGTGATAGAACACCGCGCCGAGCGAGTAGATGTCCGCGCGTTCGTCGACCGTCCGGTCCCCCACCACCTGCTCCGGCGAGATATAGAATCCGACCGAGCTGGCGGTGTTGAGCAGGCGGTTCAGGTTGCCGAGCGTGTCCTTCAGTACGCCGAATTCGGCGATCTTCACGTCGCCGTTAATTGTTATTATGATGTTGCTGGGCCGCAGGTCGCCGTGCACGATGCCGCGTTCGTGCCCGAAGCGCAGCGCCTTGGTCAGCGAGAGCGCCATTCGGGTCGCGGGCTGGATGCCGAGCTTGCCTCTCTCGGTCAGGATCTGGCGGAGACTCGTGCCCTCCACCCACTGCGAGGTGTAGAAGAAGTGGCCCTTGCTGGTGCCGACCGTGTGTACCCGCCGTATGTTCGGATGGTTCAGCACCGAGCCGCGCCGCGTGACCTCGATGAACTGGTCCTTGAACTCGGGGGTCTGCATCACCGACTGCGACATGACCTTGAGCGTCACGATATCGCCGGTCTTCTCGTTGCGGGCCTTGTAGACCGGGCCGTACGCGTCCGCGCCGACCTTGTTCATGAGCGCGTACCCGCCGATGGACTGCACCTCGGAGGCAATCTCCTCGGGCGCAGGTTCCGCTTCGGTCTGACGGGTCATCAGGGATTCGAGCTGGTCCTGGGTGACGTACCCCTTCTCACACATGACGTCACCTATGCGAGGGATCTCTCCACCCTCCCGCATGAACTTCTGCTGCTCGTCCAGACACTCCAGGAGCTGGTCCTGAGTGATGAGGCCGGCCCGCACGGCCAGCCTACCAAGCAGTGTACGCTTGATATCCTCGGGCACAGCAACCTCCCTGCCCCGGAGGGGCTTCCAGTATGACCCCTTACATTATACCCGCGAAACGAGAAATATCAACCTGGGCTCTGAGACACTTTTGTTGTGACACGTTTTCGGGACTTGACTACCCTCTTACTAACGCATACGTAGTCTACCGGTTCTCCGGGACATCGTCAATACTGCCATCGGGGCCTCTCCTCCGTCACTTGTGGGACGGCTCCATACGGTCCATATACCGCCTTCTGGAGGTCCGGCACCTACCGCTTCTCCGGGATGTCGTCGATCGTGTTGTCAGGACCCAGGAGAATCGCCTTCCTGGAATCCCTGTCCCAGAAGTCCTTGTCGAGGGACTTGAGATCGATCGATTGCCGGTCTGGCGCCATCGGCACCTCCCCCATTCCGCCCCCCCCATCCGGACTTCCATTCGACGTGCCCGTCACCAAACAGCATGTTCGTGCCTCCGTCATGGATCGGATCGGAGGGCCTGCCTCGCCTGTCGAAAGACCACCCGCATCCCGCGGCCCAGACAGCCGACATCCGTTCGTCACTGGTGGATCCGTTTGCGATGTAGCAGTAAGAAACGTTCAGCACGATGGGGCACCCGAGACTCGTATCCATGCCTGTCCTGACGTCTTCGTCGGCGGAAGGGCAGTAGAGCAAAGCTGCGTCCGTAATGAAGGTGTCCCACAGGATGGAAAGCTCATCGGCATCCCTTGCATTCTCGGGAGAGTCCCCGGAATGGAACGTGGGCCATTTGTCATTGTAGTCCTGCGAGTACATCTTGGCGCACAGCCCTATGTTCTTCAGATTGCTCTTGCACACCGCTTTCCTGCCCCCACGATCGGGAGTGCCAAGATAGGGCAGCAGCATCAAGATCCCGATGGCTATCAGCATGATGATCGCGATGACATCGATGAGGGTAAGGCCCCTCCTACTCAGCGTTTTCCGGTAATGCATCGCTACCTCCTTCCTCGGAAGAGTTGTTTGGTTTCAGCCATCCCGGCGCCCATGCCAGCTTCTGTGGTATGCGTCCCTTGACCAGACTGATTGCGAACGCAACCACGAATGCCACGCCGCCCCAGAGAAGCGGACCGATGCCTTCCGGAATCCGGACCCGCTCCGCGGCGCGGACGGCTGGCCTCGAGGGCGTCAGGATCGCAATGCCGGTCCCGTACAGGGCCGCTTTGAGATAGAGCCGGTTGTCGACGACCCGCCAGTAACCGAAGGCGAGACCGGCCATCACCATCACGTACAACAGGCTGATTCCTTCGGAAACGGAAGGCAGAAACGTGTCCGACAGGAACCCGGCGAAGAAACAGAGCGCCAAAAGGATATAGGCACCCAGATGTTGCATGCCCCTGGCCAGCCGGTCCTCGAAGAGCGCAGCCCACGCGAGCAGACACACGTACCCGATGTGGACCGGGATCGCTCCCTGCCACGACACGAACCACGTATCGGACAGACCTATCGACAGGGTGACCATCGCGCCGGTGGTGGCAAGGAAGGCCCTCCATGACGTCCTCTTCCGAAAGGCCAGGTACACCTCGAAAAGTGCAATGTACACAATGGGAAGAACTCTCGGCCCGACGAGCGAGTGGATGTCCCTGGTCCTTAGGCCGGCGACCGAGAAGAAGAGAAGGGAAAGCGCGAAGCCGACCTCGGTGTTCTCGGTATTCCTCAGTATCGCGTACGCGTAGAAGAGCGCCGTTGCCATCGCCGTCCACAGCACGGGGGACCCGATCGTCCCGAAGATTTCCTCGACGAATCCGTTGTACGCGTCACACGCGCTGCCCGGGAAGGAGAGAATCATCGCCAGAATGGGCAGAGAGAGCGCCGCGTTGCTGAAGCTCCTCATCCCTGACATGATCCCGATCTCGAGCAGCAGAACGGCAGCGCTCAGCACGAACGGAATCAGGAAGTAGAACCCGAAGATACTGTCCATTCCCTTCAGGGAGTCGAACGAGAGGGTCAGGTAGTAGGAACGGACGCACACCGCCAGACTCAGGACGGCGAACAACACCCAGGGAAACGCAGGCCATTTCCAGGGGGTCCCATTCTCCCTGACGTAGGAAATGCCGCGACGGATCGCGGGAAGGAGAGAAAGGAAGAGCAGCGCGGCCCAGGCCGGAAAGAGAAAAAGCTCCCACAGGGTCGCCGACCGTATCGGAACGTAGACCGGCCGCACCAGGTACAACGGATAGAGGAAGAAGAACGACAGAATCGCGTAGTAGGGCAAGCGAAAGAGAGCGGGCAGCCTGATCTTCAACCCTCGCAGCAGCACTTCCGACAGCACCGCGGCGAACACCAGCCCGGCAAGCAGCAGGGCCCTTCCGGACTCCGGCCTGGAGATAAGGATCTCGTCAAAGCTCACCGATAGAGAAAGGAACAGAACGACTATGATGAGGAGAATGGAGCGGGCGTCCTCCCAGACCTTACCGATTTTGACGATGAGAACCCCGGCAAAGGCTAAAAGGCATGAGTAAGCTGCGAGGACGCCCATCAGTCCCCAGGCACTTGCTGCCTCGGAACTGGTACCAAACATCCCGTTCAGTCCGTAGAGGACCAGACAGGCGCTTATCACGTAGAAAGGATTGTGGACGTAGATAAACCTGAGCGGCGACGCCCATGACTCCGTCACGATCTCGTACTTTCTCTTCTCGCTCTCCTTCGCGACGGCGGCGCCGTACTTGGGACAGGCGTGGCCCAGGTACTCCGACTGCGAGTCGAAGAGTCGCCTGCAGAAGACACAGTACCTCCGCTTCGGCTGCTCCTCGGGCTGTTCATCCCCTGGATCGCTTCGTCGGTGGATTATCCTGTCCATGGTCAATGTCCTTTCTCTCGTACTCCGAGACCGAGGCCCGGCCCATGTGATCGTAGATCTTCATAACGATCTTCTCCGCCGTCTTCTCGACTGTGAAGTTGCCTGGAGAGCTCTCGCTCACCACCTCTCCACCGAGGATTTCGTTCTCCTGCCGCAGGGCCCTCAGCTGTTCCTCGAGAAACGCCGCGATGTCATATGCCGGCTTCCCGAGCACACTGGGATTGTCGTCGAGAATGGAATGTATCATTCCCTCTGTATGCTCGTGCCCACGGTACAGGAACACGGCCCGAGTATATCTCGCGTCCTCCCCGGGGAGCTTCGGCAGAGTGCTGTAGAACGTCCCGCATACGATGAGAACGCACACCATATATGGTTCGGCGAGCTTCAGGAAGCTGACGATACGGATCGGATCCGGTGAGGATTTCCTTCTCGCCACCACCATCAGTGCCGAAAGAGCGGTCCCCCCGAGAAGGATGAGGAGAATAAGCGTCGAATGGAACGCTCCTTTCCCTGAATAAAGATGACGGCGGTATTGTCTGAAGGACTGCCAGTCGAACCGCATGTCTTCGGTCATCGCGGACGAAGGGACGGAACCGGACAGCTTTGTCAGGACACATCCGGTCCACATCAGATCGACAATGTCTCCGTGGCCGATGTTCTGCCTGTAGGTCTCTCCCTGGAAGTATTGCCTGTCCGCCAGTTCCTGCACGTTGCTGTTGCCGACTTTGCGATAGGAATCACAGAACTCCGTGTCGAGCATGTCCGTGGATGCCCGACGGTCCGCCAGCACGAACACTTCCAGGAGAGTCTCTCCTCCGGCGATGGAGGTGAGCTTCATCGGATAGACCGGCTCGGATGTCTCGAGTTCGATCCTGATGGGATGCGGCGTATTCGCTCCCTTCTCGGACCTCACCAGCTTTATCGCAGCGAACACCCAGCCGTTATCGATGTACCCGCTGACTATCGACTCGGTTTTTTTCGGTAGATCCGTGTAGCCGTTCTCCGAAAGCCACAAGGAGAGATCCCCGGAGGATTCCGCCTTGAGTATTGCCACATCGTAGCTTCCCACTCTTGCGGAACGTTCGACTGCCACCTGCGATGTCCTGCTCACTCCCGATCCCTGCCGCGCCCTCGCCAGGGCCGGCATGAGCATGCCGATGAGAATGGCGCAGACAGTAAGGGCAACGGCGTACTGCAGAACCCTGCGCTTTCCCGAAACGCACGCGCCGAAGATCAGAAGGAAAAGCCCGACGGCAATGGAGATGATGGTGACCGACTCCCCCAGATCATGCGTGATCTCGGGCTGGAGACAGAACGTCAGGGTCTTCAATGCTCCCGGAGAGACCTTTTCCACTGTGTCCGGGACGGAGGGCAGCGGAATTATCCACCCCAGCTTCTGCGCCTCGGAATCCAGAGACGAGGATATCACCAGCGTCTCCTTCCCCTCCTTCCAGACCAGCAGCGCCCGCTGAGCAGGGATTGACGGCATCTTCTTCACCGCCTTCTCGGGAAAGTACCCCCCGTCGGCGGTCGCCTGCCCGCAGAGGGACAGCAGTCCGAAGGCGAGCGCGATCAGGGCTTTCCCGAAGATCCTCTTATTGTTCGACATGATTCCTCCCACATTCTTTCACTCTCCGACTCTCGGCACTTCCACAGACTGGTCCCCGCGCCGACCCCGAGCAGGATGAACGCGGCGACGACGGCGGCGATGCCGCCCTGGATCCGGCTGGTGGGAACCGTTCCGATCAGCGCCAGAACGACCGCCCGGACCGTCGTCCAGCAGTTCACCGCGATCACGGGCAGGGAGTGGCCGGCGAACGCACTCGCCAGGCAGCCCGCACCGAGAAGCGCGCACTCCGTCCGGCGGCTGAGCCAGTAGGAATAGCCGTAGGCGACGAACGCCCCGGCCAGCGCGGTCCTGAGGGGAGTCACCAGGACGTGTGAGCGGGCCCAGAGAGAGGACACCATCTCGCCCGACGCCCCGCAGGACACGAGGACCGCCAGAGCGGGAAGGACCAGCTGCAACGCCGCGCGCCGGGAGCCGGTAAGCCATCTCGGCTTCATACGAGGCAGGCAGATCGCCGCCGCGATCAGCACGGGCGCCAGATTGCACAGCCGGAAGGGAACGTAGTAGAGCCAGTTGAGCGCGATGAGGTGCGCGCCAATCGAGATGAGCGGCACGTAGAGAAGCATCGGCCTCAGGATTGCGCCGTAGCGCGCCGCGGTGCCGTTGCGATGGTACGCGAGCCACCGCGGCTGCACGAGCAGGTACCACGCCACGATGAGCGCCGCCGGCACCCACCATCCCATGTACGACGAGAACGCGGTCACCTGCGCGCCCGCGTCGAGCGCGGCGAAGAGCCCCGGCAGTCCGAAGAGAGCGATGAACTGCAGGAATGCGAAGGCCAGGAGCGCCGGCACCAGCCGTATTCTGAGTATCCGCAGAATCGCCGCGAGCTTCACCATCGCGAGCGCGGCGAGCGCCAGGTTCACCAGGAGCCCGATCGACACGTCGGCCACGACGCTTTCCATGCCCAGGAAGGTGAAGTCGGCGAGAAAGAGCACCTCGAGGATTATCAGCGTTCTGCCGTCCCGAAGGAGACCGGCCTTGAGAATCAGGTACATCCCCAGCGCGATCAGCAGGCCCTCGTAGATGTTGAGAATCACCAGCAAAGCAACGGGCCCACTCAGGCTTCCCGGCTCCAGGATGAAGATGCCTCCCAGCAGGTAACAGCCGACGAGCATGCACAGCGCGCTCAAGAGATACAACGGATTATAGGAGAAGAACAGCCTTCTCATCTCACCCTCCTACCTCACGAGACCGAGCCGCGAAGGCGGCCACACCACCATCCACGCGCGGCCGGTGATCCTCTCCGGGGCCAGCACACCGTCGAAGCGACTGTCCTGAGAATCCCGCGAGTCGTCCCCGAGCACGAAGTATCCTCCGTCGCATGTCACCGCCTTCCCCTTGCTGAGATTGCCGTACGAGTAGTACTCCAGGAAATCCAGCGCCTCGGGACGCTCGAGCGGCTCACCGTCTATCAGCACCCACTTCTGCTCGTACGAGAGGGATACCTCCTCGTCCTGCATGCCGACCACTCTCTTGGCAATCCGTATCCCGTCCTTCCGATGAAAGCTCACCACTTCCCATCGGCGCGGCTCCCGAAAGCGATACGACACCTTTTCAGTCAGCACCCAGTCACCGTCCTTCACCGATTCCCCCTGCAGGGTGGGCGCCATGGACCCGGACGTGACAACAGCCAGCTCGAAGCACCCATGGTAAGCCAGAAGCACCACCCCGAGCGCCGCGAACACATGCTCAACCTGCCGCAGAGTCCACCATACGCGAGCGCGCGTCCGTATCGACAACAGGCCCGCTTCACCTCTCATCGTGCAGCTCCATATCGTCTTCGCCATCCTGGGACTGAATGGCCTTCTCGATCTGGCTCTCCCGGTTCCGCAGCTGTACGCGCGCCGATCGTGACGCTCCCCGGCACCCGAAAAACATCCCTGTGACGACGGGAAACGCCGCGGCCGCCACGGCAAGCCCTATCACCGTCGTCACGACGGGCCTGAGAAACGACGGGATGTGCACCATCGGCTCGGGCGGCCCTGAAACGCTCGGCATCCTTATGCTGTCACTCACGCCAAAACTCCTTTCCGCTCAATCCCACAAGGCACATTCACCCTTTCCTTCAGCAGAGCAGCCACTTCTCCGAAACAGAGATGGTTCAGCAGGCACAGAAGTCCGTCCGGAGTCCGCACGTCGCCCGTCCGAATGTAGTTGCTGCAGCGACAGGTAGTATTGCAGTAGGGAGCTATCTCACACTCGTTGCACGCTTCACACCTGCGGCAGGGGGCGTGAAGCGCGCCGACGAAGTCATCACCGTCGGAGACATGCCCCACCGTCCACGTTCCATTCCCCTCCGAATCATCCCCGATCATTCTTTCGCACGGATACAGATTTCCCGACGGCGCGACCGCCACCTCGCCGTTACCGAAGCTGCAGGCAGCTGTCATCTCGATGCTATCCCCCGCCATGAGAGCCAGCTTCTCGTCGAACCAGCTCATTCCCACATTCGGAAGATTTTTCGCCCAGATCTTCCCGCAGCGGGCGACCTCCCGCGCAAGTTCACGTCCGGCGTCCTGCCCCCATTCCGCCCACACATTCAGAGAGAATACAAACCGGCGCACCCCTTCGCCCTGAAGGAACTCGACCCCTCCGGAAAGATGCGCCACGTTATTCGGCCCCACAACCATCACGACGTCGAAGTCTTTCCCCGCTTTCCTCAGGGCCCTGATCGTCGATAGCACCCGTTTCGAACTGCCCCTCCCCCCTTCCGTTATTCGATTTGCATCATGAACACCGGGCAGCCCATCGTGACTCACCCCCACATACATGTCAGGCATGGTCATCAGTTCCCACACCGATCGACCGCCCACCGTTCCGTTCGTTGTCAGCCCCAATAGGAGCCGGATCCCCTTCCGCCCGCATGACTTCCGTGCGTGTTCTATCAGCGAGAGGATCAGGTCCGCTTCCAGCAGCGCCTCCCCACCAAAGAAGCTGAGCTCCAGCTTTCCTCCGGAGGACACTGACGCTACTGCGCGCTCTATCGCCTTTCGTCCCACTTCCTCAGGCATTGTCCGTGCCGTTTTCGCGCCCCCATAACAGTACGTGCACCGCAGGTTGCAGTCGTGGGTCACCGTCAACACCAGACTGAACGCCCCATAGAGCCCCCTCATCTCACCAACACCCCCCTCCAATCTCTCAAGAATTCATCCTTCGTAACGATCCTCTTTCCCCTCAGCGGGTCACCGATCTCGACCCCCTTCTCCCTCACTCCGAGAACGACCACCCAGTGGTCGACCAGGAAGGAGTACCGTATCGTCGCCATCGCCGGATACGGCCCCTTCCTCAGGCCGTCCCAGTCCGCCTTCAACAGGCTGATCTCCGGCCCGGACTCCCCGAGCCTCCTCTTAAGCCCGCGGCAGACTCCGAATTCATCCGTCCCGGTCAGCGCGTTGGTGCCGCACAGCTCGGCCATCTCCCCCTCGGTGGCTTCTACCCCATGGTGCCCAAGGAATGTCGCCGCGGCGGCCGCACCGCATGTGAAACCGGTCGTCTGCCTGCACACCGAGTCCTTCCCGACCCTTCCTCTGCATACCTCCGGGTCGAAAAGGACGGTGAGCGCGATCCGCTGACCGGCAAGCACAAGAAGGCACATGGCGAAGGTAGTCACCACGACACGGCCCGTCCGCGACGTCATTTGCTTCAGTCCTATTCCCAGAATCAGGAACGCGAACGGGAAGACCCACCAGGGCCGCAGAGGAACGTAGGTATCGTACGAAACAAGGGCGTACTCAAGAGAAGGATGATAACGCAATAACACCCGTATCAGTATGACGCCGAGACACGCCGCCGCTACCCACGTAACCGTCCGCTTGTTCACGAACCCAAGTACCGCTCCCGCCGCGTAACAGCCGGCAAAGATCAGCACCAAGGTGATTCCCCATACTGCGCTCATGATTCCACCTGCTCTCCTTCTTCCCCCTCAGCCTGATTTCTTCCCACCGGCGTCCTCCCCGGCTTCCAGCTCCTCGTCTGCCTTATCCATGTTATTCTCGCCATCATCCCACTCCACTCGTGATTCCCGAACGCCATTCTCCGGTCCCCACACGATGCCGACGAAGGCAGGTATGACGAGCACCGCAGCGAGAATTCCCGCAGAGATTGCGGCGAGGACCCGTATCGACCGTGGGACCTGTTCGAACTCCCTGTCCATCTCTCTCCTCCTTTCCTTTCCGGCCACCCGACCATTGTCCTATTCGACCTCCTTTCCGCCGTTTCCCGTTACCCGGTCACCATTCGTCAGCAGCCGGTCCAGCTTCCCGGTATCCGTGAACAGCTGAACGTAGCCGCACCGCGGGCACACGCGCGCCTCCATCCCCACGAAGCTCTCCATAAGAGCGAAGAACCTCGTCTTGGCGGGCTTGAAGTACACGTTGCCCGTGGACTGGATCTTGCCTGGAATCAGGTGTGAGTGCCCGCAGGCAACGCACCGCGCACCGTAGTACTCGGCCTCCTGCTCGCTGGTGTGCTTCTCGTACACCATGTCCAGGTTCTCCTTCTTGAACCTTGTGGCATCGCCCACCTTGTAGAAGGACAGCTTCCCCTCTCTCATCCACCGGTATACCGTCGGCTCGCTCACGCCCAGGTACTCCCCCGCTTCCTGGATGGAAAACCATTCCTTCTGCCTGGCGCTCGAAACCGCCCCTTCGGCCTTCCTCTCAGTCATCGATACCCCTTTCATCGGATGTCATGCGGAATCATGTCCTATCGTCTACTATCATTCTACTCCGGTTCTCGGCATTGTCAAGGGATAATTTGAAGTTTTCTTGCTGAGGCTGCGGCCCTAGACCGCCCCTTGAGGAATAACCACTTCCTTACGTGATACTTATGTCAGAAATCGTCTTGCTGAGGCGCTTGAGGAGCGTGGAAGGCTTCTCGGAGCCGACAGGCAGGGCCAGGCGCCTGGAGTCGAGCTGGCGGAAATCGGCCTTCAGCAGGGCCTCCACGACCTCTGGGCGCTTCTCCCGCAGGGTCACCTCGACGAACTCGCCCACCCGCACCAGGCTCTCCACCCCCGCCTTCGCCACCCGCACGCGCAGGGCATGCTCCTCCAGGAGCGTCTTCACCACCGTCGGGTGCCTGCCGAACCGGTCGAGCATGCTTCTCGACACCCGCTCCAGGTCCTCCTCGTTCCTGGCGACGGCCAGCCGCTTGTATAGATCCAGCCGCTGTCTCTCGTCCTTCACGTATTTCGCCGGTACGTACGCGTCGAGACCGAGGCGCAGGTCCACCCACTCCAGAGGCTCCACCTCCCCTCCGCGCATCACCGCCACCGCCCTCTCGAGCAGGCGGCAGTACAGACCGTACCCTATCGCGGCGATGTGACCGTGCTGTTCCCTGCCCAGGATGTTGCCCGCCCCGCGGATCTCCAGGTCCCGCATCGCGATGTCGAAGCCGGCCCCCAGGTACGCGAAGTCCTCGATGGCCCTCAGCCGCTTCTCCGCCTTGGGCGTCACCCGTCCGTGCTCGGGCAGGATGAAGTATGCGTACGCGTGGTGCCGGTACCGCCCCACTCTCCCGCGGAGCTGGTGCAGGTCAGCCAGTCCGAAATCGTCGGCGCGGTTCACGAAGATGGTATTCACCGACGGGATGTCGAGGCCTGATTCCACGATCGTGGTCGCCACGAACACGTCGAGCTCCCCGTTCAGGAACGATGTCATGGTCGCCTCCAGCTCCCGCGGCGACATTTGTCCGTGGCCGATGCCGATTCTCGCCTCCGGAACGATCTCCTCCACCCGGTTCGCGACGGTCTCGATATTGTGGACGCGGTTGTGGATGAAGTACACCTGCCCGTTCCGGTTCAGCTCCCGCAGGATGCCCTGGCGAATGATGTTCTTGTCGTACCTGATGATGCGGGTCTCGATCGCGTGCCGGTCCAGCGGCGGCGTCTTGAGCGCGGAGATGTCCCGGAGCCCCAGCAGGGACAGGTGAAGGGTACGGGGTATCGGCGTGGCGGTGAGCGTCAGCACGTCGACGCTCCGCCGGAGCCGCTTGAGAAATTCCTTCTGTTCCACTCCGAATCTCTGCTCCTCGTCGATGATCAGCAGGCCCAGCTTCTCGAACGTGACATCCTTCTGGAGGAGACGGTGCGTCCCTATCACTATATCGGTCCGGCCGTCCGTGAGGGACTCGATCACCGCCTTCTGTTCGGCGTCCGTCCGGAACCTGCTCAGCTCCTCGATGTGAAGCGGATAGTCGGCCATCCGCTCCCTGAACGTGCGGTAGTGCTGCTGCACGAGTATGGTGGTCGGGGCCAGCAGGGCGACCTGCCTGCCGGCGGTGGCCGCCTTGAACGCGGCGCGCATCGCGATCTCCGTCTTGCCGTAGCCGACGTCGCCGCACACCAGCCGGTCGAGCGGCGCGGCGCCGGTCATGTCGCTCTTTATCTCTCCCAGCACGCGCAGCTGGTCGTCAGTCTCGGTGAATCTGAACGATGCCTCGAATTCCATCTGCCACGCGTCATCGACCGGATACGGCGTGCGCTTCCTGGCGACCCGCACCGCCTGGGTCCGCAGCAGGCGGGACGCCAGTCCCCGCGCCGCGACGCGCGCCGCCTCCTTCTTCCTGGCCCAGTCGGCGCCCTTGATGCGGCTCAGCTTCGGCCGCCGCCTCACCCCGCCGACGTACTTCTGTACCATCAGCATCTGGGACGCGGGGATGTACACCCTGGCCTCGTCGGCGTACCGCAGCACCAGAAATTCGGAGGAGCCCCCCTCGTCCTCCAGCAGCTTCAGCCCCTCGAACCGGCCGATGCCGTGCGCCACGTGCACCACGTGGTCGCCCTCCTCGATGCCCGCGATCTCGTCGAGCGCGGCCGTTTCCTTCGGCGCGGACAGGCGCCGCGGCCGGCGGTACCGGTTGAACATCTCGTGGCTGGTGAGCACGCACAGATCGATTTCGGGCATCGTGAACCCCTGCTGGAGCCGCCCGGCCCGGAGGCTGAGACGCTTCGGGAGCTTCCTGCCCTTGAAAAGCTCTCTGAACCGGTCCACCTCGGAATCCGTGTCGCACAGCAGGACGCATTCCCGGTACGTCCCGGCCACCTCGCTGAGCCGCGCGGCCACCTTGTCCAGGTCCGCCTCCATCGCGGGCACCGCGTGGCAGTTCATTTCGAAGACGTCCTCGCCGCCCTTCTCCGGAAGCGGCGTGACGCTTACCGTGGTGACCCGCTCCAGCGCGCGCAGGACGTCCGCGAAGGAAAACAGCTTCGTCTTCCCCGCGCTCCGGCTGAAGGTCTCCGCCGACACCTGGAGCACCGACGGCTCGTCGAGGACCACGACGGCGCCGTCCGGAAGGTGATCCAGCACCATCGAGTCTTCGCCCACGCGAGGCGCCGACATGTTCACGGCCGCCGCGTCCAGCATGGAAACCGATTCCTGAGAAACGACGTCGAATACCCGTATGGACTCGACGGTGTTGCCGACCAGCTCGATCCGCAGCGGGCGGTCGGACGACAGCGGAAACACGTCCAGGATGCCGCCCCGGGCGCTGAACTCGCCGGGCATTTCGACCATCGGCACGTGCTCCAGCCCGGCGTCCACCAGATCCG
This sequence comes from uncultured Planctomycetota bacterium, assembly GCA_964389785.1. Lineage (GTDB taxonomy): Bacteria > Planctomycetota > CAYMFW01 > CAYMFW01 > CAYMFW01 > CAYMFW01. The sequence continues at coordinate 22,357 of CAYMFW010000005.1, forward strand.
AAAGGAACTTTTCCCGGTCGAGGTCCCTGCCGGCGACCACCTGCACGGAGGCGGAGGTGACGCTGGACGGGGTGGGCACCGGCTGTATCACCGCCTGTATCGGCGTCACCACGACGGCCGGAGAGTCATCGTCATCGGACAGGGAGCACAGCGTCAGCATCCGGCGGTGCGTGTCCTCGTCCAGAATCGCCTCCGCGCCGGAGGAGAAGATGTCGCCGACCGGAAATTCCAGGAGCGGGTCGATGCCGAAGGTTTCGAGATCGTCAAGTATCGCCTCGGCGTTCTCGGTGGACGACGTAATGATCGCCACCGTGTGTCCGATGTCCTCGCTGAGACACGCGGCGACCGCGGACAGGGCCGAGCCGCGCAGACCGGTGAGCACGACGTTCCGCCCGGAACGGATCGCCCTGGAGATCCCGCGACAGGCGGGGTGTTTCCGTATGGCCCCGAGAAGCGACTTCATCTTCGCCGCGCCAGTCCCGGCCGGACTACTTCCCGGTGCCCAGCGCCGAGGCCGTCTGCGCCGCCGCGGCGTAGAGCTTCGCGGACGCGCCCTGCCAGTCGGACTGCACGTACTTCAGGTGGTCCTCGCCGCGGGACTTCGACTTCGTGGACATAGACCCCAGGATCCCGCCGACCCGCTCGTCCAGCATCGCCTGGTGGGCCGCAGCCGACTCGCCGAGCTTCGCGCGTGACCCCTCATCGATCAGCGCCTTCTCGATGAAGACGCGCGCCTCGCACTCCTGGAGACCCTCTCGCACCATCTCGAAACGGATCGTGGTGAGCGCGCCTTCCTCCGACGGCGACAGGTACGGCGTGGCCCTCATGTTGAGCTGGTGCCAGTCGCTGATGCGAAAACGCCTTGAGATGGAATAGTAGGTCACCCGCTTGCCCTTGCCTCCCTTCAGCACCGGCCAGAAGTCTGCGCACATCCGGCCGAAGCCGCACTGCTTCCCGACGATATTCAGCTCCCCGATCAGCCTGCTGCGCACCAGCTGCCAGGCGTAGCAGGGCTTCCATATATCCCTGTCGTTGAACGCGACGAACCGGTCTCCCGGCTTCAGTTTCCAGCCGTAGAGGCGGGCGTCCTTCGGCTCCTTGGGAAACCGGGCGTTCCAGACCGTGGTGGAGTAGCCCACCGGATGCCCCTGCACCGACTTCATCGAACCGTGCGTCTGCTCTATCCAGCGGATGTAGGGGGCGAGCTTCTTCAGGCACTCCACCACGGCCTTGCTCGGCACCATGAAGTCCGGGAAGTTGCCGTACATCATCGTTTCCTTCGGTATCTCATGCTTCTCCAGGTGTTCCCGGATGCCGTCGATCACCGGCTTCCAGAACGCGACGGTGTCGTCCGGGTAGTTGGGGAACGCGGCGTTCCTGCTGTTGAAACACGGACCCTCGAAGATCTCCGCCTTCTTCGTCGCCGGATCGTAGAGAGTGAGGCGCACGCCCCTCTGCTGTTCCTCCTCGGTACCCTTGTCCTTCACCCCGTTCGCGATGGTGCCGGTGCGCCCGCCGCCGATCTTGCCCTCGTACAGGTACAGCACCACTACCTGCGGCCTGCAGCCGCTTTCGACCGCCACGTCTATCAGCCGCTTCACCGCGGTGAGGTCCGGCACGTACGTGTCGCCCTCCTTCGTCCAGCGGACTACCGTCTCGGCGTTTCCGAGGTTGCTGTGGCATACCAGGTTCAGGTAGACGGTCTTGTTCCCCACCTTGGCGAGCTGTCTGTAGCAGCTCGCTATCATCTCGAAGTGCTTGTCGGACCACATCGGCACGTTGTAGTGCAGCGCGACGGACTCCGGAGACTCGATGAAGTCAGCGAACGTGGTGAACTCGACCGCGGGGGGAAGCGTCCACCCGATTACCGTCAGGTTCACCGGCACTTTCTTGTCGAGCACGGAGAGCGTTCCGGTGTACTCGCCCGGCTCCGCGTCCTTCGGAACGTTCACGGTCACCCACACCGGCTGGACGGTACCGTCCTTGCGGGGCGCCTTCGAGAGGGTGTCGAATATCGCCTGGCCCTTGGGGGCCTTGCCCGTCCCGTTCACCCCGTTCGGCAGCGCGTAGCGGACCTCGATCGCGGACGCGGGGATGACGCCGTCTCCCTCCTTCAGCTTCAGGTCGCTCATCACGGCCGGCTCGATGGTGAAGGCGGCCTTGTCGAACAGCACCACCTGGCCGCTGAACGCGCCGTTGCGCACTCCGACGAGGCGGATGGATCCTTTCGCGTCGGCCTTGTCAGCGTGATCGACCCCCTCGCGTATCTCGATCAGCGGATTGGGACACCACATCTCCGCGGCGTTCGCACACGCGGCGGCCGCGAGCAGCATGACTGTCGGGATTGCGATGCGAGCGAAAAAACGTTTCTTCATGATCACATTTCCTTTCTGCAATCGGGGCGGGACAGCTCCTCGTAACCTGCCTGCGCAAGCAGCTCGACGGCCTCTGCAAAGTAACGCCCCACCTGATCCGGGGCGTGGGAGTCGGAACCCATGGTGATCGGGATATCCCTCTCGCGCGCCGCGCGGAGGATGTCGGGGTGCGGATACATCTCCCCCACCGGCTTGTCGAATCCGGCGGTGTTCGCTTCGATGAGCATGCCCGACTCCGCGACGCGGTCGAGCAGCCGGTTGAGCGCGCCGCCGACGTCCCCCTCGGCCCGGTACCCGAACTTCTTTACGAGATCGATATGACCCAGCACGTCGAACAGGCCGGTCTCCGCCAGCTTCTCCAGCCTTCCGTAGTACTCTCGGTACAGCTCCGTGATGTCCCATCTTGCGTAGCCGTCCTGGTAGCCGGGGCTGTCGAACGGCCAGTCGTCTATGACATGGATGGAGCCAATGATGAAATCAGGGCTCCACTTCCCGATACATTCCTTCACGACGATATCGCGGTGCTCCTCGATGTAGTCAGCCTCGAACCCCGTCACCACCTCGATCACCCCCTTGTAGGCGTCTTTAAGCCGTTTCGCCTCCGCGACATACACCTCGATCTCCTCCGGCTCCAGGCACACCTTCTCCTTGTTGGGCACCGGGATGGGGAAGTGCGCGGTGAAGCCGATCGCGGGAAGACCCAGCTCGACGGCGCGGGCGACGTATTCCTGCATGTCGCCCTCGGCGTGGCCGCACCACTTGGTGTGCACGTGGAAATCACCTACGAGTTTCATAGAACGCCCATTATAGAAGAAAAGAGGGACGGCTACTACTTTTTGCGGAAGCGAAAGGCCGGCAGGACAGACTCGAGCGGATTTAGGTTCGACCGACGGTCCGCCCACATTGGTCGGTCGAACCTTGCCTCGCCCTTCGGCAAGCTCAGGGCCCCGAGCCCCGTCGAGGGGGAGGCGCCCCATTCGATTGATGGGCGCCGAGAATGAACGAGAGAATGGCCTGCCGGCCTTTCACTGTATGCGAGAGGGAAAAAATGGTAGCTGTCCCTATTTTTCGGCTATAATGGGGCATGAGACGAGTGATAGCGTCCATAATCCTGCTGATTGCCTCCGCTTCCGTCCTCCACGCCGGCGACGAGACAAAGCGCACTCTCGACCACGGAGGCATCGGATTCAGGGGGCTCACGCCGGTCGGCAGGTGGGTCCCGATGGACATACGCATGTCGAACCCCGGCCCGGCGGTGCAGGGCAGAGTGGACCTGCACATGAAACACGGCGGCGAGAGCGCCTCCCGGGTGTTCAGCAAGAAGGTATTCCTTCCCGCGCAGTGCAGGCGGTCGTACACGTATCCGGCCAAGCTGGACACGGACGTGGAGATGGGCCAGGGCGACCGGCTGAAACCGGTCGAGTACTCCGTGACGCTCTCCATCGGGAACGTCGCCGCCCAGACCAACAAGTTCCTGTGCCAGCCGCTGGAGCCGCTCGCCCACTACGTGGTCGGCCTGGACCGGAACGGCGGCCACTATTCGGAGCTGAAGGGCCACTACCTGCAGCAGTTCCGAAGGGAGATCGCCACCCTCGGCTGGACGCCGGACGGGGCGCCGGAAAGGACGCAGGAGTACATGAGCGCGGACGCGCTGGTTATAGGCGACGGTGGAGAACAGGATCTTTCCCTGATAAAACAGCGGGCGATCGCCGGCTGGATAGAGACCGGGGGGCTCTGCGTATTCTCGCCGGGCACGGACCCGAAGCGATACGACGGAACCGTCATGGGGGAGATGCTCCCGGTCCGCATCACCGGCGCGCGGAAGGTCAATAACCTGGACTGTTTCAAGGGATTCGGCCCGCCGCTCGTGACGAAGGATCCGGTGACGGTGCTGGAGTCGGTGCAGACCGGCGGAGAGGTCCTTCTGGCCGACGGGGAGCTGCCGCTGATAGTGCGCAGCCGGGTCGGGCTGGGAACGCTGTACTACGTGGCCGCGGACATCACTCACGACAGGTTCAGGAACTGGAAGGGATTCAAACCGCTGCTGACGAGGATGCTTGAGACGTCCTCCGACATGCTCCCGCACGAGGACCGGCTGATGGAGAAGAAGTCGGCTTCGATCCTCGAGCGGTTCGCGGGGCTGAAGGTCCCCAGCCGGCGCGCCGTCGTCATCTACATGGCCATCGCGGCGTTCCTGGTGATCGTGCCGCTGGCGGTGATGAGGAAGGCGGGACGGGCGGATTTGGGCTGGGCGCTGTCGCTTGCCGCGTGCGCGCTGTGCACGCTGGTGGCGTACGGCATCGGCAAGGGAGTGAAGGGAATATCGAACGTCTCCGTAAACGAGGTGTTCTTCGCCAAGACCGCGTCCGGCATGGACCGGGCGAAGTTTTCCGGATTCGCCGGCGTCATCTCCCCGGGCCGGCAGTCGTTCGACGTGGTGCCCCTTTCGGACCGGCTCTCCTTCGAGCCGCTGGGCGGGCCGGGCGGGAAGAGCGTGGCGACCGTGTTCGAGACGGTGGCGGACGACTCTCTCGGCGTGGGCAACTTTCTGGTCAACGAAAATTCTATGAGAGGCTTCTCCTATTCCGGCCTGGCCGACCTCGGGGGCGCGGTGACCGGAAGGTGCGAGCTGTCCGCCGACGGGCTCTCCGTGACGGTGAAGAACGGCCTGCCGTACCCGCTGAAGACCGGGTTCCTGCGCTTCAACCGGCTCGTCGTCACCGCCCCGGACATCGAGTCGGGCGGGGAGGAGACGCTGCGCTTCGGGAAGAGCGCCGGCCCCGCGGGGATCCCGTCGTACTCGACAGACATAGTCTCCGACCGGGAGGGCGTGGTGCGAAGCGAACTGAGGAAATGCTTCTTTCCCGATCCCAACCCGGACGTGACGAAGCAGGGGATCGGCCTCGCCATGCGCACCGTTCTGCCAAGACATTCGGGCGCGTCATTCTTCGGCTGGACCCGGGAGAAATCGGGTGTATTCGAGATCGAGGAAGGCGAGGCCGCCCGGTCGCTCGGGCTGATAGGCGTCCGCCTCCCGGTGACGAGAACGGCCGCCCGGGTGCTCGTTCCCCGCGGCGTCTGCCGGATGAAGCTCCCGACGAAGGCGTTCGGCATTACCTCCGGCGAGGTGCTGAGCGATCTCACGCCGTGGGACCTGCGGACCGAGTTCCGCCTTCCCGACGCGTGCGGCGGCATGAAGGCGGAGCGGATAAAGGTGTTCTGGAACTTCCAGGCGAAGAACGTGAACGCGAAGATAGAGATAGGCCGGCCCGCCGGAAAGAAGGACCGGGACGGCGAGGAGCTCGCCGATTACGCCGACCACGGCCAGGGCCAGATGATAGAGGTCCGTGACCCGGCGGCCGTCATAGACGGAAAGAACGACCGGGTATTCGTGAAGGTCCTCATGCAGGCGCGCCGCCCGCAGTCCATAGACGAGATGACTCTCCTGGACACCTCGTGGCAGCTGTGGGGACTCGACGTGGAAATCGAAGGGAGCTCAGATGATCAGAACTGAAGGCCTGACCAAGCGGTACAAGAACGTGCTCGCGCTGGACAGCCTGGACCTCGAGATCGGAGAGGGAGAGATCTTCGGGTTCATCGGCCCCAACGGCGCGGGCAAGACAACGACGATCCGGATACTGTCCGGTCTGCTGATGCCGTCGAAGGGCAAGGCGACCGTCGGCGGCATCGACGTGATCCGGCGCCCGCGCAAGGCGAGAACGCTCATCGGCTACATGCCTGAGTTCTTCGGCGTGTACCAGGAGATGCGGGTATGGGAGTACCTGGACTTCTTCGGCGCCGCGTTCCGCATCGGGAAGCGCAAGAGACGGGAGCGGATGGACTATGTGCTTGACCTGACCGGTACCGAGGAGATGCGGGACTACTTCGTGGACTCGCTCTCCACCGGCATGAAGCAGCGGGTCGGCATCGCCAAGACGCTGATGCACGATCCCATGGTGCTGTTCCTGGACGAGCCGGCGTCCGGGCTCGATCCGCGGGCGCGGGTCGAGATGCGGCAATTGCTCACCGCGCTCAAGGAGCTGGGCAAGACGGTGATGGTCTCCTCGCACATCCTTCCCGAGCTGGCAAACATCTGCGACAGCATCGGCATCATCCAGAAGGCCCGGCTCCTGATATCGGGAAGCATGGAGGAGGTGATGCATCGCGTCCACAAGAACCGGGTGATAGAGATCGAGTTCCGAAAGCACGCCGCGAAGGCGCCGAAGTACCTGGAGGAGGCGTTTCCGGAGGAGAAGCTGAAGGTAATCGAGCAGAGCGAGCACCTGATCCGGGTCGAATTCGATGGCCTGGACGACGAGATCGCGGAGGTGCTGAAGTACCTGGTGAAGAAGGGGTTCCCGGTGCTGTGGTTCCGGGAGGTGATGACGGACCTGGAGCAGGTGTTCCTGACCGTCACCGAAGAGATGGCCGCGGGGGCGAGAGCAGAAGAATGAACCCGGTCCTGACGAGAGAGCTGAAGACGATACTGAGGTCGCGCAAGACCTTCTACCTGCTGCTGGCGTACGTCTTCGTGCTCTTCATGCTCGTCATGATGGTCTGGCCCAAGGAGGGGGTCTATTCCTTCGCGGAAAACGCCTCCCAGTCGATCCTCACCGTGGTGGCGATGGGACAGCTGGCGCTGGTATGCCTGTTCGCGCCGGCGTTCACGTCCACCGCCATCGTCTATGAGAAGGAGAATCGCTCGTTCGACCTGCTCTTCGCCACGCTGCTGCGGCCGCATCATATCGTGACGGGAAAGCTGGTCTCGTCGCTGACCGGTACGCTGCTCATCGTATTCAGCGCGCTTCCGTTCACCGCCGTCACGTTCTTCCTGGGAGGGGTCGGCCTGGCGGAGCTGATAAAGGTCTACATAGTATTGTGCGCCGCGGCGGTATTCTTCGGCATGATCGGGCTGGCGGTGAGCAGCGTGGCCAAATCGAGCCACAACGCGCTGATATGGTCGTACATGATGCTGCTGGTCTTCTCCGTCGGCGTCATGATTCCGTACTACGTGCTGGAGGAGTGGCAGATCGCCAGGCCTATACTGGTGCGGCTCAAGAACCTGAGCCCGTTCGCCTCCATGCTGAGCGTGGTCCAGCCCCAGCTGTGGCTGGCGTCCGGCGAGCGATTCGGGGGGATAGGCACGTGGGCGTATTCGCTGATTCTCGCCGCGGTCGGCACCGGGTTCTGCTCGCTGTTCCTGCTGTTCAAGATACGGAAGCCCCCGAGCGTGAAGCCGAGAGAGCGGGTGGTCCTGGTGAGCGGCGCGGTGGCGACGATCAAGCGAAAGCTGAAGTTCCCCTTCTATCTCATCGACCCGATGAAGCGGAAGCGCCAGATAAGCCGGCTGATGAACTGCATCTTCGAGAAGGAGCGGCGCAGCCACCTGCTCGGGGGCGCGACCTACATCGTGCGGACGATGTACGTGTCCCTCATCGTCTCCATCTGCCTGGTCGGGCTGTCGGTGTCGGAGATAGGCATCCAGCACCTGGACTACCTGGTGGCCGTCGCGATGGCGTTCCAGCTCGGCATGGTCGTCCTGGTGGTGCCCAGTCTGACGGCCGGCAGCATCACCTCCGAGATAGAGACGCGCAATCTGGATATGCTCCGGATGACGCCGCTGAGGCCGTGGACCGTCATCTCGGGCAAGATACAGTACGCGCTCATCATGCTGGTGCTTCTGCTGCTCTCCATGATCCCGATATGGTACATGCTCAGCAGCCTCGGCGCGGTGAATACCAACCTGATCCCCGCCGCCGCGGTGCTCGGGGCCACCGTGCTGTTCGCCGTCTCGACGGGAATCACCTGCTCCGCCTTCTCCCGCAGAACGTCGGCGGCGACGGCGGTGACGTACGGCATCGTGCTCGCCGTGTCGGTCGGCACGCTGCTTCCCGCCTTCCTGGGCGACTCGTTTCAGGCCCGGTCGAAGGTCCTGATACTCTCGATGAATCCGCTGGCCGCGTCCGTGCAGGTAATGGCCTACAGCATGTTCAAGGACCTCCCGGAGCTCTGGATGAATAATCTGAAGTTTCTTGTCGGCGTGAGCGTGGTGTTCCTCGTCGCGGCGACCATACGGATGCAGCGGCTCATGAAGCAGGAACGGTAGACATGACGCGGCAGACAGCCCCTCCGTCGCCAAACGCCTCCCTGCTCCGGCGGGTCGCTCGGGCTGGGTTCCCACGGAATTCCCTTCGGTCAGTTACGTGCTCCTTCGGGACCGTCTGCCGCGTCATGTTCATGGTCATCATCCTCATCCCGGCTGTTTGCGCCTTCGAATGGCGGGCGCCGGAGGGCGACGAGGACGAGCCGGGAGAGATGTCGCGCAGGCGGAGGTACCCGACGATCGAGCGGGAGATGCTTCCGGTGAAGGACAGGATTACTCACGACGGCATCCGCGCGATCGCGATCGAGAACGACCGGGTGGAGAGAGGAAAGGCGCTGAGGGCGCTGGCGATCATCGCGGACGGCGAGGACCTGGCTCTCGTCGAGAAGCTGGCGGGGGACCCGGTGGCGGAGGTGCGCTGCGAGGCGCTCCGGGCGCTGAAGAACATCTCCGAGGATGCACTCATCAAGGCGGCCGGGAAGGCGATAGCCGGAGACGCGTCGCCTCTCGTCCGGCGGGAGGCGGCGGTGCTGCTGGGGAGGCTGGGCAGGGGCGACACGCATCTGGTAAAAGCGCTCGATGACGGGGAGCCGTTCGTCCGCGAGGCCGCGGCCGCGTCCCTGGGCGCCGTCGGCGGGGCCAACGCCGCAACGCACCTTCCCCGCACGATGACGGACCCCGTCTCCCGGGTGCGGGCGGCCGGAGCCGGCGCGCTGGCCGCCGCGAAGGTCCCGAAGGCCGCCGGACTCCTCGCGAAGGCGCTCACGGACGGGGACGAGATGGTGCGGGGTGCCGCGGCCGTGGCGCTGGGGTCGTACGGCGCGGACGGCGCGGCGCACCTCGCGAAGGCGCTCGGCCGGAAGGAGACGCGCCACGTAATCCAGTGCGTGCTTCTCGGAATCGCGGACCTGAAGGACGCGGGAAAACCGATACCCGGGATCGCGAAAATGCTCTCGCACGGTGACATGGGGATACGGACCGCGGCGTGCGGCGCCTGCGGAAACCTTTGCGACGCCTCCTCCGCCCCGGCCCTCGGGAAGACACTCGCCGACAGGGAGGACCAGGTGAGGCGGGCGGCGACGCTCGCGCTGATCGAGATCGGGGGCAAGGCCGCCGGCGACGTGCTGGCTTCCTGCATCACCCACAAGATGCCGGCCGTGCGCAGGGAGGCCGCGTGGGGCCTGGGAACGATCAAGTACCGGGACGGCATGGCGGCCCTCGGAAAGGGGCTGAAGGACAACGACGAAACCGTCAGGGTGATATCCGCGTGGGCGCTCGGCCGGCTCGCGGACAAGGAATGCGGCCCGCTGCTCTGCGGCGCCGCGTCGGACAAGTCGCCCGCAGTGAGGACCGAGATCGCGAAGGCTCTGTCGCGGGCGGATACGCCGGCGGGAAGGAACGTGCTCGTCCGGATGCTTACCGACCAGTCCGACAGCGTACGCGCGCGAGCCGCCCGCTCCATCGGGGAGCTGAAACACTCCGCGGTCCCCCAGCTGATCGTCGCGCTCAACGATTACGAGGCCGCCGCTGCGGTGCGGGAAAACGCCGCGTTCGCGCTGGGCGAGCTGAAGGCGCAGGAAGCCGTTCCCCACATGCTGAAGCTCCTCACCGAGAAGGTGATCCCCCAGGAGATGGGCCCGCCCACGCTGGATTCGTCCGGCGTCCGGATGCAGATAATCAAGTCCCTGCTGAACATCGGCTATGACGGACTGGTCGAGATCTTCACGACGGACGAACGGCTGAGCGACAGCGAGTTCATGGGCGGCATGTACATGTGTCAATTCGTCGCGGAGATGCTTACCAGCCTCACCGGCACGAAGTACGAAACGTTAAAGCCCAAGCCCGGCTACCGGACCTGGTTCGTCCAGAGCATCACGCCTTTCGTGATGCCGAAGCCGTCGAAGGCGCAGCCGCTGGTATTTCCCGTCAAATGATTTACGAAAGAATGAACCCTATCGCTTCCGGGAGCGTTTAAAGAGATGATGGAACACCGAGGTAGTCTCTGCAACATGCGGCTATTATTATGGTTATGTTTTGGCGTCGCTTTCGCGGCGGCCATGGCTGTCTCGCCGTGTCTTTCCATCGCCGCCGACGGCAAGGCGGAGCCCCCGAAGGGACCGGTGAAGGTCACCAAGTGGAGCATGAGGTGGGACCGCTTCAGCAAGAAGGGCATCGTCGAGGCGTCCTTCAAGAACAACTCGCCCAAGCGGATCTCCAAGGTGAAGGCGGACCTGCAGTTTCTGGATGACGCCGGCAAGATCGCCAAGCGCTCGTCGTGGTACAGCTCGGTCATCTACAGCTTCGGCACGGGGACCATGAAGCGCACCATCTTCAACTGTCCTATCTTCCAGAGGTACCGCATAAAGCTCACCGCGGACCGGGAGGGAAAGGAGATACAGCAGTACTTCGAGGGGCGGTACTGGCCGGACAAGCCGGGCGACAATCCGGAGCTTCCCAGGGAGATCGTGCTCGCCGAGGGAGCGGCGGACGTGCGGGTGATCGCCTCCCGGGAGGAGCTGAAGAAGACGGGAAGGAAGAACGAGAGCCTGACGATAACCGGGACGGTCCAGAACCTGGGAGACTGCCCCGCCGAAAAGATCCAGGTGGTGATAAAGCTGCTCCTGGCGAAGGCGCCGAAGACGAAGAATCCGAAACAGACGGTGAAGAGAGACAAGACCGGCAGGAAGGTCGACGCCGAGGCGGAGGCTGAGAAGAACGCGAAGACCGTCAAGGAGCTGCGCTGCGGCGTGCCGACGTCCCGGCTGGAACCCAACCGGACGGCGTCCTTCAGGCTCGTCCTCAACAAGGTCCCCGATCACAACAAATACGACTACGGGGTCGAATTCGATTCCATCGGAGGCCCCCCGGTCGCCAAGGAGGAAGCCGGAACAAAGGCGTTCGAGCTCCAGGCCGGCCCGCTGCTGCTGAAGGACTGCACCATCGACAAGAAGGACGGTCTCCTCAGGGGAACGCTCGTAAACCAGGGAAAGAAGACGGTGTATGACATAGTCATCAGCATCAGGATCGAGAAGAAGAAGAAACACACCACGCACAACATAGAGCTGCGACACGAGATCGCGCCGGGCGAGGAGGCGGAGCTGGTGGAACTGACGACCGCCGGCTACGAGGAGTTCGCCATCAACATCGCCTTCCAGGAGAAGGAATAGCTCCCGCTACATCTCGAAGTCTTCGCCGAGGTAGTGCTTGCGGGCCTCGGGATCGTTTATCAGGTGATCCGACGTGCCGTGCGCCAGGATGTTGCCCTCCCGTATGATGTAGGCCCTGTCGGTCACCTTCAGGGTCTCCCGCACGCTGTGATCGGTCAGCAGAATCCCGATGCCGCGCTTTCTCAGGTTCCGCATCACCTCCTGCAGGCCCGACACCGCGATCGGGTCCACTCCCGAGAACGGCTCGTCGAGAAGCAGAAGAGTCGGCGAGGTCGCCAGCGCGCGCGCCAGCTCCAGCTTCCGGCGCTCGCCGCCGGAGAGCGTGTGGGCCCTGCTGCCGGCGATCTTGACCAGCCCGAACTCCTCCAGCGCCCTGTCGGTCTTTTCGTATCGCTCCTTCCGCTCCATTCCCCTGGCCTCGAGCACCGCGAGTATGTTCTGTCTGACCGTCAGGCGCTGGAACACGGACGGCTCCTGCGACAGGTAGCCCATACCCTTTCTCGCGCGCCTGAACATCGGCAGGCGGGTGACGTCTTCGTCCCTGAAGCGAACGGTACCCGCATCCGGGGTGAGCATGCCGACGATCATCCGGAACGAGGTGGTCTTGCCGGCGCCGTTGGGACCGAGCAGGCCCACCGTCTGCCCCTCCTCGACCGTGAAGGAGACGCTGTTGACGACGGTGCGGCCCCGGAAGCTCTTCTTTATGCCGTCGACCTCCAGCAGCGCCATCAGACTGTCCCTTGAATCATTCTATCAGACCGATGCGGTGCGGGGGCCAGAAACGCACCAGCGCCTTGCCTCGTATGTACTTCTCCACTATCGGGTAGTCCGCCAGGTCCAGCATCCTGCAGTCCCGGCTCGACCGGCTGTTGTCCCCGAGAAAGAAGTACTCGTTCTCCCCCGTCATCTCGCCCGTCTCCTGATCGCGCGACCGCTTCGCCAGCCGGTACGGTCTGTCCACTCCGTAGGTCCTGGTGAAGGCGGAGTTGATCGAGCAGTAATACGTGTCCCGGTACAGCCCGAGCCTGCTCAGGTCCACTCTCCCCCCCGTCGCGCCGACGGCTGCCGAGGGCGCCGGACGGGAGTCTTCGGGCAAGCACTGATACGTATGCGTCACTTTTATCTCGCCGTCTACCGTCAGATGGAGCGCGGCGTCCACGTTCGCGCACTCGATGACGTGCGGACCGCCGGCCAGCCCGAGCTTGTTCCACCAGATCTTCTTCCCGGCGGCGTCCGTAATGGTGCTCACTCCGGATCCCGCGCGTATGACGAAGCGAAACGCGGGGTCCTTGCGCGCCCCCGGCCTCCGGTTGTCGGCGAGGTCGATCACGATACCCGCGCCGTCCGATATGACGGCCTCGACCTTCAGCTTGATGTCGCCCACCGGGTTGTTGCCGTACGAGGGCCGGGCCTCCTCGATGTCCACCTCCTCGGGCGGGTAGCCGCCTCCGTTGTTCTGGTCGCTGCCGGCGTTGTACACGACGAAATCATCTATCGGACGGGAAAACTTCAGGCACATCTCCGCGTTCTCGCTTTCGGAGCCGAGAAGCGTCAGCACGCCGGATCCTATGTCGCACTGCCCGGTCTCCAGATCCCAGGACTTCGCCCACAGCTTGCCGTCGAAGTCGTCGTCGCCGAGACACACCCACATCGTCTCCTGGACCTCGCGCGGCTTCCTCTCGATCTCTCCATCGATGAACAGGTCACCGCCTTTCACCTGGAGCTCTTCTCCGGGCAGCCCCACCAGCCGCTTGATGTAGTTCTTCCTGATGGACGGGTCCGGACACCAGAACACCACGATCTCCCACCGCGACAGCCCCCTCAGCTTGTGCAGAAATTTGTTGACCAGCAGGCGATCGCCCCTGGAGAAGGCGAAATAGGTCGGCTGCACCGGCTTGCCGCACCGCGGGCACTTCTTGATCTCGGGTCTCCGTGACGGCCCCCACCCCCACTTGATGGCGAACCGGTGACCGCATTCGTCGCAGGTGATTGACAGGTTTCTTCCGTATATCGCGGGCGCCATCGAGCCGGTCGGGACGACGAACGCCTCGAGCACGAACCCTCGTATGACGAGGGCCAGCCCTCCGGCGATGAGAAGGGATTCCATCGCCTCCCTGAACCTGTTTATCGGGCTAACCATCGGACTCCAGTCTCTTCATGGCGCATCCGGCCGCGCCGATCACCCCCGCGTCGTCCGGGAGCGCGCCGATCGAGATGGTCAGGTTCCTGGTCAGCGCCTCCAGCGCGTGTTCCGACACCTCCCGGCGGATGACGGGAAGAAGTATGTCGGCCGCCCCGGCGAGCCCGCCCGAGAACAGCACCGCCTCCGGATTGATAACGTTCACTATGTTGGTGACTCCCACGCCCAGGTAGTAGCCGGTCGCCTCCAGGGCATCCCTGGCGGCCCCGTCCCCGGCGCACGCGGCCTCGTGTATCATTCCCGCCGTGACCTCTCCGGCCCCGGCAAGGGACGAATCGCGCCCCTCCTGGACTATACGCTGAAACCGCCTGACCGTTGCAGGCGCGGAGGCGTAGACCTCGAGACATCCGAGCGCGCCGCAGCCGCATTTCTCGCCGCCGGCCTGGATGACCATGTGTCCTATCTCCGCGCCGGCGCCGGTGGAGCCGCGCCACAGCCGGTGATCGAGGATTATCCCGCCCCCTATGCCGGTGCCCAGCGTGAAGAGGACGACAGAGCCGCAGTCCCTGCCCGCCCCCACCCAGTACTCGCCCCAGCAGGCCACGTTCGCGTCGTTGTCCACGAAGGTCCTCACGTCGAGGCGCCTCGATATCTCGTCGGCGAGCGGCACGTTGGTCCAGTCCTTCAGGTTGGGTGAGCGGTACACCAGCCCGGTCCTGTAGTCCAGCGGGCCGGGTGACCCTATGCCGATCGTCTCGATGTCGTCCCAGGACGTGTCGCCCGCGGCGTCCCGTGCCGCGACGCAGATGTTCTCGAGGATCCGCTCCCTGCCCCTGTCGGCCTCCGTCGGAATGCTGATCTTGTTGAGCAGGGCGCCCTCGCGGTCCACCAGGCCGGCCTTGATGTTGGTGCCGCCCAGGTCTATGCCGATGAATAGGTCAGACATCTGTGTACGATACCAGCAGTTGTATCACTTTATCAATACCCTCGCCGGATTCGACGGACACGGCGACGACGGGAACGCCGAAGCGCTCCTCTATCCCGGCGGTCACGCCCGCGGCGGTCTCCGCCTTCGTGAGAACGATGACCCAGGGGACATCGCAGAGCGATTCCGCGTACGCCTTCATCTCCGCCCGCACGAGCTCGACGTCTCCGGCCGGGTCATCGGCGGACGCGGCCGCGACGACAACGAAGAGACGGACCTTCTCCGCGTGCCTGAGAAACGCGTTGCCGATCCCCGCGCCGGTCGAGGAGCCCTCGACGAGCGGCGGAAGGTCCACGGCGAGCAGGCTCTCGTAGTCGGGCAGGATGATTCTCCCGATGTTGGCGTTGGTCGTCGTGAACGGGTAATCGGCCACCTTCGGACGGACCGAGGTCAGCCCGGCCAGCAGGGATGATTTTCCCGAGTTGGGAACTCCCACGAT
This sequence comes from uncultured Planctomycetota bacterium, assembly GCA_964389785.1. GTDB lineage: Bacteria > Planctomycetota > CAYMFW01 > CAYMFW01 > CAYMFW01 > CAYMFW01. Next base: position 37,566 of record CAYMFW010000005.1, read on the forward strand.
CGCGACGTCCGCCCGCAGGCTGCAGTCCAGACGGATCCGCCGGCTCCCGCCCTCCTCGCCCGGCTCGCTCCGGTGGGGAACACGGTCCTCCGGGGTGGCGAAGCGGACGTTGCCTTTCCCCCCCGCGCCTCCCGGGGCGACACGCACCGTCTCCCCGTCCGTCTCGAGCGTCTTGATGACGATGCCGGAATCCAGGTCGGTGATGGTCGTGCCGGGCGGGACGCGAAGAACCAGGTCCTCCCCGTCGTGCCCCCGCTTCTTCTTCCCCTGCCCCGGACGGCCGGAGCCGGCGGAGAGGAAGTGCTTCGCGGTGAGGTGCTGAAGGGATTCGACCGACGCGTCCGCGGCGGCTGTCACGTCGCCGCCCTTCCCGCCGTCGCCTCCGTCCGGGCCGCCCTTCGGCTCGTACTTCTCCCTCCGGAAGCTGACGGCGCCCGCGCCGCCTCTGCCGGCGCGCACCTGGAGTGTTGCGGAATCTGCGAACATAGCGCTGGCCCCGAATGCGCGCCGAGACGTTCAGGCGACGCCGATCTGCATTGCTACTTGATATCCACCATGAACGAGTACGTGTACTCCCCGCCGCCGGAGTCACCGAAGTTGCTCCAGCTCTTGAAGTTCACGGTAATATACACAACCGTGTACTCCAGCGCGTTCACCGCGACGGGCGCGCCCGAGGTAGAATCAACTCCGGTGTAGTCACCGTCCGTCACCTGGCCCGCGCCGATGGTATACGTGAAGACGGTGAACCCGCGCCCTGAGGACATCGCATCGCCGATCGTCCAGTCACCGTACCCGCCTACCGAGACGCTGGTCGTCGTATCGTTAACTTCGACATTCCCGTCGTTGTTGATCTTCTTGATCATCTCGTGGTTTACCACGCTCACCGTAATCTCGGTGCCCGCGACGGCAGGATTGCCGAAATCGTCTTCCAGCACCAGTGCGAAGACGAACGGATTCGTCTCGCCCGCGCCGGGAGCGGCCGCGATATTGGTTACGTTCGGATCGTACACCACCTGCGGCGAGATATGCCCGGAGAAGAGCACCGGCGTCCTGTCCATGATGCTCGTGTCTATCTTCGTATTGCTCTCGCCCCGGCTGACATCGGTGTAGCCAGGCGTGGTGATGTTGTACTCCACGAACAGGGCCTTGCACGCGCCCCCTATGTACAGCCGCTCCTCGGCGCCGATCGTCGCCCACTTTAGCCTGGCGATGTTGACCCCGGTCAGTCGGGTGTCGAGCGCCTGCCACGTGCTGTAGTTGCCGGCGGCGCCGGCCGTAGACATGAACACACCTCCGGTCTGCGTGCCGCAGTACAGCCGGTCCGAGGTCGCGCTGTACGCCAGGCAGGTGATCCGGCTGTACGTCTCCGCGTTCACGTCGACGTACAGGTCCGAGTCCCTGTCGAAGTACACGTCATCGACGCCGTCGTCGTACGAGTAATCGCCGTCCGTGTCGGCGTACCGTATCCACTCGTCCGCGTTCACCGCGGAGATGCCGGCGTCACCGGCAACGAGAGTCGAGCCGGCCGGGACGTCCAGCTGGGTCTCCCCGGCGGTATACAGCCCGTCGGAGTTCGCGTCCACGAACACCGGATCTCCCTCGTTGTACACCCCGTTCGAGTCGAAGTCCTTGAACATGATGTTGTCCGTGTCGAGGAACACGTACAGCGCGTCTCCGTTCGCCGACGTCCCGGTCCCGTCGTACAGCAGCTCGTCCGTCGCCGTGGGCGAGGTGATCCCTACCCAGTCGACGAGGCCGGCTGTTGTAACGGCTGTGCCGTCCAGCGTGTAGAACATGCCGTTCGACCAGGAGCTGGCGAATACGTCGTCTCCGTTGCATATCACGTCCGTGATCTTGACGGCGGTGAACTGAACGTCGTCGTCGCCCACGTCCTCCCAGGCGCGGCCGAGCGGCCCGCCGTTCAGGTTCTCGTCGGACCGGTACATGCCGGAATCGGTCGCCGCGAACGCGTAGTCAGTGCCGGCGATCTGGAACGAGCACAGCCGGTTCACGAACACCCCGATTCCGAGGACCGGCGACCGGGACCATCCGTTCACCTTCACGATCTCCTCGTTCTGATCGTGGTCGTACGTCCCGTTTCCGTTGCTGTCGATGTACTTCCAG
>CAYMFW010000005.1:39789-47357 GCA_964389785.1 uncultured Planctomycetota bacterium
CTCGTTCTGATCGTGGTCGTACGTCCCGTTTCCGTTGCTGTCGATGTACTTCCAGGCCTGCGGATTGAACGCGAAGCTGGTGACCGGCGTCATGTTGGCCAATACCGGGGTGTCCCCGTCGCTGTCGAGCACATACACGTCCGGAACGCCGTCCTTCGGATCATTCGTGTCCGCCGCGATGTCGTATCCGCCCGGCTCGTCGCTGTCCACGAAGTAGTACACCCCTTCGGATGAGTCGAAATACTCCGACTGAGTCCCATCCGTGAGGAAGCTTCCGGCCAGACCGGTGTCGGCTGTCGTACTCCCGTCCGCATCTATGATCTGGTAGGCCATACCGGCGCTCACGTTGTAGTACACGCCGTAGCCCAGTGTGCCGACCAGGACGTCCGTCTCAGCGAGGACCCTGGCGGTTCTGTCGGCCGTGGAGGTCGCCGCGGGGTCGAGGTAGTCGGACGCGAGCGCCACGCTCGTCGCCGGCGCGGGCGTCTCGAAGCCGATCCGGTTGCCGTTGTTGGGCGACCGGCCGGCCAGCCAGGTGGCGCCCTGGTTGTTTGTCTTGAACAGTCCGAGCGACGTGGCCGCGTATACCACGTTGGGACAGGTGTCCGGGATCACCAGGTCGAATACCCGGGGACCGACGAAGTGATACTGCCCGTTCTTCTCTTCCCACTCCCGCAGGCCGTCGGTGATGATGTCCGCCTTGAATATGCCGGCACCGTCCGTTCCCACGTAGAACCTGTCGGACGAGTCCACCGCGATCGACTGGACCGCAACCGATTCCTCGCCGTCCGCCATCGCGGTGGCGGAAACGAATCCGAAGACTGGAACCGGGTTCGGCGTCGTTATCAGGGTATCCGCGCAGGAGCCGTCCCCCGTCACCGCCGCGCCGTGCTCGAACATGCCGCCGGTCTCGTTCGTCAGGAACGTCACCGCGGTGTCGTCCGGCACCGCGTCACCGGCCTCGTCGGCCAGGTACACCGTTATTTCATCCTCCAGGCCGGTCCACACCCTGCCCGCGATGTTGTACTGCTGAGCGACGATGCCGATGCTGGCGGTCGAGAGAGGTCCTTCCACGATGGCGATGCCGGTGGACACTGCGTACAGGCCGTTGTCCTCCTCGAGCGTCGCCCTCACCTTTACCGTGCCGGTGCGGAATCCGGCCACCAGATTGACGGCGGCCTCACCGTTGGAGGTCTGCACCCGCACCGGACTCAGGATCTCTCCCCCGCCCGGCCCGCTGTCGATCAGGAACACCACGTACACGTCGAGAGAATCGGACACCCGGTTGTCGTACTGGTCGGTCACGACGAATATCAGCCGTGAGGTCTCCTGGCCGCCGGTACCCTTCACCCTGACGGTGGTCGGGTCCGGATACCCGTCCTTCATCTTGACGAGGAACGGATCGGACGAGAGGACCTCGATCTGGAGCTGCTGCTCCACGCCGCCCGTCTGCGCCGTCGCGGTTATCGCGAACACGCCCGCGACGGTGCCCGACGAGAAGTTCACGGTCACCTCGCCTTCCGTTCCCGCGGCGCTGCTCGTGGTCGCGCTCGGGGTGATGGAGGTGTTGTCCGGGTCCGACGTCTCGAAGTTTACCACCTGGTTCGCAATCGGGTCTCCGCCCGAGTCCGTCAGCCGGCCGGTGATCACTATATTCTGACCGGAGCCGGCGACGATGCCGGCCGGGGTCGCGTTGAGCACCAGCGTGGTGGGCGTCACCAGGGTCAGCGCTGCCGTGGTCGTCTTCGTCATCACGATGTTGGCCGCGTTGCTGTCGTCGAGAGCCGAGAGCACCTTGATCGTGATCGTCGCGGTGCCGGACACGTTCCCGGCGCTCAGCAGAGCCACCGCGTCGCCGCTCGCGTCGGTTTCCGACGTCGGATACCCATTCACCGACGTGTTGGGGTTCGTCACGCCGGCCACCCCGGTCGTGGCGATCGCGCCGAGCGAGGTCTGGAACCTCACGATCTCGCCGGCGACCGCGTTGCCGGACCCGTCCTTCAGATTGACGCGCACCAGCGCCGTCGCGATGCCGTTCGCCTTGATGTCGTCGATGGGAGAGATCACCACCTGGTACGGCTGGACCGTGATGTTCAGCGAGCCGGATATGTCCTCACCGTCGGGGCCGGTGATCCTTCCTGTCACCGTCGCGGTGCCGGTGGTTCCCGCGACGATGGCGAGATACACCGACGAGCGTCCGGAGCTGCTGGTATCGACCGTGGTCGCCACCACGGCGCCGGCGGCGTCCGTGTACAGCGTGCCCAGATTCGTCGAGAATGTCACCGTCTGGCCCTCGACGGGCACCTCGGTCGAGGTCTCGACCGTCGCCGTCACCTTCACCCTGGCCCCGCCGGCCACGATGGACGTGCTTCCCGACATGCTGACCGAGAGAGTGATATCCTCCACCAGCACCTGGAGCGGCGCGGACGCCGCGCCGGTGGCGGTGGTGGCGGTGATGAACAGTTCCCCGTTGGCGCTGCCGGCGGTGATCGTGGCCGTCGCCGCACCGCTCGAGGTCGTCCCCTGCGGGGTTATCGTGGCGCCCGTCGCGAAATCGGCGTCCGCCGAGTTGGTGAAGGCGAAGTAGACGACCGTGCCGTCCTCCACGGCCTCACCGGTATCGTAGGCGACGTTCGCCGTAACGGTCGCGGAGGTGTTGCCGCCGGCTATGTTGGCCGGATCGGATGAGATGGTGACCGTCATTTCCGGGTGATCGACGGTAACGGTCAGCGCAGCCGTTGCCTGGACGCCGTTCTCCGTGTACGCATTGATGATGAGAGTGCCGTCCACCGTGCCCGCGGTGACCGTTGCCGTGGCCACACCGCTGGTCGTCGTGGCCTGTGAGGTGATCGAGGAGCCGGTCGCGAAGGTCGCGGCCGTGGCGTTCGTGAACTGGAAGTACACCACGGTGTCGTCGGCGATGCTCGAACCGCTCGCCCCCAGCACGGTCGCGGTGACCGTCGTGGCGATATCGCCGCCCGTTATGTTCGCCGGGCTGGCCGAGAGCGATATCGATGCCGGCTCATCCGACCCCACCGTCGTGGAGGCGAATTCGTTGACCCCCTTCCCGTCACCGCACCCCTGGAGAAGGAGTACCGGCAACAGGAGACACAGACCCACAGAGACCCCGATTCTGCCTGTCTTCATCAGATCCCTCCCTAGAAAATATATTCCTTGTTTCAATTATCCTGATCCGCGACCACGCTGACACGCCGTCCACGGCCGAACTGCACCGTGCCGGCCTGGGTGGCAAAGAGCGTATCATCGCGCCCGCGGTCGACATTGAAGCCCGCCTTGAACTTGGTCCCGCACTGCCGGACCAGAATGGTCCCCGCCTTCACGCGCTGACCGCCGAAGCGTTTCACTCCCCGATACTGCGGGTTGCTGTCGCGCCCGTTCCGGCTGGAACCCTGTCCTTTCTTATGTGCCATCTCGAGATCCTTTCCGGGCGGCGCAAAGCCGCCTCTACCTCTATTCTGCTTTCTTTGCCGCCTTCTTCCCGGCGCTTATGGATTCCACCCGCGCCTCGACGTAATTCTGGCGGTGCCCTATCTTGCGGCGGTAGCCCTTCCGCTTCTTATACTTCACCGTAGTGACCTTCGGCGCACGCACCGGCTGTCCGATGATGCAGACGACCTTCGCGCCCTCCACGTAGGGGGTACCGGTCTGAAGCCCCTGGGGGGACCGGAGGGCGACCACCCTGTCCAGCTCCACCTTCTCGCCTTCGGCGCCCCGGTCGAGCAGGATCGTATCGCCTTCGCGGACCTTCATCTGCCGCCCGTCACAATCGAGTACCGCGTAGCCAATTTCACTCATAGGTCAACCTTTCCGCCTCTCTTGCCGAACGCATCGAACTTCACCTCGTCCGGATTCTGGCTCGATTCGCTCCTGATGAGAATGCCCTTGCCGTAGGTGTCTTCCAGGGCAGCGATGTCCGCGCGCTTGATGTTCTGAAGATGCGTCGCCACCGTCGGGTGCGCCGACACTTCCACCCTGTCCACATTGTTTCTCGAGACCGCCGAACGTATCTTCCTCAGCGCGTCCAGGCAGGTGCTCTCCTCCGTCTTCACCAGTCCCCTTCCCTTGCAGGTCGGGCACTCTTCGTACACGGTGCTCTCCAGGCTGTCTTCGATCCGCTGACGGGTCAGCTCGACCAGTCCGAAGCGGGACATCTTCAGGACGCGTATCCGCGCCCGGTCCCTGGCGAGGGAGTCCTCGAACACCTGCTGGATCTTCGCCCGATGGCGATCTCTTTCCATGTCTATAAAGTCCACCACCACCAGACCGCCCAGGTTCCGCAGGCGAATCTGCCGGGCGACCTCCGGAGCGGCGTCCAGGTTCGTCTGATACGACGTCTCCTCCGAATCCGCCCCCTTCTTGTACCGTCCCGAATTGACATCTATCGTCACCATCGCCTCGGTGGGCTCGATCACGAGGGACCCGCCCCGCTTGAGAGGAACCTTCCGGATGTAGATCTTCTCGATCTCCTGCTCGATACCGTACTTGTGGAATACCGGCTCGCCCCCGTCGTACAGCGTCACCGGGGTCTCGTTGCCCGGAAGGATGGACTTCAGGAAGTCCTCGATCTTGTCTCTGACAGTCTCCTTGTCGACGACGATAGAGGAGATGTCCGGCGAGTACGTGTCCCGGATCACACGGGTGATGAGATCGCTCTCCTGATACACCATCGAGGGCGTCTTCATCCTCGTCATCCTCTTCTCGACCGTCGTCCAGAGCCTCATCAGATAATCCAGATCGCTCTTGAAATCCTCTTTCGTCCTTCCAATGCCCAGCGTTCTCACTATAAAGCCTATATCCTCCGGCATATCCAGCTCTCCGAGTATCGCGCGAAGCCTGTCCCGCTCCGCCTCGTCCTCGATCTTCCGCGATACACCCTTCTTCTTCACGTCCGGCATCATCACCAGATACCGGCCGGGGATACTCAGGTAACCGGTAACCGCATGCCCCTTGGTCCCTATCCCCTCCTTCGTCACCTGGACGATCACCTCGTCGCCCTTCTTGAGCAGGTCCTTTATGCTGCTCCTCTTCTCCGGCTTCCTCGACCTTCTCCTGAAGAAGCCCCTTCTCCGTCCCTCCTTCTGCTTCACGTCGCTGACGTGAAGAAAACCGTTCTTCTCGGTGCCTATGTCGATAAACGACGCCTCGAACGACGGCTCCACGGCCGTCACTCTTCCTTTATAGATGTTCCCTGCAACCTGTGTCCGCGAAGTCCTCTCTATACGGAGTCCTTCCAACACGTTGTCCTCGAGCACGGCGATTCGAGTCTCTTCCGGCTCGAGAGCATTCACTACCATGATCTTTTCCAAAAAGCCCCCTTCGGGCGGCCAGGTGCCTATACAAGCTCCACATGAGTTCTCCTCACAGCCGTATCACAGGGGGGCAAGGCAAGTGCTTCCAATACCTCACTGGGACGCAGAGAGCCCTTCTCGCCGGATACAATCTCCATGACGAGGCTTCCGCCGTCCGTCTTCAGCGTTCTGACGTAGTTCGCCAGTTTCACTTCTGTCGTCTTTCCAGATCTCGTCCGCTCGATAGAGCGGCTCTCGAGCGCGCGATCCAGATCGTTCTGATCCGGCCCGGCGCCTTCGGGAAGCTCTACTTCATACCTTGCCCACTTGACGGATCGCGGCCCTCCGGCCTCGCCGACATCCTTGACGGCGATCTCTTCCGGAAGGTTCTTCCTGAGCCGCTCCGCAAGCCAATCGGTCTCACAGCGCTCTTCCAGCCGCACGAAGGCGACCTCACAATCCGAGGCGATGCCCGTCTCCAAAGCGGACGGGAACGATATCCTCGGTCGGGGGTTGTACCCCTGGCTGTGCGCGACCGGTATCCCTGCGCGTCGTATGGCTCGCTCGAGAAGGGAGGCGACGTTTCTGTGCGAAATAAATGCAAGATCGCCGTCCTTTCCGAACGTGAGCCTGATTTCCTGACTTATTCCCATATCTGTTTACTGCCTATGCCGCGACGCACTTTCACTGCCATACGCTTTCCGCTCGTTACCTCCTCTCCTCCGTCGAATTCGCTCCGCCGACGTTCAGGGGCCGCTGAGAAGCGACCTCCCCCTCCACCGGCCTCGACGGCCCTTTGCGATCCCATCTGACGATCTCCGTGCTCTCGACCTTGCTCCCGAGGCTCGCGTCGTACGCGGCCCTGATGTCGGCGGCCCGAAGCTCGGTAGACTCGTCGTCCTTCATGATCATAGGGGTGAAAAAGAACAGCAGGTTCCTGGACGAGTTCTCCCTCAGCTCCTTGCTGAAGAGCCGTCCGAGAATCGGAATTCTGCCCAGGAACGGGACCCTGTTGTCCGAGCTCCTGCCCCAATCCCTCACCAGTCCCGCCAGCACGACGGTCATTCCGTCGGCGACGATCACCTTGGTCTCCGCGGTCCTCTTGACCATGCGAGGAAGCTTGTCCTTGGTGCCGTCCGGGTTGGATATCTCGTCGAACTCGACGAAGCTCGTCACCTCGGGCTTGAGGGACATGAGCACCTTCCCGTTCGGCGTAATCTGCGGGGTTATCTCCATCTCAATCTTGTCTTCGGCCTCGGCGTACTCGTATTCGAACGCGATCTGGCCGCCGTCGCCCTGGGTGACCTGCCCGCGCTTCCGGTACTCCCGGGTCTCCGTCACGAGGAACTTGGCGGTGGTGTTGTCGAGAATCACCAGTCGCGGCTTCGATATCAGTTTGGTGTCTCCACTCTGGTCGATGAACGCCAGCGTGAGGCTCAGCTGAGCCATGGAGAGCGTGCCGAACTGCTGGAACCCGGTCTCGTCCTCCGGATAGGCGAACACCCGTCCCGGAGGGTACAGGTCGTCCTCGCTGCTGGTCCCGACCTCGGCCGGGTTGTGATCCGGCACCATCTCGTCGTAGAACTTGGTGTATCTCTTCTCGAACGGGAACGTGGTGGGCAGCGAAGCCCCGGAGATGCTCGCCGCGATGTTGAAGTCGAATCCGATATCGCTGAAATCGCTCACCGTGGTCTCCACGATTCTTCCCATCACCAGGACCTGCTGCGGTTCCTCGTCGAGCTTCTCGATCAGATCCTGTATCTTGGGCATGTCGTCGCCCCTGGCGGTGACGATGAGGCTGTTCGAGCTGACGTCGGACAGCACCACCGCCTCGATCTTTCCGACGAGCGTGCCCGCCTCGGTGAGTTGCTTGGGAGCCGCCTCCGGCTCTTCCTTCTCCTCTTCCCCTTCCTTCTTCTCGTCCGCGGTCTTGCCCTCCAGCTCCTCGGCCTTCTTCTCGTCCTCCGCCGGGGCCTCTTCCTTCTTCTCACTCTTCTCCTCGAACAGCTCGCCCGTCGAGGTCAGGAACTTCTGGATGATCTTCGACAGGTCGGCCGCCTTCGCGAACTTGAGTTTGAACACCTTGACGGTGATCGCGTCGGCCGCCGGGATATCCTGGACCTTCAGAAACCTCACCGTGTAGTCGTGATCGGGCACCGGCGCCTCGACGATGATGGTCCGCGTCAGCGGATCGGTCTCCACCACCGCCAGCGCGCTCAGCTTCTGCTTCAGGAGCGGCGCGAGCGTATCGATCGTCTT
>CAYMFW010000005.1:47367-66151 GCA_964389785.1 uncultured Planctomycetota bacterium
GTCTTGTACAGAACGCTGTACTCCTTCCGGGTCGGCTCCGCGTCGTACGCCTTCAGTATCCCCTGCACCTTCTTGTGCTGGCGAATCGTCGCGCTGACGGCCACGCCCCGCTCGTACGCCTCCACCGAGGTCTTCGGGCCCAGCTTGCCGCGTATCACGCTGGCCATCCTCTTCGCGTCCGCGACCTCCACGTCGTAGTCCTTGCTGATCGCGTCGGGCGCCGTTGCTTCCAGATCCCTCTTCTTCAGCGGGAACTTGCGCCCGACTATCTCCTGCACGTAGTTCAGGTTCTGGGGCACGTCCACCACCATCACCTTGTCCACGACCGGGAGGAAGGCCACCTGCGCCTGCTCGCTGAGCACCGGCTGGATGGCCTGCTTGAACGTCATGTAGAAGATTCTCTTCTGCATCTCGGGCATCCCGGCGCCGTACGTGCCAAGGTGATCCACCAGTATGTTCACCTTGGACAGGTCGAACTCGATCGGGTTGTCCGCCACGGCCGGCTTGTCGTACTTATCCAGGAACTGCTGCACCTGGCGCAGCACGTGCGGCTTGTCGTTGAGCACGAGCACCCAGGGGGGCTGCAGCTCTGTCAGGTCCCTCTCCGATTCCTTCTTGTCCCCCTGGATCGCCTTGAGGGCGATGTCCACCTTCTCGCCGGTCATGTACTTCACGTCGAAGAACGCCACGTCGGTCTCGAGCTTTCTGGGCTCACCACTGATGATGATCGTGTTCTCGCCGTGTTGTCTCCACGAGAAACCGAGACTGGTCACGATAGCGTCCAGCGCCTCCGCCCACGGCACGCCGTCCAGATTGACGGTGACCGTTCCCTGCACCTTCTGGGAAACGACCACGTTGATGCCGCTCTGCTCCGAAATGTCCTTGATGACGTCCCTTACGTTCCGGTCCGCGGCCTTGATGACGACGTCCAGCTGCTTCACCACGTAGACGTTTTCCGCCACCGCCTCCACCTTGCATCCGGCCGTCCTGGCGACCAGCTCGAGAGCGATACGCCAGTGGACGTCCTGCAGCCGCACGTTCAGAACTCTCCGACTGGGAAGCTTGCGGGCGACCAGGTCCTCCCCCTTGCCGGGCAGGGTGAGGATGTTCACCCCGATCTCAGCCGAGATCTTCTCCAGTATCGAGGTTAGAGAGACCCTGTCGGCGTTGATGCTGATGGTCTTCTGGGGGTCCGTCTTCGCGATGAGATTCAGCGGCAGCTGACGCCCCAGCTTCTCCTTGGACACCACGGCGCAGTTGCCCTCGATCCAGAGATGGTAGCCCTGCTTCGAGGCGATCTCCTTTATCGCGGTCTCCCACGACTGGCTCTTCACGTTGACGGAGATGATGTCGTCTATCCCGGGCGTCATGATGAGCTGAACGCCCGCCTGCTCCGCTATGCTCTTGAGAACGTGCGCGGCGGAGACGTTTTGCTGGCTGATGGTCACCTTCTTGTCGGCTGCCAGCGCGCTCCCGGCGGGAACGAGAAGCATCATTCCCAGCACGAGCCCGATAAGAACAGAATCCCGCAATCTCTTTCGCCCAAGTCTCATCATTGCCAACTCCTTTTCCCTAGAGTTCCTCTCCATGCCTTTGTTATCGTCTTCCACCCCTGCCACTGCCCTTGGCCTTGCCGGCAGCGGCACCAGTCGCGGCCATCGTACCCGTGAATGTATACGTGTGCGCGGTCAGGTCGAGATGCATCGCCGTTTCCGCGTCGGTTCCGGCCCTGAGAGTGAACTCGTCGGTCGAGATGAACCGCTCGTACCGCTCCAGCAGGTTCAGGAACTTGCTCGCGCAGTAGAACCCCCGTCGCCTCTTCGACGAGGAGACGGTGCAGTCGAACTTGACCTTCTTGTACGACCCGGCGGCGGCGGCCGTCCCTCTCTGCCGGCCGCCCGGCGAGTCGGAGAGCGGGGAGAAATCGCTCACGTTGCAGTCGGACAGCACCGCCTGCTCCGAGAGCATGGTCATCAGGTTCTCGATCTCCTCCGCGTCGGGAAGGATCCGCTCGTACTCCTCCATCATGGCCTCGAGCTCGTCTTTCTTCTCCTTCGCGGCGGGAATCTTCTTGATCTTCTGATCCAGCTTCGAGATCTCGACCTTGAGCGCCCTCGTGGCGTCCTCCGCTTTCGTGATGTTCTGCTTCGTCGTGTAGGAGAGGAACGTGAACAGGCCGATCAGCACGACGAATACCGCGACGGACACGATAAGCAGCGTCTTCTCCGAGGCTCTTGCACGTACCGCCATTACCGCCCCCTTCCTTTCTTCTTGGCAGGAGGCGGGGGCTCGACGCGCGGCTTCATGGTGACGCGCAGGGTGAACTCGCAGATGTTCCCCTTCTCCCCCTCCTCGCGGACGACCGTGTTTTCCGGATCGATATCCTCACAGTCCTCGAAGAATTCGCTCTTCCTCAGGTTCTTCATGAAATCGGCCGCGGCCTTCAGCTCCGGAATGATGCTGTAGCCGTCTATGACGATCTCCATCTTGGGTGCGCCCCCGTATGCGGAGCCGGTCCGTTCCGATATCTGCACCTGCTTCAGGGAGATATCCGGAGCGTCGTTCTCGATGACGCGGTGCAGCTGGTACAGCTTCTTCGACCAGATGTACCGTTCCTTGCCGATGTTCTGGACCGTGGTGATCCGGAGCTGGAAGAAGTCGATCTGCTTCTGAAGCTCGTCGTGCACCTTGGCCTCCTCCTCCTTCCGGGTCTTCTCGCTCTGCGCGTTCTTCAGGGCCGCCTCGGCCGTCGGCAGCGTCTTGAACTTGAGCACGAGGAACAGGAACAGGACCGTGGTCGTAAGCGCCACACCGAACACGATGACCAGGAACCTCCCCAGGGGAGTCTTCTCGAGCGGTCTGAGTTCTTCAGGCAGAAGGTTAATCTTAATCATGACAGTGTACCCACCCTCGCCGCGAGCCCTAAGGCCACCGGCACCGTTCTGACGTGAGATTTCAGCTGCCCCATCTGGTGAGCGGGCAGCTCCAGTTTCAATCCTTCGAGCGGATCCCAGAAGTTCGTCGGCTTGCCGAAATGCTGCTGGAACACCTCCATGATTCCGGCAAGCTGGGACGTGCCTCCCGAGATGAGCACCTCTTCCACGAGCTTCTCGTGCTGGTTTTCGAAGTAGTCGAAGGAAAGACTTATTTCGCTCATGAGGTCGTCGAGGGGCCCCAGGACCGCCTCCATCACCTCTTCCGCGTTCTCGCCCGGGTTCTTCTTGAGCTCCTCTGCCTCCTCGTTGTTGATGCTCAGCCGCCGGGCGATGGACTCGGTCAGACCGACCCCGCCCCCCGGCACCTCTCTGGTAAAGAAGGAGTTCAGCCCCGACATGACGTTGATGGATGTCTTCTCCCCGCCCACGTCCACCAGGGCGATCACCCGCTTCTCCCGCTCTCCCTCCGGTTTGTACATCTCTCTGAACTCGAAGGCGTTGCCGAGAGCGAAGCAATCGTGATCGATTATGATCGGGTACAGCCCCGCTTCGCCCAGCTCGCCGACGTGCTCCTCGATGATGTCACGTTTGACGGCCGCGAGGCGCACCGCGACCTCGGAGGACGGCTCCTGTCCCTCCGCAAGCGGCTCCTCGGCCAGCATCTCGCAGTCGATAACCGCCTGGTCCACCTCGAAGGGGATGTACTTGTTCGCCTCCACCATCACCGCTTCCCTGAGTTTCTCATCAGGCATCCTCGGCATGGTCACGTACCTGACCGGCACCAGTCGCCCGGACACGGCGGTGACCACGCGCCTGGTCTTGATTCCCCCGCGGTTGAGCGCAGCCAGGATAGCTTCCTTCCTCTTGGTCTGATCCTCCACCGCCGCATAGCCGAACCCGGTAACAGCGATTTCCTCTCCGACTCCGGTCACGGAGACTTCGACGCAGCGGACCTCGCTGGTACCGATGTCAAGCCCAATGAGCTTCTGCTTCTTTGCCACGGTCAACTCCCTGTTTCTGACGCCCGCTCGGCATAGAGCGAATTTGCCTGGTCGTATGAATCAATATCACCTATATCGAACCACGAATCCGTGAAGACCCATCCGTACACGTCCCTCTTGTTGTACAGCCATTCGATGTAATAGCCCGGCGCGTCGGGATTGTTCCCCCCGAGAAGATACTTGTCTATCAGGCTGCGGTTGTCCGCCGGAAATATATAGAGACATATGGATACGAGCGAGGTCTTCGGATTCGCGGGCTTCTCCTCGAACCGGACGACCCTTTCCTGATCGTCCAGCGCCACCACGCTGTACTGGCTTATGAGATCGCTGCCGGACATGTCCTTGAGCGCTATCGCCGCGGTGCCTTCCTTCCTGTAAAACGACACGAAAGAGTTCAGATCGAAATCGAACAGGTTGTCACCCGCCACCACCAGGTGATCCTCCACGATCTCCGCCTCCCCGAGCACGTAGCGGATGTCGTCTATCGCGCCCAGCCGGTCATCGTTGGACAGGGTGCCGTCGTTGATGACCTCTATCGGCTTGGTGGCCGGGCAGGAGGCGGCCCAGTCACACATCTGAGCGTGGAATCTGTCGTTGGTCACCACGAAGTACGCGCTGATCTCGTCCACGGCGTTCAGGTTCTCGACGATGTAGTCGATCATCGCCTTCCCGCCTATGGGAAGAAGCATCTTAGGCTTGTTCTTTGTAAGGGGATACAGACGGGTGCCGTACCCCGCAGCGAGGATGATAGCTTTCATGTCCCTTTATATGTGCGCCGCCCTATACCACCGTCCAGTATTACCGCAAATCTCTGTCCAATTTAGAACATAGGATTGTACAGACTTCCTTTCGTATGTCAAGAGTCTGAATCGGCCCAAAAGTTCTGAAAACGGCCGTTTCGGGCGGCAGGCGGGGGCTCCTCTCGCTCATTCTCGGCGGCCATGGATGCGGAAATGACCGCCTCCGAGGACGATCTTCGGCCGACAGAGGAACGCGGACCGTCGGCCGAACCTCGAACCCGCTCGTGAAGCCTCCGCCTGCCGCCCGCCTTCGACACGTGTGATAACTCACCGTTTCTATTGACTTGGCGCGCCGACTGGTCTACGGTATCGCTTCTTAGAGAGGAGAATGGTAACCGACCCTATTTTTCAGGAGAACGAACTGACCGCCAAAGACAAGGCCAAGCTGTGCGCCCGGATCGCCGACTCCAGGAAGGCTACAGACGTGGTGGTCTCATACATCCGTGACCAGATCAGCATTACGGACTACTTCGTCGTCTGTACCGTATCCAACAAGCGCCAGATGAAGGCGATCTCCAACGAGGTCCAGAAGGAGCTGAAGAAATCGGAGATCAGACCGTTCAGCGTGGAGGGCATCGATAACGGAACGTGGGTGCTTCTGGACTACGACGACGTGGTGCTTCATCTCTTCCAGGCGGACCAGAGGGACTATTACGCTCTCGACATGCTCTGGGGTGACGCGCCCACGGTGGAGTGGAAGGAACCGTCATGCGGAAGCTGAAGCAGCGGATCGAGACTCTTCTGTCGAAGGCGCTCTCCGAGCTCAAGACGAAGGGCGCCCTGGGAAAGATCAAGGAAGGGCAGATCGCGGAAGCGGCCGTCTGTGAGCCGCCGTCGGACCCGGAGCGGGGCGACCTCGCCAGCGCGTGCGCGCTCCAGCTCGGCAAGAACAGGGAAACGAACCCCAAACAGCTCGCCGCCCTCCTCGCCGAGCGGCTTCAGGAATCCGCCGGAGGTATCGTGAAGGAGGCCCGCGCCGAGGGCCCCGGCTTTCTCAATATCTGCTTCGAGAAACAGGTCTATCTCGACCTGCTGAAGAAGATCCACACCCTGGGACCCGACTGCGGGCGCGCCGAATCGAAGACGGGAAGGAAGGTCCAGGTGGAGTTCGTATCCGCGAACCCGACCGGTCCGCTCTCCGTCGCGCACGGAAGACAGGCCGCGGTGGGCGACTGCCTGGCGAGGATCCTGGACTACAGCGGGCACGACGTGACGAGGGAGTACTTCCTGAACGACACCGGGAATCAGATAGACCTGCTCGGCCGATCGATCCACGCACGTCTTCTCGAGGCGGCCGGAAGAGAATCGGAATTTCCCGAAGAGGGATACAGGGGCGATTATGTCAGGGACATCGCCGCGGGGCTCGGGACGGACGAACGGAACCGCCTGCTGGAACTCGATGCAGGAAAGGCGGCGGGCGAGCTTTCCCGGACCGGGATGAAGCAGATACTGAGTGGTATCAAGAAGGACCTCCGCACGTTCCGGGTGAAGTTCGACGAGTGGACGAGCCAGGCGAGACTGGAAAAGAAGGGCGCGGTCGACGACACGCTGAAGAACCTGAAGAAGGCGGGCTACACCTACGAGAAGGACGGGGCGCTGTGGATCAAAGGAACGGAGCTGGGGGATTTTCAGGACCGGGTCCTCGTGAAGGCAGACGGCTCCTACACGTACCGGACGCCGGACATCGCGTACCACGCGGGCAAGTTCGCCCGCGGATTCGACTGGATCATAGACCTGTGGGGTCCCGACCATCATGGACATATCCCGTCCCTCACCTCGGGCGTGAAGGCGCTCGGCCTGGACACGAAAGGGCTCGACCTGCGAATTGTCCAGCAGTGCACCCTCTGGAAGGGCAAGGAGAAGGCGAAGATGTCCACCCGCGCCGGGTCGTTCGTAACGCTGCGCGAGGTGATGGACGAAGTGGGCGTGGACGCCGCGCGGTTCTTCTTCCTGATGCGTAAAATGGATTCTCAGCTCGACTTCGACCTGGAGCTGGCGAAGCAGAAATCCCTCGAAAACCCCGTCTATTACGTGCAGTACGCGCACGCCCGCATCGCCGGCATCTCCACGCACGCGCTGAAGGACCCCCGCTTCAAGAAGGGCGACTTCACCGACTCCCTGTACTGCGGCAAGGCGGCAGGGCTGGACGCGCTGACCGAAGAGGACCTGAAGCTGGTCCCGATCATGGCCCGGCTCCCGCTCGAGGTCGACGGCGCGGCTCGCAACCTGGACCCGCAGAGGATCACCAAGTACGCGCACGATCTTTCCGCCGTGTTCCAGAGATTCTACACCCTCGGAAAGAAAGACCCCGCCTACCGGGTGGTCACGGACGACACCGACCTCTCGAGGGCCCGGCTGTATCTCATCGGCGCGTTCGGTTACGTCCTCAGGGCGTCCCTCAGCCTTCTCGGGATAAGCGCTCCATCGAGAATGTGATGGATAACGACGCGCAGGAGCTGCCGCCGCTGAAGAGCATGAGCCTCGGCGAACACCTCGAGGAGCTCCGCAGGCGCGTCGTGCTGAGCGGCATCGCGATCGGTGCATGCATGGTGATATGCTGGATCCTTCACGACAGCGTTCTCGTCGACCTGCTCAACGCCCCGCTGGATATTGCCGCCGGACGCTACGAGAATCCGTACTCGTACCACAATCCGTTGCTCGACGTCCTGCGGACGAGGCTTCCCGGACTGGCGAACGTGGGAGAGCTCAACGTGATGAGCCCGTTCGCGCCCATCGTGATGAAGCTCAAGGTCTCCCTCCTCGCCGGCGCGATACTCGCCTCTCCCATCGTGATAATGCAGCTGTGGAAGTTCGTCGAGTCCGGACTGTACACGCGCGAGAAGAGATACGTGGTCGTCTATGGCGCAACATCCCTCCTGCTGTTTCTGGCGGGATGCGCCTTCTCGTTCTTCGTGCTGTTTCCGCTGGCCATCGCCGTGATGCTCGGGGGGACGAGGTACGGCATCGTGCTCAAGATCGAGGAGTACGTCTCGCAGGCGACGTTCTTCACCGTGGGGGTCGGCTCGATATTCCAGATGCCCCTGGTGCTTCTATTCCTGGCCAGGATGGGCATCGTGAACGTGGACACGCTGCGCGCGAAGCGGCGCCACGTCATCGTCGGGATACTGGTAGTGGCGGCGATGATCACGCCGCCGGACCCGCTGACGCAGATCATCGTGGCGATTCCGATGCTGATGCTGTACGAGCTAAGCATACTCATTCTCAAGATTAGGAGCCGCACCAGCGACTCCAAGGGAGCTGAATGATGGACAGGGAAAAGCTGGAGAAGGCCGTTCGACTTCTTATCGAGGCAATCGGAGAGGATCCTCAGCGCGGCGGGCTGAGGGACACCCCGCGTCGCGTCGCGTCGATGCTGGCGGAGACGCTGGGCGGCGCGGATAGATCACCCGCCGAGATCCTGACCGTTCTGGAATCGGAGCACCACGATGAGATCGTCCTGGTGAAGGATATTCCTCTCTACAGCACGTGCGAACACCACATGCTGCCTTTCATCGGGCGTGCCCACGTGGGATACATCCCGGAGGGCGGCCGGATAACCGGACTGAGCAAGATCGTCCGGGTCGTGGAGTGCTTCGCCCGGCGGCTGCAGACGCAGGAGAGGATGACGGCGCAGATCGCGGACGCGATCATGGATCACCTGAAGCCCCGGGGCGTGATCGTCATCATCGAGGCGGAGCACCTGTGCATGGTGATGCGCGGGGTGAGGAGCCCCGGCTCGAAGACGACCACCAGCGTGGTGCGCGGCATCTTCCGGGAGAAGGCGGCCACCAGGGCGGAGGCGATTCAGCTGATCAAGGGATCGTCGCAGTCGAAGTTCTAACGCGCCGCGCGGGTGCGGTTCCGGCCGGCGCGCTTGGCGTCGTACAGCGCGTTGTCCGCCTTGCGCAGGATCTCGTCCTTGTTGTCGCCGTCGGCCGGGAAGGTCGCCACCCCTATGCTCACGGTCACGCCGCCGTCCGGCTGTTCGTCTTCCTTGGTGAAATCCCACGCTTCTATGGCCGCCCTTATCTCCTCGGCCCTCTCGAAGGCCTTGTCCCTTCCGATGTGCGGCAGCACCACGGCGAACTCTTCTCCGCCGTAGCGAGCCGCGGTGTCTTCCTCGCGCGTCATGTTTCTCAGCACCTCGCCTGCGATTCGAATCACCTCGTCGCCGGCGGCGTGTCCGGCGTTGTCGTTGTAGTACTTGAAATGATCGAGATCCATCATCAGGAAGGACACCGACTGGCCGCTCGCCCGCGCCTGGTCCACCGCCTCGTTGGCGTGCTCGTGGAACGTGGCGTGATTCCAGAGCCGGCTCAGGGAGTCCGTCTTCGACTGCCGGAGCGTCTCTTCGTAGACGCGGGAGTTCTCTATCGCCCGGCCCGCCTGGTTGGCGAACATCGCGAGCATACGAATGTCGTCCCTGGTTATCTGCTGCCTGCTGTAGAGCTTGTCCGCGAGTATCGTCCCAAGAACCTTCGAATGCGAGTGAAGCGGGACCGCGACAAACAGGTTGCATTTCAGCTGGTCGAGCGTCCGGTCCTTCACCATGCTTCTCCTGCCCGGCGTCGTTATCTCGAACGGCATCCCCTCCAGGCACGCCTGCGCGATGATGCCCGAGTCTTCCGTCAGCGGAAGGGATATCTTCTGCACCAGATCGTTGAGCGGCTTGTCCGGGCTCTCCTCCCAGCTGTGGTACGAGTAGATGAGGTCGTCCAGCGTGACGTCCTTGGATTCCATCTCGTCCCACACCCGGCTCGCCTCCTCGCCGGTGGCGGGGCCTATCGCCATCGCGCCGTCGATCGCACGACGGTGTTCGTTGCTCAGAAACAGAAGCGCCCGGTTGAACCCGAGCCCTTCCTTGCACGTGATGGCGGTGAGGATCATGTAGAGGATCTCGTCCAGCTTCAGCGTGGTGCGCATCGCGTTGCCGATCTCGTAGAGCATGCGCAGCTCGGCGCGCGCCCTGTCGAGGTCCTGCCTGAGTTCCTGTTCCGTGTTCATCGCCCCTTCATCCATTCCGAGTCGTCTGCAGAAACCGGCTTACAGGCCCAGGATCTCCTGCAAAGGCGTCGTATCGGAGAAATCCGGTATGAGGATGTCCGCTCCCGCATCCGTAAGTCGCGTGCGCTTTCTCTCGCTCCATCCCTGCCGCTCTATCTCGTCGACGGCTACCCCCACCGCTATCGCTCCGACAGCCTTCGCTTCCCGTATCTCCACCGGTCCGTCGCCGAACACCGCCAGCTCCGGGCCCTCCATCTCGTGCTCGACCAGTATATCCTTTATCACCTGCGCTTTCGAGTAATCCTCGATGCGGCCGATCGCCCCGTAGATGCGTCCCTCGAACATGTCGGCGACGCCGAGCGCGGCGGACTCCCGCCGAACGTCGTCCCGGTCCGTGCCGCTGGCGACGTACATCCGGACGCCCTTGCCGAAGAGGTCCTCCACGAACTTCCTGGCGCCGATTACCATCAGGTCATCCCGCGTCACCTCTCCCCTCTCCAGCCTGCCGACACGTTCGTTGACCACCTCGAGCAGGCGCCGGTTGTACTCCGCCTTGTACTCAAACGCGTCGAGCGGCTCCCCGCCCGCCTTCTTCACCGACTCGACCAGCCAGTCCATCTGCAGAATCGTCTGTATCCCGGTGGACTTTTCTATGTACGAATAGACCTCGTCCGCGACATCCTCCCCTCCGCGCGCCTCGGAGAGCACCTCGATCATGTACGGGCCCATCACCTTCTCCCAGCCCTCCCGTATCACCGAGACGGTGCCGTCGAAATCGAACAGCACCTGTTTCACCATCCCCTTCGGGACCTCGTTCAGTATTTCCATGTTCCTTCCATTCACGTACTGAGAATCCGGTACGGTAGAGGAGCGGGCATCCAATGTCAAGCTGCAGCTTGTCGCTTCCGTGCCCCCGGCCTTCCGTGCTATACTGTCCCGTCCGGCGACGCAGATCACTATGTATACAAACCCCGAGAGGAGGAGCCGATGAGAGCATCCGTCGTATTCGTGTGTGCCGCCCTGCTGATCGCGACCGCCGCCGCCGAGGATTTCCCCAAGCCGTACGCGCTGCCGTGCACCGAACGGGAAAACGTGTTCGAGTTCATCCAGAAGCCGAAGGTCACCATCGTCGCAAAGGACAAGTACGCGATCACGTTCGCGGTGAAGGGAAACTGCGACGTCACCGCCGGCGTTGTCGACAGGGAAGGCAGGGTGGTGCGCCACCTGGGCGCGGGGGTCCTCGGCCCGAACGCGCCGGAGCCGTTTCAGAAGGGAACGCTGGTACAGAAAATATACTGGAACGGCAAGGACGATCTGGGAAGGTACGTGAAGGAGCCGGACGCGCTGCGCGTGTCCATACAGCTCGGGCTGAAGCCGGTATTCGATCGTCTGCTGGGCCCGACCGACCCCAGGAACCTGCCCGGCAGCGTGCTCGGCTTCGCCGCGGACAGGGACGGCGTGTACGTCTTCAGCAAGGGCCGCAACATCTACGTGCGCAAGTTCGACCACGACGCCGACTACGCCGGGACGATCGTGCCGCCGCCGTCCGACCTCCCTGAATCGAAGCTGGGCGGACGCACGTATATCGAATACGAGAAGGGTAAGCGGTCCCACCACGGCGCGTTCATCATGCAGGATATGGGCTTCAACGGCAACTCGGTGCCCGGGCTCGACGACTCGTACATCGGCACGTTCCAGACGGCGTCCTCGAAGGGGCGGCTGTTCTTCTGCAACGGCGGCGGGAGCTACCATCACAATCAGCCCTCCACGCTCTTCTACTTCTACAACGACGGCTCGACGGACCTGAAGGGCTCCAGGGGCAGGCAGTTCATCACGTGGCGGGGCCGCCACACGGAACAGCGCTTCGCCGTCTCGCCCGACGAAAAGTGGGTATACATGGTGGGACTGAGCGGAAACAACATGAACCAGCCGGTGGTGATGCGGTTCTCCGCAGACGGAGACGAACCGGCGACTCCCTTCATCGGCCCGAAGATGACGGGCAAGGGAATGGGCGCCGGCTTCCCTCCCGGAAGCGACAACGATCACTTCAACAATCCCACCGGGATCGATACGGACTCGAAAGGGCGGATATACGTGGCGGACCGGCACAACAACCGGGTGCAGGTGTTTTCGCCGGACGGGAAGCACCTGAAAACCATCGCCGTTCCCGGCGTCTCGATCGTGCAGGTGCACAAGAATACCGGGGCGATATACGCGCTGCACCGCGGCACGGTGAAGGGCAGGGGCGTCGGACGGCTGTCGAAGTATACGTCGTTCGAGAACCCGGTCCAGGAATTCGGCATGGACCACGTCAACGCGAAGACGTTCGTGCTCGACTCGTGGGCGGCGAAACCCCGGGTGTGGATGAACGGATTCGTGCGGGAAGTCAGCCAGTACGAGCGTCCGCCGGTGGCGAACGACGTGACGGTATGGGAAGACGCCGGCAAGGGCTTCAAGATGATATCCGACTTCGACACGGAGGCGGGAAAGAGCGCGGGAGACAACTATATCGGCCGGTGGAGCGGCGGGGTGTTCGACCACGTCAACTGCGACCCGGTGAGGGAGCAGGTGTACTACCAGGCGTTCCGCGGCAATCCGTGGGTCTTCGATCTCAAGACCGGAAAGAAGATCGCGCGGGTGAAGATGCGCGGACCGATAAACGACATCGCGTTCGATAAGCGCGGGTACATGCACATCCATTTCGACCCGGGCTTCCACATGCCGGGGGTAGGCCGGATGGACCCGGAACAGAAGAGCATCTACAAGGACCACCTCGGGCGGGTGCACGAGGACATGACGGTGTACGCCGAGGTGCCGTACGACTACGGCGTGGAGCTCACCAAGCCTCAGACGTGGGGCTGGATCGGCGGGATACCGGTGAAGGACCAGCCCGGCGCGAAGTATTTCCAGGACGGCTTCGGCGTGAACATGCAGGGAGACCTGGCGGTGCAGACGAACATCTACTACATACCCAAGATGGAGGAGGAGGGATTCGCGTCGGCCTACGTGGGACCCAAGGTGCGCGTGGCGCGCGGCGGCACGTGGTTCTGCGACAGCGATCCTTACACCGCATACCTGAAACGGATACAGGAGAAGCTGAGGAAGGGCGAGGAGATCTACTTCATCAAGCGCCGGCCGGGCATACCGCTCGCCGCCGGCACGGTGTGGACGTACGACGCCACCGGAGAGCTCCGCGAGGAGTGCGCGGTGATCGCGCACAAGCTGGTGGTGGGACTGCACATGGACGAGGACGGGTTCCTCTACTTCTCGAACAGCCGGGCGAAGCTGTTCGACGGCAAGGTATTCCTCGGCGGCAAGGGCGGGAACATCGGATCCGCCGAGCCCATAGTGAAGTACAACCGGAACCCGGTGACGTATACCCTTGTGAAGACGAAGCCGAAGAAGGTGCGCTGGCTCATGAAAAACGCGAAGGTGCCGATGGACCCTCTGCCGGACCGGCCCACCGACCTCGTTTCCTTCGGACCGTTCGGCTCGCCGCAGATGGGAGGCGGCGAGGTGTGGGCCGACGGGGTGCTGTGGTTCTACGCCGGTCTGTCGCCGGCCGTGGCGGAGGGCTGCACCTGCCCGGCTTCGCGGTTCCACCTGGACTGGTACAAGAGGTCGTTCCTGCCCGAGGCGTACCGGCGATCGCTCGGCGCGGTCGACACGAACGGAAATCTCATCATGCACTTCGGAAGGTACGGGTCGCTGGACGACGCCCTGGCGATGAAGCAGGGAACCGACGACATCGCGGTGTACCTGCCTCGGTTCGTCAGCGCGACGGACAACTACCTGTGCTTCGACGACTGGGGCGAGAAGCTGGTTTCCTGCCGGCTGACGTACCACGCGGAGGAAACCGCGCCTGTGGTGGAGAAATGACGGAGGAGGTGCTATGAAAACGAGAATCGCATTGGCCGCCATTTTGCTGATCGTCGTCGCCGCCGCCGCGGAGGACTTCCCGGAGCCGTACCGCCCGCCGTGCACCGAGAGGGAGAACGTGTTCGAGTTCACCGCGAAGCCTGCCGTAAAGCTGGTGAGCAAGGACAATTACGAGATCACGTTCGCGGTGAAGGGATACTGCGACGTCGAGGTCGGCTTGATCGACGAGAACGGCTTCGTGGTCCGGCATCTCGGCGCGGCGGTGCTGGGCGCCAACGCGCCGGCCCCGTTCCAGAAGAACTCCCTTCAGCAGAAGATATACTGGAACGGCAAGGACGACCTGGATCAGTATGTCAGGGAGCCGGAGAAGCTGAAGGTGAGGGTGCGGCTCGGCCTGCGGCCGCAGTTCGACAAGCGGCTCGGGGGAGTGAGCGCGAAGAACCTGCCGGGGTACGTCTGGGGCATCGAGGCCGCGCCCGACGGGGTATACGTCTGCATCAAGGGCGCCGGCTCGGGCGGGCACCTGGCCGTCCGCAAGTTCGACCGCGACGCCAACTACGTGATGAGCCTGGTGCCCCCGCCCGCGAACCTTCCCGAAAGCAAGCTTGGAGGCATGGCGTATATAGAATACGAGAAGGGCAAGAAGGCGCTGCACGCCGTCAACGTCATCCAGTCGGTGTCCCGGGACGGGATGGTGTTTCCCGACATAGGCGGCAAGCACGGCCCGGGCAACTGCCAGGTGGCGATCGTGGGGAATCGCATCTATTACGCCAACGCCGGCCAGGCGGTGCGCAAGGGGAACCCTTCGATCCTCCACTACATACACACGGACGGCTCCACGGATCCCGTCGGCATCAAGGGCGTCGAGTTCCTGCCCGGACGGGGACACGCCTTCCCCCGATTCGCCGCGTCGCCGGACGGGTCCGTGCTGTACATGGTGGGGACCGGCGGCAAGAAGCAGATAACGGAATCCGCCGTCTGGGTCAGGAAGCGTGAAGGGAAGGAGCCCGGGAAGGTGTTCTTCGGCGACCCCGGAAAGCCGGGCGCCGGCGACGATAAACTCAACTCCCCCACCGGCATAGACACCGACGCGCAGGGACGGGTGTACGTGCTCGACCAGATGAACAACCGGATACAGGTGCTCTCCCCGGACGGGAAGTTCCTCAAGACCATCAAGATGACCCGACCGATGCTGGTGCGGGTGCACAAGAAGACGGGTGCGGTCTACGTTCTGCATATGGCGCGCGTCCGCGGCAAGAGCGTCCAGCGGATCACCAAGCTGAAATCCTTCGACGATCCCGCCGAGGCGTTCCACCACGACGAGATCGAGGGTTCGATGTTCGCGGTGGATTCCTGGTCGGCCAAGCCCCGGATCTGGATCGGCGGCGGCAAGGTGGACATCGGCACGGTCGGGGTGGGCGCCGACATGACCACGGTGCGCGTCTACGAGGAGGACGGCGGCAGGCTCGTCCTGCTGGACGACTTCGACGAGGCCGCAGAGATAGAAGCGGGGAACGGCTACCGCGGACGCTGGAGCGGCAACCGGGGCCATGGACACCCGCGCGCCAACTGCGATCCGATACGCGAGCACTTCTACCTTGACCGGAAGCACATCTTCGACATGAAGACGGGCAGGTACCTCGGCACGTTCAAGACCGGCGCGTACGCGTACGAGGACATCGACTTCGACAAACGCGGGTACATGCACGGTCACGCCAATCCCGGCTTCGACTACAAGGGCGTCTGGCGGGTGGACCCGTCGCAGAAGAAGCTGGTGGAGGACCGCGGCACGAAGGAGAAGGTCTGGTTCTTCCCCGAGGTACCGTACGACTACGGCCTGGAGAGCAAGGGCAAGTTCAGTTCGAAGTGGATCGGCATCCTCCCGGTGAAGGACCAGCAGGGAGCGAAGTACTTCCAGGACGGCATGGGCGTCAACATGCAGGGCGACGTCGCCGAGGAATCGAATATCTACTACGTTCCGAAGATGGAGGAGGCCGGATACTCCTTCATGCAGCAGGGACTCGCCGAGCGCAAGGCGGCGGGCGAGTACGGCGGCGGCAAGGCGGGCGCGTTCAGCTACGAGAAGTACATCGAGCAGATCCGGACCGCAGAGAAGCAGGGCGAGGCGGTGTACTCCATCGCGCGCCAGCCGGGGATATCCCTCTCCGGCGGGACGATATGGGTGTTCGACCGAACCGGGGAGCTCCGGCACGAATGCGCGGTCTCTGCCGGCAAGTTCATAAACGGCGCCCAGCTGGACGAGGACGGGGCGGTATACTTCGTCAACAGCCGCTCCCGGATGATCGGGGACCGGCACTTCCTGGCCGGGCAGGGCGGCACGTTCGGGATGCCGGACGACAAGACCAACCGCAACCCGTTCACCGCGACGCTCATCAAGACGGTGCCCGGCAAGAAGTGCACCGTTCTGCTGAAGAGCTCCCCCATCAAGCTCGACCCGCCGCCCGACCGTCCGCCCGACCTGATGGACATATCGTTCCCGGACGTGTTCGGCCCGGACAGGCACGCCTGGGTGGAGGGCGCCGAGTGGCTGTACGCCGGCGCGTCACCGATGGTGTCGAACGGCTGCTCGTGTCCGACGATGCGGCACAACACCGACTGGTACAAACGGACCTTCGTGCCCGAGATGTACCGGCACTCGATCGGCATACTGGACACCGCGGGGAACCTGATCGCGCACGTGGGCACGTACGGGAACTTCGACAGCTGTTCCGGCCCGAAGAGCAGAATACCGGTCGGCGACGACGGCATCGGCATCTTCCAGGCCCGCTCGGTGGACGTCACCGACAACTACATGGCGTTCGAGGACTGGGGCGAGCGGATCCAGGTGCTGAAGCTGACCTACCGCGCGGAGGAGACGGCAACGGTTGAATAGCGGAGAGGCGAACAGATCCTGCCAAAGGCCCTTCCTCGGTCCGTCGAGCCGCGCCCTCGGAGGCGCTCTGCTTGATTGGTGGGCGCCGAGAATGAGTGAAGGAGTTGTTCGTCTCTCCGTGGCTAGGGAACGGGGTCGACGGGCTTCGGCTCCTCTTCCTTCGCGGCCCCCTCGGGAGCGGCCTTCTCCTCGGCCGCTTCCGCCTCCAGCTTCTTGAGCTCCTCGGGAGTCACCGGATTCAGCTGAAGCCTCCAGGTCTGACAGTTCCCGCCGTACGCCGCCAGCAGCAGGACGCATTCCTTCGCTGCCGCGTCGTACCAGAGCGCGCGGCGCGCCGCCTGGGTCCCGGGCGGCGCCCGGTACGGGGTCTTCGCCTGCACCCACCGGTTGGCGTCGGGCAGGTAGATCCAGGTGTCGCCGTACTTGACCCCCTGGTTCTCGGCGGTGACCCCATCGCCTCCGTACAGCACCCATACGTTCAGGCTGGCGTGATAGCAGACGCTCGCGCCCGATCGGGCCGGCGGCGAGGTCTCCGGCTTCAGCTCCTTGCTCACTCCCGCGATGGGATCGAACAGCCAGGTGTCCGCCATGGGAACCAGCTCGTCCTCATCCCCCTTGCTCACTGTCCCGCCGAAAAGAAGGTACTTCCCGTTTCCGTCCGGCACGAAGCTGCCGGGGGCAAGAAAGCTCGGCTCGGACCGCTTCCCGGACATCAGCTCCGACGTCTTCTTCGTGAAGGTCCCGGAAAGGTCCAGCAGATACGCGGACAACCCGCCGTCCTCTTCCATCACGATTCCGGGAATCTTGCCGGATTTTCCCGGAGCGCCCAGGGCCGCAAGCTCGATCTCCTGATTCGAATCGAACTTGGTGGACCACAGCTTGGTCTCCGGATTGAACGCCCACAGCGCGTACGGCGGCTTGCCGCGTGCGCCCAGGAAGAGAAGGTACTGACGGTTCGCCTCGTCGTACGCAAACGGAAGGGCGCCGCGCAGGGCGGCGACTCCGGGCGGACGTGATATGCCGATCGCGTTCTCCTTGCATTCCTGGATGCATGTCCAGGTGTTCTCCGCCGCGTGGTAGCTCCACAGGTCGTTTATCCGCGATCCGCTGCCGCCGTACATGATGCCGAGGCCGCGGGTGGAATCGTACGCGATGCCGCAGTTGGAGCGGACGAAGGGCGGGTCCTTCGGCTCGACCCGTCCCCACAGCGCGGAGTACATCGGTCCCCCGGCGGTCTCGGCGGCGGCCTCAGGTGTCGCGTCCGGCTTCTTCTCCGGCCGCGCCTTCTTTGTCTCTTCCGCAATCTTCGACGCGTGTTCCTCGACTGCCGCGGCGTACTTCGTCTCGCCGTGGCTCTTTTTGAACTCGGCCAGCGTCTTGTCCGCCAGGGCGGCCTCTTCGGAGGTGAATCCTGTCTTGGTGAGCAGCGGTTCCAGGTTGTCCCTCCAGTACTGCTTCGCCGCCGCCTCGGGAGCGCCCAGCAGGCTGACGTCGAGCCGGTCGCCGTAGTGCGTCGCCAGCGCGTGCCCCTCCGCCTTCACAACCAGCTTCTTCGCCTCGTCCGACTTGCCCTTGCCGATGGCCTCCACCGCGTCCGCCAGCCAGTCCACCAGCCGGGTGGACTTGGGCGCCGGAATCAGCTTCTCGATCTCTCCCGCCTTGATATCGGAGACCTTTATGGTCTCGGGCTTCGAGCCGACCAGATTCTGCTGTCTGAACTCTATGACGAGGACGATCTCTTCCTCGCTGATGCTTCTCACCGTGCCCGTCTTCTCGCCCGCCGCGGTGTCAAGGGTGATCTTCTTGCCGACCAGACCCATCTTCGCGTCTTCGAACGCCACCGTCCTTCTTTGAAGCACGTCCGCAAGCTCCACCGCTCCTTCCATCGCCTCGATAATCGAAGCGGCCTTGCCCGCCCCTCTCGCCTTCTCCTCGTCCATCGCGTCACGCGCCTTGGAGCGCGCTTCCTTGTACTGGCCCTGCGCCACCAGCATATCGAAACCGGCGAGATATCCTTCCAGTCGTGTCCGGATCTCACGCTCCTTCACGTCCTTCAGGGCCAGCTTCGCGGCGGAAACCTTCTTCTTGAACGCTCCGATCTTCTCCGCCGTCTCCTCCGTCGCGGCCTCGTACTTGATGCCGGACGCCCCGGCGGCCGTCTCGAACGCCTTCTCGAAATCGTTCTCGGCTATCAGGCCCTCCGCTTCGGTGAACACCGCCTCGATGCTCCGCCTCGCGGAGGCGTTCAGGTCCGCGACCGCCTCCTCGATG
>CAYMFW010000006.1:0-56911 GCA_964389785.1 uncultured Planctomycetota bacterium
GCCTTACGTCATAAAATGCCCTCCGGAAATGGTGGTCTCGGGCGAGAAGTCTCTTCTTACGTCAGGCAGTTGTTTCAACGCTTCTTCTATATGCTTGCGCACTTCCGGCCAATGCAGGCCTCCCAGGCCGCTTCCCAGCGGAGGAATTGCTATCGACTTGAGATTGAGGCGTTTGATCTCGAGAAGGAGGGCTTTCAACCCCATATCGATATCGGCAAGACGGCTCTTCCCTTTCCAGTGCCGTTTGGTGGGAAAATTGATGATATAGCGAGGACTGGTAAGTTGGCGTGTCTCAAACACAAGAAATCACCCCTATCCGGCTGACAAGACTCCACGGAAACGATTCCTGCACGAAAAACTCGGCCTGTTTGCCTTCCTTAACCAGGGGTTCTCGAAAGTCTTTCGATGCCACCGCGTCCCAATCCACGCGCTCCAGCTCCGAGAGAGCGCAATTGAAAGTCGCATAATAAGCTCCGGCATTCGACGTGCTGAAGGCCCACTTTCGCCCAACCGATTCTGCCCAGGCAACCACTTCATTCAAATCCGCTTCCAGATGGATAATCGGCCCCTGCCCGTCCCGGTACGCAAGCTCCGGATGGTTTGCGCGGTAAATCACGTAAAGCATGATCGACCGAGGACAGAAGCAGAAAGGAACATAGTCTCCCACATGCGTTCCCGGGTGGCCGTCGAGAGGAAGCGAAATGCAGCGTTCCTTGATACTGCTGATGCCGATGGTTGTACCACCGGAAGCTCGCCTCCCCATCACCGCATCACACCAGAGGCAATCCTCTTCCAGCACGGAAGGAAGCCTGTCCACATGCAGAATGTGGTATATCGCAGGATGATCAGGAGGTCCTGTCGGCGTCATTGCTCATCCTCGCAATAAGTAACCTGTCACTCTAATTGTTTTACGAGCCGCCGCGCGATGAAGGTGGCGACGTCGCGCGGCAGCGTGCCGCGGCCGAAGCCGGCGTCGTAGCCGAGCTCGTGCGCGAGCCCGTCGTCGATGTACGGCCCTCCCACGATCATCAGCAGTCTGTCCCGCAGTCCTTCCGCCTCGACGAGCTCAACCAGCTTCGTAAGCTGGGTGACGTGGATGTCCTTCTGGGTCACCACCTGGGACACCAGTATCGCGTCCGCCTTCAGCCTCTCCGCCTGACGGACCAGCTCCTCGGGCTCCACCTGGGAGCCGAGGTTGCGCGCGTCCATCATCCCGTACCGCTCCAGCCCGTAGTCGCCGGCGAAGCCCTTCATGTTCATGATGGCGTCTATCCCCACCGTGTGGGCGTCGGAGCCGAGCGCCGCGCCCACCACTATCGCCTCGCGCTTCAGGTGTTCCTTCAGGAACGCGTCCGTTTCCTCCCGGGACATGGACTCGCCGCGGTCGGTGCCCTTGATCGAATCGGGGTCTATCTCCGCGCCGCACATGCCGTAGACGACGTAGAAGGTGAAGCCGTCGCCGGCCGGCTTCGCGCACGCCACCCGGACGTCCTGGAGGCCGAGGGCCGCGGCGTAGGCCTTTCCCGCCTCCATCGCCTTCGAGCCGGAGGAGAGGGGCAGGGTGAACGAGATCTGTATCATCCCGTCGTCGCGCGTGTCTCCGTATGCCTTCATGTCAGCCCGCCAGCCTTTCTTCGAACGGATTGAGATAGCCGTCCGCCTTCTCGAAGCACCCCTCCGCGCCCCGGCCGCCGTCCGGCTCGCGTTTTATATCCGCGAATACTCCCCGTGCCAGCGCGTCCATCAGCCCGGTCTCCGATATCTCCTTCAGCAGGGCCTCCGCCTTCGACAGCACCTCCGCGGCCCGCGTCGCGATAACGCCGCCAGGAACCGTCTCCAGCTCCCTTCCCAGGTTCTTCGCGGTAGTCATCACGTACCGTGCCCCCTGAAGCGCCAGCATCCGGTCCTGCAGCAGCGGGGTGTGCAATGCCTCGGTGAGTATGCCGCAGAGATGAATGGTCTGCCCGGTGATGACGGAGGCCAGGTCGAACATGCAGTCCAGCCGGTACCCGGCGAACACGTCCCCCGTCATGTGTTTCGTCGGCGGCATGAACTTGATCGGCGCCTTCGGGAACAGCTGCCGCACCAGTTGGGCCTGCGCCAGCTCCATCAGGAAGCCGTTCTCTATCGCCGGGTCTATCTCGAACGCGTGGCCGAGCCCCATCAGCTCCTCCGGCATCCCCGCCGCGAGGGCGAACGACTCGTTTATGAACTGGGACGCGACCACGGTGTGCGCCGCCTCCACCGCGTCGGCGGTGGTTAGGTAGTTGTCCTCGCCGGTGTTTATCGTGATTCTCGCCTCGGCGCAGATGCGCCGGGAGAAGTGCTGGTCCACGAACGTGCGGAGCGGATTGATGTCGCGGAATATGATGCCGTACATCGAATCGTTGAGAAGCATGTCGAGCCGCTCCAGCGCGCCGAGCGCGGCGATCTCGGGCATGCAAAGCCCGGACGCGTAGTTGACCAGGCGGACGTACCGCCCGATCCGTTTCGACGCCTCGTCCAGGGCCCGGCGCATCAGCCGGAAGTTCTCCCGCGTCGCGTACGTGCCCCCGAACCCCTCCGTGGTCGCGCCGTGCGGCACGTAGTCCAGGAGGCTCTGCGCGGTGGATCGTATGACGGCGATGCAGTCGGCCCCGCACTCCGCGGCGGACACCGCCTGCTCGATGTCCTGGTGGATGTTCCCGGTGGCCACTATTACATAGAGAAGCGGCCGGTCCTCCACCTCGCCCAGCTTCTTCACGAGCGCGAGGCGCTTCTCCCGTGCCGCCGCCAGGGCGGACAGCGCGTCGTCCGTGAGCCGGCGCGCCGTGTTCTCGACCTCCGGCCCCGTCACATCATCGGGCACGTCGAGCGTGCCCGACGCGAGTTTCTCGCACACCTCCTGGACGGAGCTTCCGGTTTGATTCACCAGCGCCGCGACCGGGCGCGCCGCTCCCCGCTCCAGCACGCCCGCCTCGCGCAGCCTGGCTACCGCCGCGTTGGCGAGCGGCGCGTCGGAGTCGTGCAGACCGTCCGCGCCCCAGAGGCGAAGCACGGTTCGCTCGACGGAGTCGGTAGATCGGCGGGATATCTCGTCGAGGAGCGGCCCGGTGATCTTCCCGGCGAGCTCCCTGCAGCGTGCTGCCCGTGCGGTGTCTATATTCAGTTGCATAAGTTTTTATCAGTCCCCATCACGTGTTCCTCTGGAGCCCGGCGACCACGTCGAACACCGGAAGCCGCTTCAGTCTCTGCGCGGTCTCATCGACCAGCCGCTGCGGGTCGAGATCCGACCCGGTCGGGTTGTGCGGGTTCGTGACGACGGCGGCGAGCGACAGCGGCGCCAGCACGTGCATCTTCCGTCCCGTCTCCTCCCACCGGCGCAGGCAGTTTCTGCTTATGAATACCCGCGTCGCGTCCCGCGCCACCAGGTCCACCTCCACGTTGCCTGCCATCAGTATCTCGACCAGCTCGTAGGTCAGCGCTCCTCCGCAGACGAGCCACCGGGCGCCGCGCGCCGCCTCGGCCGCCTCGTTCGGGCCGAGCAGGACGGTGTCCGGAAGCTCGTTCACCCGGAAGTCATCCGTCACGGCCGCCGCCCGCGGTCCCAGATTCTCCGCGATCTCCATCAGGTGCCCGCGAAAGCCTCTCGGAGGGGAAGAGAGCGACAGCAGATCCACCTTCTCCGCCACGATGCGCGCCACGGACAGCGGCGAGGCGGCAAGCACCGCCCCGGCCGCGAGCACCACCGCGTCGGAAAGGCCGGGATGGCCCACCGCGATCCGGTCGAACGCCCCATCGATCAGCACCCTTTTCGCGCCGAGCTTCCGGAGCTCTCTCACCGCGTCCATCACCGACTCCAGCTTCGGCGGACCGGCGATCTCCGCGTCTCCTTCCTCCGTCGCCTCGACGACGAGTATCTCTCCCATCGGGCTCTCCACGCCGAGCCGCGTGACGACCCGGTAGGACGCTTTCCATCGCTTCAGGGTATCTTCGGCAGTCGCCGCCAGCGCTCCCTCGGGAAGCTCCACCGGAGGCTTGGGCTGCATCGTCAGCGCGTCACGCTCCTCGCCGTCCCGCCCGGCGGACGTCACCGCGACCCCGGCCTGCCTGGCCGTGTACTCCTTCACCAGGTGATTCAGCGCGGTGGTCTTGCCGCAATTCTTCGCGAGGCCCACCACCGCAACGGTGCCGGGCCTGAGCTTCTCCACTGACTCGACAAGAGAGCCCATCAGGAATAGAGCTCCTCGAATATCCGCCTCAGTTTCTCGGATTCACGGATGATCTGCAGAGATTTCTCCGCGTGATCCTCCGCGTATCCGTTCCCGATGATCATCGTCTGGTCGTAGCCGATCCCTTCCGCGCCGAGCGCCGCCCGGGTGAAGCTGGTCGCCATCGAGAAGAAATAGATGACGCCGTCCGGCTTCGTCGCCAGAATGCAGGCCATCTCCGTTCCTTCTATGTTCACGCAGTTGATGGTGACGTCCGCCATCTTCCCGCCGGTGAGCTCCCGTATCGCGGCCTCCACCTCGAGCGGGTTCACCGCGTTCACCCGGATGACGTGATCGCACAGCTCCAGCTCACGGAGCCGGTCCGTACTGCGCTCCGAGTGCCCGCTGCCGATGACGATACCGGACTCCCCCGCGCGCTTCTTCGCCGCGTAGCAGCACAGCATCCCGGACTTTCCGCCGCCGCCCAGCACGAACACGGTGTCACCCGGCTTCACCAGCCTCTCGGTCTGGGGCGCGGCCCCGGCCACGTCCAGCACGGAAAGCGCCACCTTCCGCGGCATGTCGTCGGGCAGCTTGGCGAATACCGTCTTCTCGAACAGCACCGCCTTTCCCACGACGTCCACCTGGTCCGCCTCCGGGCGCACCGCGACCACCTTCTCCAGCGAGAGCGGCGTGGTGGAAAGCGAGACCAGCGTGACGATCTCGTCTCCGGGCGCCACGTCGTGCGCCCGGGCGGCGCGCGGGCCCACCTCGGCCACCTTCCCTATCAGCACGCCCCCGGAACCGGTGACGGGATTCTGCATCTTGCCGCGCTCCGCGACGATATCCATCACCATCGCGGCTATCCTGTCCGTATCCCCGCCGCAGGCCTCCTCGATCTGGGTGAAGCTGGCGGAATCCACGTTCAGCGTGGCGACGTCCACAAGGATCTCGTTGTCGAATATGTCGGTGGAATTGTCGAGGCGGGAGGCGGCCTGAGGCAGCAGCCCCTGCGGTTCCAGCACGCGGTGCGATCCGTACGGGCAGCCTTTCTTCATAAGGCTATATTACCAGGAAGGCAGGGACGGCTACCACATTTTGTTCGCGGCCGCCTTACTTCGCCTTGACGAGCCTGCTGTTCTTGAACTCGGCGGTGCAGCCGGTGAGAGAGAATCCGACGCCGCAGCGATCCCGCTTCTGAATACGGGAATTGTCCGGATGTTTCTCGAAGGTCCAGCCCTTCGCGGTGTCCTTCCTGCCGACCGCGTACGCCGTGATGTCGGTCACCAGGTTGTTCCTGTCGCCGATCCGGAACTCGCAGTTGACGTGGATCCAGTCTCCGTATCTGAGAAACTCCGGAATCGTCTCACTGATCCCCATGAAATCGGTGCCTGTCGGATGATTGAACGCCGCATATATGCCCCACTTCGGGAGGGGCAGGTTCGGAACGATGTTCTTCTCGAGGAAGGTAACATCCTCGCCCCTGGGCAGTTCGGATTTCTTGATGTCCACAGGATAGGTTCCGATGTCCTTTCCGGTCACCTTGTCGCGCACCCGCAGGTGAAGCACGATACGGTCCTCCTTCATTTCCCTCTTCGTTACCTGGTACTCGTAGCTTCCGGAACCGACCTTGGGCAGCGTATCGATTACTCTGACGTCGAAGGAGAGCACGCCGCGCTTCCACCTCTCGGCGCCGAGGATTATGGTGGAGAAGTCCTGGGTTCCCGGAAGCCGCTCCTGCCTGACAATCACCCCGTCCTTCCCGCGCTCGATGTTCCACACCCCGTGGAGGACAGTGTAGTTATCGAAATCGATCTGTGAGCCCTTCGGCATACCGGCCCGTTCGCCGGCGCGCGCCAGCAGCTCGTCGACGTCTATTCCGGTCTTCCCGAGCCAGCCGTATATCTCCTTCTCCTGCGGCATGCGCGCCACGTTCATGACGGTGAGCTCCAGCCGGTTCGCCGGCGAGGACTTGACCGTCTGCCGGCCGCGGAGGTACACCCCGCTCTTCCCGCCGGTCACTTTCGCCAGGCCCTCCACCATGGAAACGAACGTCTGTTCCTTGCGCAGCACCTGCAGCTTGGTGCCGAGGACCTTCGTCTGCGTTTGGTCGGTGGCGATGTTGAATGGCTCTCTCTGCGGAGTGACGTCGAGGAAGGTCCTTCCGGCCCTCAGATCGAGGGATTTTCTGTCGGTCGCGCGATCCAGGTGAAGAACGACGCCGGAATTCTCGTCCATGGCGAGAAGCGTCCCGTCCCTGTATCTGCCGACGCACCAGGAATCCGGCCCGGTCGTGATCGAGTCGTCCGTCACCGTCACCGAGCCCGACCTTCTCACGATGGTGAGGATGTCACCGACATCGGCCGTCGCGACGGCTCCCGGGGTGATCGGGGCCGTTCTCTCCGCCGGACGGGTGAGCCAGACCCCGACCGCCAGCAGCACCGCGGCCGCCGCGGCGACCGGCACCCAGGAGAGGGTGCGGGACGGCTGTCGCAGGCGGGCCTTCTTCGGGCGGACGGCGCGGAATTCCCCGGTCGCCGGGGCCTCGGCGAGCTCCTCGAAGAGGGACGCGTGCATGTCCACGTGGAGGAGGAACGCGTCCACGTTGCGCGGATCCCTGTCCAGCCACGACACCAGCTTCTTGCCGCCCTCTTCGGAAAGCTTTCCGTCGAAGTAATCCTCTATCAGAAGCTCCGCGTTCGTCACGTCACTCATTGCGTCACCGTCCCATTCTGCATCCCCAGCCCCTTCTGAATGCAACTGAGAAGCGCCCGCCTGACCCTGCACAGCACGGTGCGGACCGCCTCGACGGTCGCCCCGACCTTGTCGGAGATGTCCGTGCAGGACAGGCTCTTCTCATACTTCATCCCTATGATCCTTCTCTGCTTCGTCGGCAGCTTCTGGAGACAGGCGCGAAGCAGGGTCCGTCTCTCCTCCAGCTCCGGTCCTATCTCCGACAGCCGCTCGATTATCATCTCGTCAACGTTCTCCGTGAGCTTCAGCCGGTTCCGGGCGACGGTCCGCCTGGAGTGCAGAATCGCGTAGTGGGCGACGCCGAGCGCCCACTTCGTAAAGCTCCTTTCCTGGTCGAATTCGCCGTACTTCTTCCACAGCGTCACCGCCACGTCCTGCAGCACGTCCTCCGCCGCGTGGGCGTCCTGGACCTGCGCAAACACGTACCGCCGAATCACCAGCTGCGCCTTCGTGAACCGGCGCAGAAAATCCGCATGTACGGAATCCAAGGCTATAGTTCCCTCCTGCCCTATGTCTACCGCTCAATTCGGAATGTTACACGAATTTTGCGCGCTGTCCACCCGGAATGTCGTAGCCCTTTAAGCAATAAAGACTTGCGCGACCCCCCGGCCGGAAATACCCGGTTATTTCTTCCCCCGAAACAGGGAATCGTACGGGCCCAGGCCGACGTCCTCCGGGACGATATCCTCGTGCTCGCCGGCTCCGGGACAGAACACCGCCCTGACCGCGTCCAGGTAGCCGAAGCCGTACTCCCTGTGCGGGGCGATGTAGTGGCCCTCGCCCCACTCGTTCCAGTTGTCGAGAGCCAGCATCCGCCGTCCCAGATGCTCCGTGGGCAGTGAATCCATCGCCGCCTTCGTCTTCTCCAGCATGTCCTTGAACGCTCCCGGCGTGGCGCGCCATCCGCCCCGGCCCCGTCCCCACGGCTCCTGGTTCCAGCCCATCGATACCGTCGGGATAAACGGCGTTTCCAGGTCCTTCCTCCCCAGCACTGATTCGAACCCGCGCGCGCCGCAGTACGGGAAGACGTAGTCGAAGCCGTACTTCTTCGCCGGGTGCGACCCCGCGCCCCGGTGTTCCGCCATCAGCCAGACCCCCTTGAAGCCGTTCTTCCGGAACGCCTCCCGGATTACGTCGACCGATTTCGTCACCGCCTCGGGGGTCTTCCCCAGCTGATTGCAGAAGGTCTGGAAGTAATAGACGAAGAGAACCGGCCTGCCGTCGATAGTGAGATAGCTCGGGTGGGTGAAGTAGTTCTTCATCCAGAACGGGAGCAGGTTCTTCATGAGATCGTCCATCGAGGAGACCCCGGCGGCATTGGCGTTTTCCCACATGATGCAGAACTTGAATTTCTTCACGTACCGGGCGCGCAGCAGGCCCTCGTGAATGCCGTGGGAAAGGTACTGCGTTTCGACGGTCACCGGCTTTCCCAGGTTATCCTTCGGCCGGTACCAGCAGTATATGAAGAACGATAGCCCGTGCTCGAGCGCCCATTTGATCTCCCAGTCGGCCACCTCGGGGTCGCCCTCGTCGTACCATCCGAGCAGGGGCTTACGGTCCGGAAACGGCACGATCTTCTTCCATCCGTAATGCGTTCCCTCCTTCCAGCCGGGGAAGTAGTGGGCGCCGATCAGGTAGTCCGTCTTCGCCGCCTTCGGCTCCGGAACGTAGTCGGCCTTCTTCACCGGCTTCGCCTCTCCGAACGCCGCGGCGATCGCCAGCGCCGCCTCGGCCTCGCCGGGACGGGAGAGCATCACCTTCACCTCGTTCGTCCCCGGGCCGGGCGACTCCAGCTCCCACACGACCTCCCGGATCTCCCCCTTCGCGAGGGTGACGCTCCGCCGTGGGGTCCCGAACAGCTTCAATCCGCCCGGAACGACGACGCGCGCCGTGCATGCCGCCTCGTCCTTGCCCTTGTTTTCCAGCGCCAGGGTCAGCCGCTCCCGCCGGCCCGCGCGAGGCGCGGTGTGGTCCCAGTACAGTGTCCTCGCGAGAACCTCCCGCGCGGGGGCCGTCGGGACGGTGATTGATTCGATATGCAGAGCCGCGCGTCCCGCCTCGATCGGGTCGAAGCGGAGATGCTGGACCGGAAGATCCCACGGGGCTCGAAACTCGTAGTCGTGCAGCTTCCCGTCCGCAACGACGGAGACCCTCATCGAATCGATCTCGTGAGGCATCGCTCCCCAGAACAGCTGAGCAGTTGTTCCTCCGTTCACCGCCATCCGCACCCGGATGGGCCTCTCAGCGGGAATGACGATGTCCTCCGGCAGAGCCACGGACATCTGCGGATCGTCCCCGGTCACGCAGTGAAGGCCCGGGGAGGTCCCCTTGATCACCTGCAGTCCCCCGACGCCCCAGGCGCCGGGCTGGCCGTCCCTGAAATCCCACTTCACGAGGTCATCCCCTCGAGCTTCCGCGAAAGCCAGAAGACACACAACACCCGCATAAAACAGTATTCGCAGACGCATATGCAGTTACCCTCCCATTGACTGAAACGGCCGCCGCGCACGGCGACCCGTATGAGATCAGCTGCCCGTAACTTCCTTCGCCAGCGCGGCGAACTCTTCGTCGGTGAGAAACCGCTTGATTTCGGTGGACCGGGCCTTGAGCCTGGCCAGGATCTCCCTCTTCTGGCCGTCGTCGGCGGAAATACCCGCCCGCTCGAGGAATACGTCTATCGCGGCCCCGCCGGCGCCCTTGCCGGGCACGAAACGCAGGTCACTCCGTCCCACCATCTCCGGAAGGTACGGCATCATGACCGTCGCCGGGAAGCCCGCCTCCTCCGCCTTGGAGAGTATATGGATGATGAGGCCGGAATCCACGTTGAAGAGATTGTCACCCAGCACCGGCTTGTTGCCCGCCATCGGAAACCGGGAGGCCCGCTCGACCAGCCGGCCGACCGGCACCAGCCGCTTCATGTCCAGCCCGAAGTCGAGCTTCATCGCCGCCTGGGTGACGAGCGCGAATTCCTCCAGCGAGATGTTGCCCGCCCGTTCGCCGAGTCCCCCGACGGAGGTGTGAACCGAATTGGCCCCTCCCGTCACCGCGGCCAGCGCGTTGGCGACCGCCATGCCGTAGTCGTTATGGCAGTGGAACTCGAGCAGCCTGTCGGGAAACCAGGAGCGGAACCTCTTGAAGAAGTTCATCGTCGCGAGAGGATGAGCCATGCCGAACGTGTCGGCGATGGTCACCCGCTCCGGGTCCGCCCCCTCGACGACGCCCCTGAATACCCGTTCGATGTACCCGTCGTCGTACCGGAACGCGTCCCACCCCATCCAGTTGACGGTGAGCCCCTTCTCCGCGGCGTACCGGCACGCATCCACGTTCTTGTCTATGAGCCCCTTCTCGTCGAGGTCGTACGCGCACGTGCAGGCCACCGGGTTTATCGAATGCTCTATCACGACGAGCTCCACCCCGGCACTCACCGCGTCGTCTATGTCTTTCCGGTTCGCCCTGACGAGGCATCCAAGGGTCGCGTTCTTCAGCTTCCCCTTGAGCCGGCGCATCGTCTCCGCGTCCTTCTCCACCATAGGGAGGCCCGCCTCGATGACGCCGATGCCGAGTTCGTCGAGCGCGACGCCGATCTCCACCTTCTCTTCCGTCGTCATCGCCACGCCCGGCGTCTGCTCCCCGTCCCGAAGCGTCACGTCGTGAACGTACAGCCGGTCCGGGACATTCAATTGGGACCGCAGGTCGTCCTCGAAGTTCATCGGGGTGACCCACGCCTGCTCGCCGAAATACGGTTTGCCGTCCAGATCCTCGCGATTCATCTCCACCTCCGTTGACAGCGGTCGCGGAGTCTCTCCTCGCTCATTCTCAGAAAATCGGGGACAGACACGATTCTACGACCTCGCTTCCGCTCGGTCCGTAAATCGAGTCAGCCCCCATTTTCCTCCAGAGCCCCCTCGGAGAGCTCCGCACCCGATGTCCCCTAGTACTTCAGCGAAACGCCCGGCGTGCCCTCGTAGGATATCCGCGCCGCCTTCGAATCGTTCGAGATGGAGAGCCGCGCCGCCTCCACGACCAGCTCGTTGATGTAGCTGTTGGCCGGCGTCGCGATGATGCCCTTCTCGTCGGCATCCTTTATGATCGCCTGCCGCTCCTTCAAGCTCTCGTCCTCTTCGAGCGGCTCGACCGTGTTCTCGATACGGTGCACCGTGTTGATCGTCGCGGCGATGGAATCGAAGCCGTAGCCGATCGGCTTGAAGCCCTCGCCCTCCCACGGGACCAGCCGGTAGAAGTCGGGATTGATGTAGTTGAAGTGAGAGCCGGCGCAGCCTATCCCCTCAAGGTAGGAATGGCTGACCCCCCGAAACTGGTCGTTGTGTTTGATGAGGCCCGATTTGTCCTTACCCTCGCAGAACATCACCAGGCACTGGTCATTGCTTCCGGCGCCGTCATCCGGGTAGCCGAGCCCGTCGATCACCGACAGTATCGCGCCGTTCTCGTACGTCACCCGGCCGTGGGCCCACATGTAGCCCTCGTTGCCGTTCGGGAACGTGCCCTTGATGCCGGAGACCGACACCTCGACCGGCTTGAGATCGGTGATGAAGTAGACAAGGTCCACGTAGTGGCAGCCGACGTAGACGAAGGGATCCGTCTTGTCCGTCGTGAACCAGTTCTGGAAGTTCGAGGACCGGTAGAAGTACGGCTCGATCATCTTCGCCTCGCCCATGACGAAATCGCCGAACTGGCCCAGCCGGTAGTTGCGCCTGGCCACCAGCGCCCTGCGATCGAAGCGCTTGTGGTACTCCACCCCGATGAACAGCCCCTTCTCGTACGCCTCCTTTTCCAGCTCAACCGCCTGCTCGTACTTCAGAACGAGCGGTTTCACGCACAGCACGTGCTGGTTGCACGCCAGGGCCTCCTTAACGATGCCGTAATGCAGCTGGTCAGGCACCGCCACGATGACGGCCTGGCGGGGAGGTATCTTTTTCAGCACCTCCCGGTACAGGTCCGGCATCATCTTGTCGGCGGGCTCGGACACGTCCGGGTACGCGGCGAAATCCTGGCCCGGGAAGGCCTGTCGGATTTCCTCGTTCTCCTTCAGCTCCTTCAGCGGGCCGCTGTTGAGGGCGCATATCTTTATGTCCCCCACCACGTCCGTCCTCTGCATATGGTAGATTGACGGCAGGATAAGGTCGTTGGTGATCATCCCGCCGCCGACGATCGTCACATCGATGGGCTTTGCCATTGTTCCTCCCCGTTTGTGCTGTTGCAGCCAGCTCCTATGCTACTCCACCGGCGCCCGGTCGTCAAACACCGGAAATCTTGGGAACAGACACGATTCTACGGCCTCGCCTCGCTCGGCCCGTAGATCAAGTCAGTCCCCGATTTCCGATAGTTGCGCTGAGAACACCGCGGCGGTACTATTGAGTGTGATGAAGCGAAACAGGACGATATTCCCGACAGTGCTTGCCGCGCTCCTGCTGCTGTGCGCCGGCGTCATTGCCGACGATGCCAGGGAGGGGATTCCCTGCGAGTGGAAGGATGTCGAGCGGATCGTCGCGGTCGGGGACGTTCACGGGGATCTCGGCCAACTCGTAAAGGCGCTGCGCGCCGCGAAGGTGATCGACGCGAAGAACAAGTGGACGGGCGGGAAGACCCACCTGGTGCAGATAGGAGACGTACCGGACCGGGGCCCGGACACGAAACAGGCGCTGGACCTGCTGATGGCGCTCGAGGAGCAGGCGAAGGAGGCGGGCGGCCGGGTGCACGCGCTGATCGGGAACCACGAGGCGATGGTGATGACGGGCGACCTGCGCTACTCCCACCGGGGCGAGATAGAATCCTTCGGCGGCCGGGAGGCGCTCATCAAGGCGTACTCCCCGAAGGGGAAGTACGGCAAATGGATACTGACACACAACACGGTGATAAAGATAAACGACATCCTGTTCGTTCACGGAGGGATAGGCCCCCGTTACGCGAAGAAGCCGCTGAAGGAACTCAACCAGGCGGTCCGCAGTGAGCTCGCCGCCGGAACGAAGGGGACGAACACGGTGATCGCAGACCCCGGCGGGCCGCTGTGGTATCGGGGGCTGGCCATGAACGACAAGGGGGACCTCGACACACTGATCGAGCCGGGACTGAAATTCCACAACGCGAAGAGAATAGTGATAGGTCACACCCCCACCAGGGGAAATATCAAGGTGAAAAACGGCGGTAAGGTGATTCAGATAGACGTGGGGATGTGCGAATACTACGGGGGGCCCGCCGCCTGCCTGCTGATCGAGAAAGGGGAATTCTCCGACGTCCGGCCGGATGCCAGACACAAGCTCGAGGTAAGATGAACGGCGAAGGAAGCTCCCTGCTCTTCTCGATCGGCGATCAGGAGCCGCGCCCGGTCGCGGGCGACTCGGAGATGGAGGTCGCCGCGGGCAGGACGGTGCGCTTCGACCTGGCCTCGGGCGGACACTGGTACGGACACGGTTTCAACCACGACCAGCCCTACCCGCTGGAAGCAGGGACGATCTCCAACGATCGCTTCGCGGTGAACAACATACAGAGCCCGGTCTGGATGTGCTCCGCCAGCTGCGCGATACTGGCAGAGACCAACGCGCTCCTCGAGGTCCGGCTGACGCCGGGCGAGGGCGGCACGCTGGAGATATCGTGCCCGAACGACCGGTTCACCCTGCGCTTTTTCCAGGGTGACAACCTTCCTCATGCGCAGAGGAAACTCGCGACGCACCTGGGCTGGCCCGGTCCGGCCCCGGAGAAGTCGGTGCTGGGCGACTCCGTATTCTGCACGTGGACCCAGTACCCGCGCTGCGTCACACAGGAGCGGGTGCTCGAGACGGCCGCGGCGATCCGGGAGCACGGGTATCCCTGCTCGATAATTACGATAGACGACCGGTGGGAATCCGCCTACGGCGATCTCGGATTTTCCGGCGACTTCCCCGACCCGAAGGCGATGATCCACCGGCTCCACGACATGGGGTTCAGCGTGATCCTGTGGGTGACGCCGTTCGTGAACAGGGAGGCGTCGAAGTTCGAGCTGCTCGCGAAGAAGGAGTTCCTGGTGGGCCGCAGGGACGGACAGGGGCCCGCCCTTCTCGACTGGTGGGGAGGAACCGCGGGGCTGCTGGATATCACGAATCCCGAGGTGCGGAACTGGTGGAAGATGCGGCTGCTGCGGCTCAAGGAGGTGGTTGGCGTCGACGGCTTCAAGATCGACGGCGGCGACGCGAAATACCAGCCCGCCCCCAGCGAATCCCGGTGGTACGGCTACCGCGGCCCGTCCGGTTACGCGGACGCGCTGCTCGCTCTGTTCGAGGAGATCGCGCCGGGGAGCTGTGAGACCCGCACCGCGTGGCTGTCCCAGCACCGGCACATCATCTGGCGCCAGGGAGGCAAGGACTCACACTGGGGGCGGGATAACGGGCTGGCGGCCACCGTGTCGCTCGGCCTTCACATGGCGCTGATGGGATACGACGTGTTCATGCCGGACATGATCCCCGGGCGGGTGCAGACGATGTCGTCCGACGCCGTGCTTCCCACGGACGAGCTGTTCGTCCGCTGGACCGAGGTCTCCGCTTTCATGCCGATCATGCAGTTCTCCTACTTCCCGTGGAACTACGGCGCACCGGCGGCGGACATCGCGCTCGCCTACGCCCGCCTCCACAAGGAGCTGGAGGACTACCTGTTTGACGCCGCCCACAACAGGGAGACGCCCGTCATCCGCCCGCTCTGGCACGACTATCCCGAGAAGGAGGAGCTGTACACCATCGCGGACGAGTTCATGCTGGGGCCCGACATTCTCGTCGCGCCGGTGCTCGAAGAGGGCGCGGTGCAGCGCGACGTTGTTCTTCCGCCCGGCGAGTGGCACGACGTGTGGACCGGCGACACCCGCGAAGAGGGCGTCGTCGAGAAGCACCCCGCTCCCTGCCCCGGGATACCCGTCTTCGTCCGGTCGTCCAACAGAGAGCTCTTTCACTACCTCCACCATCACCTCAAGGATTTTCCGCGCGACGCGATCGCGTCCGGCACCACCAGCGCAACGTACTCGGCGGGTATCGACAGGGACCTGGGTACCACCGGGTGAGAACGCTCTTCCACAACCTGCGGATCTTCGACGGGCTGACACCGAAGCTCACCGGCAACCGGGTGGTGTTCGTCCGCGACGGCAGGATCGAGGCGGTGGACGACGAGGCGAATCTTCCCCGCTTCCAGGACTGCAGGAGAATCGACCTGAAGGATGCCGTCCTGATGCCGGGGCTGATAGACATGCACGTGCACATCGGCGTTCCCTTCATACGAAGAGTGACCCTTCGCGCGGTATGGGACATGCATTCCCAGCTCCGCAAGAATATGAGCTGGTGCCTCAGCTCTGGAACGACCACCGTGCGCGACATGGGAGGCATACCGGGAATTCTCCGGAAGTACAGGCGACTCACCGGCGCGGGCAAGATTCCGGGGCCCCGGATATTCTGCGCGAATTCCTTCATCGCGGCCCCCGGCGGCTATCCCGACATGGCGCCGTACTTCAATCCGATACAGAAGTGGCTGGTGGGCGGCCAGTTCGCGGAACGCCTCGAGACGCCCGCGCAGGTTCGCGACTGCGTCAGGCGCATGGCGGACCTGGGCGCCGACTGGATCAAGACCGGGTACACGGAGAAATCGTATTTCGCGGGCCGCACCGATCCCCTGCGCAACCTCTCGGACCAATGCCTCCGCGCCCTGGTCGAGGAGGCCCGCACCCTCGGCCGGCCGGTGGCCTTCCATCAGACGTTCCTGCCCGGCCTGCGGAAGGGAATCGAGATCGGGGTGAACACGCTGGAGCACATGACCAGCGAGCCGATCCCGCAGGAGATGATCGATGAGATCGCCGCCGCTGACATCGCGGTCATTCCCACGTTCTCGGCGCCGGCGGCCTACGTGGACCTGGGAGAGACCTCGCGCTGGCTGGACGGCGGGGGCCGGCGGTTCTTCGAATCGGAGCCGTTCCGCCAGACCAGACGGCTACTGGACCTCCTGCTGAAAGACTCCCATACCCCGGAGGAGCTGGCGCACGATCCGCTGATGGATGTGCCGATGATCAAGTCCCTGTGGCGGCAATCCTCCTCGCTCTTCGACAACGTGCGAAGACTCAAGAAGGCGGGAGTGGCGATAGGCTGTGGATCGGACGCGGGAGGAGAGCTGGCCTTCTTCGGAAGGATCCACCACGAGATGGAGCATCTCACCCGCGCGGGGTTCAGCACCTTCGAGGCGCTGCAGGCGGCAACCATCACGAACGCGCGCATCCTCGGAAAGGACGACGAGATCGGAAC
The DNA here is from genome assembly GCA_964389785.1 of uncultured Planctomycetota bacterium. Lineage (GTDB taxonomy): Bacteria > Planctomycetota > CAYMFW01 > CAYMFW01 > CAYMFW01 > CAYMFW01. The sequence goes on from CAYMFW010000006.1 coordinate 16,211, forward strand.
CATCGAGCCGGGGAAGATCGCGGACATGATCGCGGTGCCGGGAGACCCGCTGCAGGACCTCGGTGCGCTCGCGCACGTCGTCCTGGTCGTGAAGGACGGCCGGATCGAGAAGTCCGCGCTGTAGGAACGTGCCGCAGGGTCGTGACGTAAGCCACTTGTGAACAAAACGTTGCGACTCAGCGTAACTCGTTGGCCGAAAACCACTTCCGCCTTCGTCCCCGATGTTGATAACCAGTCAGTAATTGAACGGAACCCTCTGATATAGTTGCGGTTATATAGAAGTCGAACCGCTGCGGGTCCTTACCGGGACGATACCTCCGGTTCCGCCCGTCTCCCTGAGGAAACGGGCGGTTTCGGCATCTCCATTCTCTTCGTCCTGCCGTTTCCTCCGCTCACGGGCCACCCACCGGGCGATCACGTACATCCCCCCCACGAAGAACCGGTAGAGGTCCTTCTCAGCGCACAGATGATCGTAACGCTTTCGATATTCCTCCTCCGCGCCCACCAGGTCCAGGTGCAGCAGGACGGCAGGCGCGCCGCCGACCTTGTCGTAGACCTTCTCCCCGCCGCGCACGTCGAACAGGAGCACCTTCTCGTAGTACGGCACGTGGTGCGGATTGACCGTGATGACGAAATCCGTCGCGCACTCGCCGTACCGCGCGGTGATGTACGCGAACTTGAAGAGATGCCTGACGATCTCCGCCCGGGCGGAGCGGCTCCGATCGATATTCACGAGACTCACGATCTCGCACAGCCTTCCCCCCGCGCCGCGGAGCGCGTCCAGCTCGTCCCGGTACAGCTCGTCGGCAGGCAATCCTTCCGCGCCGTCGAACACCAGCGTGAGCGACGCGACGGGCGCCCCTTCGTCGTCCACCAGGAACGTGGTGGTATCGGGCAGCAGATCGTGGAGGCCGTACCACATGCCGTCGCCCGGCTCGGTGATGTAGCCCTCCTCCTCGTACGCCCGGTATACCAGACGCCAGGCGGCGCGGCGGTCTTCCTCGGCGGACGCCACCCGGATCCGATACCTGTCCTCCGCACCGAACCGGTAGCCGTCCGCCTCACAGGAGGGAGTCTTCGCCTCGGACGGAAGGGTTTGCACCGCTCCCGTCTCCGGGGTAGAATACGAGTGAGATCGTAGAGAGGGATAGTCATTACTCATGGCTCATCTCCTTTGCGTTCATGGATCCGGCCCGCCGCTCCTGCCGCCAAGCTGAGGCGGCGGGCCGTTTCGTTCCCGCTATTCCTTCACCACCTGCAGTCCCAGAGACCGGCACCGCATCGCCATGGCAGTCCAGAGTACCAGATTCATACGATCCGGCAGGTTCTTGAGCCGCTCTGCTCCCGAGCCCACCATTTTACCTTCGCTCCTGGCGCGCACGTACCACGCCTGAAGCTCATCACCGGTCATTCTGCGAAACCCCCACGGCTGTTCCCCTTCGACGCAGAACAGCAGGGACATCCTCCAGAATCCCTCCCCGATAGACCTCATGTGCGTGCGAACCCAGAACCGGCGCGCCGCGAGATCATACCCGCGATAGTGCCCTGGCCCGACGCTGATCACGAAGGAGGACAATCCTTTCTTGTTGAGGAACCCGGCACCGCTTCCCCACACGTACTCTTCGATCCATTTGGGATCGGCCGGCTCGAGGAGCTCGACCTGGCAGGTGAATACCGCCTGCTGGAAGGAGGGTCCGCTGAATACGCACTGCGCCTTGACGCCGCCCGTCTTCGGCTGCTCGACGATCCAGCATCCCGGGCCGGAGCCGTCTCTGCGCGCCTTGATGACACCCGGGGGTCCGGACCGGAGGCCGCGAAAATCGATCGCCTTTTCCAGGCGCTCCTCCTCGCAGACCTCCCGCTCGATAACGGGACCGAGCATGTCGCGCAGGTACTCCGCCGCCGCTCCCCCGCGGTACACCCTCACGTATGCCTGCGCCTCACGCGCCAGCCCCCGTTCGTAGAGCGTCACGTACGCCAGCTCGAGCAGGAGCGCACGACTGACGGCTTCGTCGCCCGACGACAGCTCGCCCAGCCTGTTGTTCCAGACGCCGTAGCGTCGTTCCTCCGCGGCCTTCCGCGCTGCGGCATAGCGCTCCCCGAATGCCTTCCCGGCTCCGGCCGCGGGCGCCACGTCCGCCTCGGCCGTCCGCATCCCCTCGAAACGGAACGCGGCCCGGCTCTCACGCGGACGAGCGTCCGCGGCGAGTCCCAGCGCGAAGCGGAGGTCCTCCGCCTGCCGGTCCTCCTTCGGATTCCCGGTGATGCCGCTCGAGAGCCCGAGGTATACCAGCGCCGGCCGGTTGCAGTCGTCCCCGCGGGCAATCTCCTTCTCGTACGCGGCCTTCACCTCCGGATGCATCGCCTTCAGATCCGATATGGTCTTTGACGTGGAGGCCTTCTCGAGCAGACCGGCCAGCGCCGCGGGCACCGGCGCCTCCGGCACGGGAGTCCTGAAGAAGTTCCCGACGGTCACGATCACCAGTGCGGCGGCCGCCGCGGCAACGGGCAGCAGCCAGCGTAGCATCCGGGGCCTCGCCGCCCGCGCCTTCTGTCTGCTCTTTACGCTCTTCAGGAATTGGGTGGCGGACAGCTTACCGGTATCCAGTCGGGTGACGACCGTCTCTACAAACCGCTCGTCGTCGGCCGTGGGGTCCATGACTCGGCGGCACCCCGAATCCACCGCTGCCATCAGAAAGAACCAGTCTCCGAGACGAGGATTCGCCTCGAGGATGCCCGCCAGCTCGTCGCGTTCCTCCGCTTCGAGCTCGTCGTGGAGAAACCGGGTCGCCAGCTCCTTGAGACGAGGAATGGACGTGCTCACAGCTCTGCCTCCCCGGCCCGTTTCTGGATGCAGGCGCCGAGCATTTCCCGAGACCGCTGGAGGGACTTGTGTACCGCGTCGAGAACCATGCCGGTCCGGCTGCTGATCTCCGGCCCGGAGTATCCGTCCATATAGAAGCTTTCGAGAATTCTGCGGCTCGCGGGCTTGAGCTTCTCGAGACACCCCCGGAGATGCTCGAGCAGAGTGTCGAACCGGTTCGTTTCCCTGTACGCCGTCAGGTTACGCTCGGCCACGTCGGCCAGCCTCGCGGCGAGGATGTCCGGGTCACCCTCCGGACGCCGCCGGCGCTGTCTCCAGGCGTTCCTCGCCAGGTTTCTGGCGATACCCCGCAGCCACCGTCCCGCGTCCCGGGAGGGGTCGTAGCGGTCCATCGACCTGTAGGCCTCCAGGAATACGTCCTGGGCGATGTCGTCCGCGGCGCTCCTGTCGGGGGCGATGCATGCCACAAGTACTCTGATATCAGCATGATACTCCCGCACCATCGCCTCGAACAGCTCTTTCTTCCCGGACGTTGTGCCCATATGGTCTTCCTCCTACTCTATCCTTGGCACACGGGTTCCGATCCTGACATGAAAATGCGGATTTTTTCGGGAGCCGGCTACCAGGTCTCGTCCGCGGCAGGGGCCTTCTTCTTCTCGGCGGGGAGCTCTATCTCACCCAGCTCCTCGTCCTTCTTGGGTTCCTTCTTCTCCGCGGGCTTCTCTTTTTCGACCGCTTCCTCGACCACCTCGGGCGGATTCGTGATGATCTCGGCCCGGGTCACCAGCTGCTGCAGCGCTTCCGCCCATATCTCGTCGATCTTGCCCTCCGCGTCCGGGCTCATGGGCAGCTCGCGGTCGAGCAGCCAGTCCTCGGACCTGGTCTCGATCACCCGCTTCACGACCGCCGCCGCTCCCTCCATGTTCACCTTGCCCGGCGGCGGGGTCTTGCTGGGATGGATGGGAAGGAACATGCATATCACCCGGTCACCGCCCTGGATGAGCATCACGTCGAGCGAAGGCTTCTTCGCGACCGTCGAGAGCACCTGATCGGTCTCCGGCAGCTGCTCTATCCTGCCTCCGAGAAGCGACTCGAGCCGGACCCTGGCGTCATTGATGAATTTCTGGCCCGCCATGTCCGTGCCCGCGACGACGACCACGAATCCGTCGCTCTCCACGTAGCTCTTCAGCTTCTCGGGGACCCCCGGCCCGAACCCTCCCATCGAGCCGCTGCCGGAAAGGAAGACGACCGGAAGCTTGTTCAGCTCTTCCTGCGAGATACCGTCGTCCACCCGTGCGTAGTTGACCCAGATGCCCCGCAGCCTGTCTCTCAGTATGCCCTGAATGGCCTGCTTCAGCACCTCGGGCGGCTCGACGTCTTCCGAGGTCGCGATCACCCCCGCGACCGGCGGCCTGACACCCTCGGCGAGAAGCAGCATCGCGTACGCCGTCCGGACGACCGGCTCGTTCGCCATCCAGTACCTGCTGCTCCGGAGGTTCGCCCAGTACCGTCTCAGCTGGGCCTCCACCGGATCAGCCTTGTCCTTCTTCCCCTTCTTGCCCTTCGGGGCCCTGGGCGCCTTCGCCGCCTTTCCTCCCGCCCTGGCCGCGTACCGTTCCCTCCACTGCAGATCCCACAGAGGCACCCAGCTCGACGAGAAGAGCAGGCTGCGGTAGTCGTCCCAGGACCCGTCGGTCTTCTGCCGGCCCAGCGTCCGGTACGCCAGCCCCCGCCACAGGTCGGGTCGGCGCACCTCGTACCCGCCTCGATAGAGGTGGGCGATGTGCGTCTGGAACAGGAAGTCGTACGGCGTCGCGAAACGCCCGGTCGGTACCTCGTCGCCCTCGTTCTCAACGGCCGGCCGCTCCCACTTCTTCCTCACCGGCTCGGGCGCGCGCCGGAGGTACTCCTCCACCGCCTTGAGCATGGCGGCCTCGCCCTTTTCGAGCTGCGCCTGGTATTTCTTGAGGAACCTGTCCATGCCTATCGTCTGCCCGATGTTGGCGAGCGCGGCGTAGCCTTCCGCGGTGCTCACCAGCGTCCGCCGCGACGGGAACTCGGGGAATTCCTTGCGCTTCCCCTTTATCTCCTGGATCGGGAGCTTGTCGAAATTCTTCTCCTCCTGGAACAGGTTGCCGTCGTCCCAGGTGCCGTCCGCCTTCTGCATCGAGGCGATCACGGCGGCCGCCCGTCCGAGCACCGCCGGCACCTTCTCCGGCGGCACGATGTAGCCCCCCGTCGGGGTCTTCAGCCGGTACGTCGCCTCCGCCAGACAGCCGTTCTCCTGCGCCTGCCGGAGCGCGAACAGCGCGACGGCGGTGCGCTCCAGGTCCGCGATGGTCCGGTCATAGATGTACCAGGAAAGGCCGTGCGTCGTCTTCGATTCCTCGGGAAACAGCTCCTCGTTCTTCAGAATAAACGCGTCCGTAACCGCCTGGAACCGCATCCCCTGCTGGGTCACCTCCAGGTACCGCTTGCTGAGGTCCTGCTGGAACTTCTCGTACTTCGCGACCAGCTCCTGCCGCATCTTGCTGTTCGGACGGCTCGCCAGGTCCGCCTTGCGCTTCGCCACCTCGGTGGACAGGATCTGTTCGTACTCGATCATCTTCGACAGCAGCTTGGTGTTTATGCAGACCGGGCCCCACATGCCCCGGCCCTTACCGTCCTGGATCTGTCCGTCCAGCAGACGGTTGGCCAGCTCGCCGGGCAGCCCCTGCGGCATCCCCCGGTACATGTTGGAGAAGGCCACGGCGAGCCACGCCAGGTCCCAGGTCTTGTCCGGCATCCCGAACGCGTCTATGAAATTCTTCAGGTTGCGCATTACCGTATTGATGACCTGGTCGCGGGGGCTGACGCCGCACTTGAGGAGCGCGTACACCCCCATCGCGTTCTGGGCGTAGAAGCCGTGCGGGACGAGGTCCGGGCCTCCCGGACCGTATATCGGCCGCTTGTGCGTCTTCACGATGGGGCCCTTCGGGTCGTGAACGTGGTGCGTCACTTCCCGCTCGCCCACCTTGGTCCGGCCGACCACCCGGCGCTTCTTCACCTTGCGAGCGCCGGCGCCCTTGTCGGTGGAGTCACCCTTCTTGACGAACGCCAGGTCGTCGTAGTACTCGTACTTGTACTTCCATATCGGCTCCTTGACCTTTACCGCCCTGTACCGCACCTCGTACTCCTTGTAGTCGACGATCTTTTTCTGCTTCCAGGGCGGCACGAACCACCACTCCCGCTCCTCCTTCTCCTGCTCCTCCTTCTTGCCGTCGATCTCGATTTCTTCGTACATCGCCTTGTGTTTCAGGTATTCCACCGCCTTGGCGAGGGACGCCCGCGCGGCGTTGCTGAGGAGCGTCGGGTCTATCGCCTCGGGCTTCGCCTGAAAGAAGAACTCCAGCTTCTTCTTCGGGGCCTCCTTCTTACCGTCTTCCTTTTTCGCTTCTTCCTTCCTGGCGGCGTCGCCGGCACACAAGAAACCGGCCGCCAGAAAGACGGCCGCGAGTGCGAGACACGGGATTCTTCTTGTCATGTCACCCTCCTTCGATAACGCCGGCGCCGCCGACCGGATCGATCACCTCGGCGGCCGGCGCGAGCCCCTTCGGATGGTAGTACGTTTCGGTCAGGCATTGTATCACATCCGGGGCGCTCGTATCCTCACAGAGCACCACCGCGCAGCCCCCCAGTCCCGCCCCGACCAGGCCGGCGGCCGCGACCCCGGGCACCGTAAGTGCAGTGTCCACAATCTGATCGATTTCCGGCGTGCTGCCGGCGTACCCGCCCGGCAGTCGGAAGAGCCGGCTTCTCTCGACCCGGGCCGGATCGCCGCTCCGGCAGTCCTCTATGAGCCGGTCGAGCAGCTCGTCGGTCACCCGGGTGTCTATCGGGGTGGAGACGCCGTTCGCGAAGCGGGAGACCCTGTCGCCGTCGTGGGACACGTTGATGGTCTCCGCGAACCCGGCCAGGTCGCCTTGCCGCAACGCGTCCCCCGCGATGCGGCTCCGGAGGCATTCGGTGATGCCGTACGCGCACACCTGCCGCACCTGGTAGCCGCCCGGCGGCTCGTCGTGCGTCGAGAATATCTTCTCCAGGTTCCCCCTGCTCTCCGGAAGCGCCTCGAGCGCGGCCGTCCGGTCCATCACCTCGGGCAGGGATTTGATCATTTCGTATATCGCGGCGTCGTCCATGCCGAGGGTGTCGGGATTCACGTCCCGCAGGTGCTCGATCTTCGACGCGTGCGCCGGAAAGTTCTTCTTCAAGAGCGGCTGGCCGATCGTGTACGAGCCGATCCGGTTATTGAAGAAGTTCTTCGCCCCCTCCGTCTTCTTCGCCTCCACCATGCTGTTGCAGAGCAGGATCGTGTACCCTTCGGGAAGCGGCAGGACCTCCGTGGTGAGGGGGTGCGACCCGATATGGCATACGCTTCCCCGCTTCGCGAACTTTATCGCCGCGTGGTCCCCCGCCCCGCCCCTGGTGCCGACGTACCACTCGCCGATGGCGCAGGCATCGATGTACTCGCTGTCGGAGAGAGAGAGATCGTTGATGCAGATCATCGCGTCCAGCGCCGCGACGACGATGGACGACGACGAGCTGAGCCCGGCCGCGATCGGCAGGTTGCCCATCACGAAGAAGTCCATCCCGCGAAGCGCCGGGTCGAACCGGCCGGAGCCGTCCTTCCGCGTCTCCTGGAGATACAGCGCGGCGGACTTCACGTAGCTGACCCAGTCGCCGGCCTCTCCCCGCTTCACCCGCTCCTTCAGCGCCTCCTGGGTCCACAGGTCCCAGTCGGGAATCGACTCGGCGGGAAGCTCTTCGGCGATGGAGAACTCGCGGCGGGGAAAGCGCTCGGCTTCCGCGTTGCAGGTGACCACCCGGTCGTCGGCGCGGGCGCGCGCCACGGTAACTACCTCCCGGATTGCGATGGGATGCACCCACCCGCCCCGGTGGTCCACGTGCATGCCCATCAGGTTGACCCGCCCGGCAGAGCGGACCAGTATCACTTTGCCCTCCGCGCCGAAGGATTTCACGAAACCGTCGAGTGCGTTACGAAGAAGCCCGGCCTTCTCCCGAAGGCCGGGCCGGTCCTCGCCGTATATCTCTCCGAGCCGGGTATAGAGAGCTCCCCGCTCGTCTCCTAAGAGCCGATCCCACTCCTCCAGAGTGCGGGCAGCCTTCTCATACTGACCCATGTTCCACACAGGCGCGCATGATGTCCGAGCATCGTAATGCGGGGTACGGAGTGTCGCTGAGCGAGTTCCAGATTCGACCGGCTGTCCGCCGAACAGGCGGACCTTTCCTCGGCCGGTCGAAGCTTGCCTCGGAGGCGCCCAATTCCGCAAAGGGCGCCGAGAATGAGCGAAGCGACACTCCGCACCCCGCGATGCCCGGAAATCGCGAGCCTTCTCCTACTCCTCGAACTTCGCGCGCTCGATTACCCCGTGCTCCATCGGTTTGTTCTTCAGGATCTCGTTCGGGCCGTAGAAACCCTTGGTGATCCGGGTGAGCGAGTACACGATGGTCTTCGGCCCCAGGAACGTGCCCGGGTCCGATACCGAGTTGCAGCCCACCTGGGCGTAGTCGCCCATGCAGATGCCCATCTTGGGCTTGCCGAGGTCGTACGACTTGCCGCCGGCCTTGACCACGATGTTCTTCCGCTCGTCGCCCTCGCGCAGCCCCTCGAAGATGCCGAGGTTCGCCGCCGTGGCCTGGTTGCCGAAGTGCGACATGAAGCCGCAGATCGAATCGCCGACGTAGGACGGATGCGGGAAGTTCGCCTTGTCGAGCATCACCGTGTTCTTCAGCTCGCCACGCAGGATGCAGCCGTCGCCGGTGATGACGTCACCGCGCAGGTACGCGCCCTGGCGTATGTCGTTGTTCTTGCCGATGATAGTGGGACCCTTCACCCCGACGCCCGGCTCGATGACCGTTCCCTCGCCGACGTAGATGTCCTTGTCGAGATAGAGCTTGCAGCCGACCACCGACGCGCCCTTGGCGACGTAGATGGTGCCGCCCGCGCTGTCGGCCGCGCCGACGATACGTCCCGGCTGAAACGTAGCGCCCTCGGCCACCACCGCGGTGAAATGCCCGGTGCACTCGACGCCCGGGACGTCGTCGGTGCAGACCGCCGCGCCTCCGCCGTCTTTCAGCTTGGGCAGGTTCTCGCTCAGCCACCCCTTCGCGTAATCGTCGATCGCCAGGATCGCGCCGTACACCGAGTTCACATCGTCGCGATCGAACAGCGCCTTCTGCCAGAACGGGTGCGCGCCGAAATCGAAGTACGTCTCGACCTTCAGCTCGGCCGGCACCTCATCCTTCGGAACGCTCTTCAGGGAAATTATGTCCGCCATGCTTCCCTCCTCACTTGCACTTCGCGATCAGGCCCAGCACCTGATCGTGAAGATTCTGGTTGGTGCACGCCACCACATCGTACAGGCCGTGCACGTTATCCTCGAACTTCACCGGGTTGCCGTCGAAGTCGGTCACCACCGTCTCCGCCTGCTCCGCGACGTAGATGCCCGAGAAGATGTCCACGAAGGGCTGTCTCGGCGCGAAGTAGCAGTCTATCTTGCCTTCCGCCACGTCCACGAAGCCGTACGGACCGCCGTTGGGCAAGAAGAACTTGAACGGCTCCATAACCGCGCGGAAATTGTCCACGATCGGACAGAGAAACTTCTTCGGCTTCATCGCGTACGATTCGATGCTGGCAATGGACAGGTCCGTCACGTCCGCGCGTCCGGCCGCCTCGCGGTACTGCTTGTTCAGCTTGAACTGGTCCACCAGCTGATCGTCTTTCAGCTTGCAGATGAACGCGCCGTCCGCGTTGGCGAACGCAATGTTCTTGTGCACGCCGTCACCCACCGCACAGCACCGCGGGGTGCCGTCCAGGTTGAAGAACGCGAGCGAGCTGTACCAGAAGTCAGGAATGCCGCGCTTGAACAGGTAGGAGCCGTCGAATGGGTCGGAGACCACGAACGCTTCGGCTTCCTTGCTCTCCGTGCCGATCTCCAGTCGTTCCGCCTCCTCCGACAGCATCGCGACCGGCTGACCACGCTCTTTCAGGCGCTTGATGTAGCCGTCCTCGGCGTCCTTGTCCACCTTGAACACGTCCGGGTCCCACGACTTGTACTCGCCCAGGCGGGATTCCACCACCTCGCCGCCCACGTTTTCGTCACTCAGCTTCTGGATAAGGTCCAGCGCCTCGGCGACCGCCGCCAGATTGAACGACATCAGGTCGTCGCCCGGGAAGTTCTTTACCCGGGTCTCAAAAAGATCCGCCATGCTCCTGCCTCCTCTCCATTCGCGTGAAAGACTCTGCAAGCCGAAGCTTCCGAGCATACAGACAAGGCCCGAAACTGTCAAGTGGAGACGAATTCTTGTACGGCCGGGAGAAATGCGATAGACTGCCGGCACAGTCTGAAAGTCATTCACGTGAAATCACTTCGTGAGGAAAGGAGGTCCCATGAGGAAACTGGCGGTTGTCCTGGCACTGTCCCTGCTGGTTCCCGCGGCACTGCGGGCGGAGGAGAAGAAGGAGCCGGAGCCCCCGAAGATCGTGCCGGTCTCCGACGAGGAGAAGGTGAAGCTGCTCGAGGCGGAGACGCCGGAGCAAAAGAAGCTTCGCGCCGAGCTGGCGGAGCTGGCCAAAACGGACCAGAAGATCGTGTTCAATGCCAACGCGACCGGAAAACAGCAGATATACGTCATGTGCCCCGACGGCTCCGGCGTGGTTCAGGTGACCAAGGGCGACGCGGGCGGCAACTATCCTCACCTCTCCCCGGACGGCAAGAGGGTCGTCTTCGGCCGCGAGGAGACGGTGACCGCGGAAGACATAAAGAAGCTTCCCTTCGACGAGTCCGAGAATCTGATCAACCAGGTGAAGAAGAACAGGCGCGCCAACCCGAAGAAGAAGGCCTTTATATGGATCATCAATACTGACGGGACGGGCGCCGAGCGCGTCGCGGCCGGCGGCGCGCCCCACTGGTCCGCGAACGGCAAGGCGGTCGCGTACCACACCGATACCCGGCCGTTCTACGCTCCTGCCGTGCTGGACCTTGAAAAGCGCACCGAGAAGGTGTTCCAGATATCCGGCGTCAAGGGCAAGGGCCAGTGCATGCCGGCGTTCTCGCCGGACGGGAAATGGCTCCTGACCTCCAACGGACCGGTGCTCGTCTGGCCGCTCGACGAGAACCAGACGGGTCTCGCGCCGGAGGCGAAGATATACCGGGCGGTGAACGGGCACGTATGTAACACCGAGTTCGGCCCGAAGACGCAGTACATCACCTGGGTGATAGACACATATTCGTGTCTCGGCAGCTGGCTGTGTTACGCGAAGTTCGACCCGTCAACGAAGCTCGGCCGGGCCGAGAAGATGAAGCTCGGCTGGCCCGACAAGAGCGTCAACTACTTCCCGGACTTCTCGCCGTGCGGCAAGTACCTGGTGTACGTCCACGCGGACACCCAGGAGGGGGTGAAATCCTGGACGGTGCGGTCGAAGCAGGAGCTGTACGTCTGCCGCTTCCCGCCCGACGGGGTGAACGTCCGCGTCACGTGGAACGGCGCGGCGAACCAGCACCCGCACTGGTGGGGGCCGCCGGCAACCGAGTAAGCGGAACCGGAAGGCACCTTCGCTCATTCTCGGCGCCCATCAATGAAATGGGGCGCCTCCGAGGGCGCGGCTCGACCGACCAAGGAAGGGCCTTCGGCCCGTCGGTCTCCCCGCGAATCCGCTCAGGAACCTCCCGGTCCCGCTTCCAGCTCTAGGTCAACTTTGAAATCGCCCCTTCGACGCGGTCGTAGATCCAGGAGATGATCTCGTCGCGGCGGGTCGGCTTGACGGATTCGGAGTACATCCGGGTGGTCTCCGCGCGGAGCGCCTTCATTCTCTTGAGTATCCCGGCGCCCTCCTCCTTCGACGGGGGCGTGCAGGAGCCCTTCTCCACCTCCGCCTTCTTGTGGCTGAGCAGGAAGATATCCGCCTCCGCCCGGTTGATCAGGTTGCGCGCGGCGAGGTCCCAGAGAGCGATGATGTCGCGCCCCTTCTCGATCCGGCCGGCGAATGACTCGAAGAAATCCTTCGCCTGACGGTACTCGTCCAGCCGCTTCGACGCGGTGTCGAGCTCCAGGTCAAGGTGCTCGTCCGCCGTCACCTTCGCCAGCCGCTTCTCGACCTGATCCTCCGGCGGGGGAAGGCACGCCTTGTCGAACCCGAGGTCGTGGGCGTCCATGAACAGGCACTTGTTCGCCAGCCGGCCGCAGGCGAGCCAGAAGCCGTCGTCGTCGACCCCGAACCGGTTTTCCATGAAGAACCGCTGGTACGACGCGATGGACCGCTCCGGGTGCTTGTAGACGAAGCCCGGCAGGTCTATGGCCGCGAGCTGCAGCTCCCAGGGCACCAGCCGCACCGTCCAGCTGGTGAGCATGGACCCGTGGAGGTTTTTCGAACGTCCCTTGTGCGTCCAGTCGTACGTGTTGATCATGTGGAGCCAGTTCATCGGGGTGAACACGGTGTCGCCCGCGCTGCTGGCCGCGGGGCACCCGACGACCTGGAAGCCGTTGTCGGCGAGGTAGTCGGCGGTGTAGAACGGGTCAGGCTCCCTACCCCGCTCGTCTCCCATCGGATACAGGTACCTTCCGTACTCGTCCATCACCTCCGGCGGCGTGTCTTTCTTCAGGTAGTGCCCCCTGCCCCAGACCGCCACGGCCCCCATCCCGTGATACAGGCTGTACCGCCAGTCGAACAGCATCACCTTCCGCGACATCTTCTCGAGCGCCTCCGGATGGGTCAGCAGCATGTCCGCCCATATGATGGGAGTGACGCCGCGATCTATCACCGGCTCGCACACCGCGTTCATGTGCTCTATGTAGAGTTCGGAAAGCGAGTGCTTCTCCACGTACTCCCGACACCGATCGCACTTGCCCAGCTGCCACGCCTCGTCCGCGCCGAGATGGAAGTACTGCACGTCGCCGAAGACGCCCAGGTACTCCTTCTCCCACTCCTTCAGGAACGGCACCAGCTCCTCGTTGCGGGGGCAGTACTGGCCTATGTCGCCTTCGATCTCGGAAAGGTGCGCGTACTTCCGGTGTTTGAGAACGTACTCGGAATGCCCGATCGTCTGAAGGAGCGGTACCGGCTCCATCCCCAGGTTGCGGCACAGCGCGAGGATGCGCTTGAATTCCTTCTTCGAGAACGCGTCGGGCGACACGCACTCAGGGCAGGTCTCCCACGTCACGTTGTTCTCCACCTCCCAGAGGATGGTGTCGTATCCCTTCAGCGCCAGGTCCTGCAGCCATTTCTCCAAATACTCGCCCCTGAACTGCGCCACGTTCATATCGATGTGAAAGCCGATCATGTCATGTCCTTTCTGCACACGGGAGGAGGGTTTGCACAGCCAGTAACTCTACCTCCGGCGGCAGGCGAGTTCAATCGAAAAAAAGTTCATTTTCCGTGAGGATTCGTGCGAGATTCGCCGGTGGGCTGCAAATCAATGATAGAGGGCGACACACCTGAATCTCGAGGTCCCTGCGAAAGAAGGAGATGCACGATGCGAAGATATCCTATGGGCAGCATTACAGTTGTGTCGATATGAGGGGCTTCTCCCTCATAGAGCTTCTGGTGGTAATCGCGGTGGTCGCGCTGCTCGCCGCGCTCGTGCTCCCGGGCCTCGCCCGCGCGCGGGAATACGCCTACTTCACCAGCTGTAAGAGCAGCACGCATCAGATCGGCCTGGGATTCCTGACCTTCGCCGCGGACCACCGGGGCAGAATGCCTCTGGGGCAGGCCCCCTGCTGCGGCGGCGATTCGGGAGTGACCGGTCCTTCCGCGGCCGCGCGCCGTATCGGAGTAATGGGAGTGAAGTACGTAGGACACTGGCTGGACCTGCACCCGACCCTGGGGATGCTCGGCCTGGCGCATCCGACCTGGGGGTCCTCGAAGGGCAACCAGAAGGGGAGCACTATACTGGCGGATCTCTACACCAGGTCCGGACCGACCTACAACGAAACACTGATCGGGATCGGACAGAACTGGGAGGAGGACATAAGCGGGTCCACCACGGGAGAGTGGACCGGCCATCCCCGCCGGCCGGGGACCTACCTGCCGGTAGAGGTCCTCTGGGACCCGATTACCGTCGCACGGGACTGGCAGCCGTGGGGAAGGGACACTCCCTGGACGTTCTACCCCTATGACCCGGTCGAGTACCAGGGCAAGGTGATGCATCCGGGCACCGAGGTCGGAAGGGACGCCCTCACCAGGCGCAAGGGCTTGTTCGGCTACGAGTTTTTCACCTATTCCGTCTCGGGTGCGCGGGAAACGTGCACGACTGCACGCTACCGTCATGGGGTACCGACTGGGGAGCCAGGGCGAAGTTCGAACAGCCGTACCGGTATGCGACGAACAGCAGGAACATGAATGCGTATCACAGACCCTCGGCATGGGTCGCGTCCTGCCCGCGCCCGCTCCGGACACACCAGGGCCTCGCGCGCGATTTCCCGGGCCACTTCAGTTACCGCAGCACGATACCCGGCTCCTACAGGTTCAACGTGCTTCATCTGGACGGTCACGTTGACGACGAACTCTGGGGAGAGTACCTTCCGGAATGCGATAACTGGTTCTTCGAACGATACAGCGACCAGAACCTCGATTCCGTCTACGGCTGGCAGTTCAGGAGCGTCTTCGGCACCGATTGGAAGCAAGGACTGGAGCCGATTCCCGGGTTCCCCCGTCCGTTCGACGAGAACAAGTGAGGAGAACAGTATGAGAAAGACTATCGGACTGCTGACGGTCGCGTTCGGGCTCCTCTGCTGCACGGCGAACGGAGCCCGGGTGAAGGCCCGGGAGATCCCGAAGGGCGCGGCGATAGAGAACAAGCACCTGGTCGTCTCCGCGGTGCCGGGAACGGACGGGGTGACGGTGGAAACCAAGAACGAGAACCCGACGAAGGTGACGCTCGTCCTGGTGGGCGCGGACGGCGCCGCGGCCGCGATCGGCGAGGCGAAGGTCGGGAAACTCGAGGGAAACGAGGGAGTGCTCCACGTCACGGCGGGCTCCGCGGAGGCGGACATCACGCTCGGGGCGGGACGGGTGTTCGTCACCGCGGCCCCGGGGAAGAACGCGTCCGCGATCAAGGTGCGCGCGTCCATGAAGTACGCGATGCTTCCCGATTTCTTCGCCAATGACGTGATATACGACCCGCGGCGGTTCACGTCGGCGCAGGTGTCGGTCCCGGCGGAAAACTTCCTCCTCGGTTTCGTGGAGGGCGAGCGCGCGATGGTGATGTGCGTCTGGCAGGGAGCCCTCTCGCTCGGGAAGAAGGACGGAACGGAAGGAAAGAACCCGGAGGTGAGCCTGCGGTTTACGGGCGAGGGCGGTTCCCGCACGGTGGAGGCCGGCCGGATACACTTTCCCGGAAAGCCGGTCCACGTCGCGGTGCTCCAACACGAGAAGATGTGGCACGAGGTCGACGTGTCGGGGTGGAAGGAGGCCCAGAAGGTGCACGGGATCGAGTGGAAGCGTCCCTTCGACGCGAAGTGGCGCGGCGACACGATGGCCAGGGAAGGCAAGCGAAGCGGCGACTTCTTCACGCGGACCATATCGAACACATTCCTCTACGGTGGAGAGGCGGGCGCGAAGTGGAAATCGGAAGGGGGCGTCCCGTACCACCCGTCGATCTGCCAGCAGGGGCTATGGCCCTATTACATATATCAGGCATGGTTCCACAAGGCCGACACGTATCTCTGCATGTACGCCGACAGAGCGGTCCGACAGGGCATCAGGGGCCACCAGCAGAAGCAGAAGAAGCTGGAGCAGCAGGCGAAGAAGGAGGGCAAGGAATTCATCCCGGAGCCGTACGTGATGGAGAACATCTACGAACGGGTGCTGATATACCCTCTCGATCGAAGGGAGAAAACGCCGGTGGAGGTGTTTACGCCCGTCGATATCATGCGCGCAACGCTCGGACAGGGACCGTGCGAATACATCCTGGACCTAGAGGGCCTCAAGAAGCGCTTCCACGGCGGGAAAGAGAAGATGCACTTCGAAACGGCCACGTGCGGCGTGCGTGATCAGGTGATAAACCCGATCATGAGCAAAGACGTCCGCAAGCTGAAGGACGGCGAGAAGCTGGACGAGAAGAAGAAACAGGACCTCCTCCACGGCATGAAGGACATGCTGCTCTTCACCCAGGGCGTCTACAGCCGGGTGAAGGAGTACGACGCGTACAGCCGGGAGCTCGCCAAGGTTCTCGAGGAGGGGAAGGGAACCGAGAAGCTGGAGCAGGTCGCGGCGCTCATCGAGCCGACCGCGAAGGCGTTCAGGAACGCGCTCGACCGCTTTTTCGAGCGGGCCGAGAAAGATCTCGCGTCCTGGAGCACAAAGATGCCCGAACTGATCAAGCAGGTGGAGGCCGACCAGTACAAGGCCGCCGGAGAGTCCACCGGCATCACCAGGTTCGCCGAGTATCAGGACGTGGTAATGGCGCAGTGCCGCCGGTTCACCCGCGGCATGATGACCGAGGTCTCTCTCGCCGATGTGAAGGACGCCGGGGCCGCGGCCTACGCCGCGAAGATACGAAAGATGAGCCACGACGCCATGCGCAACCGTCACCCTATGGAGTGGTACGCGTTCGACTAGGCGGACCGCGCCAGGGACGCCTTGATTTCGACTGCAATCGGGGTATATTCAGGATGATGAACAGGAATGTCGACAAAGAGAGAGGATTCTCCCTGATCGAGCTCCTCGTCGTCATAGCCATCATAGCCCTCCTCGCCGCGTTCGTTCTTCCCGGGCTGTCGCGCGCACGGGAGTACGCCTTCTTCACCTCCTGCAAGAGCAGCCTGAGGCAGATCGGAATCGGGAGCCTCATCTTTGCCGGCAACAGCAAAGGCGCGATGCCCACCGCGGAGAGTCCGTGCGGCGGGTCCACGACAGGCGGACCCCGCGGCCCTCGCGGGCAGAGACGAACCGGTGCGTTCCGGAGCTGTCCCGGCGGTCACTACGTGGGCAATACAATGCCCTATCTTCCCGAGCTCGGCTGGACCGCTCCGTCGAACGGAGCCGACGGCCCCCCCATAGCGACTATGGTGGCAAAGCTCTATTCCGGCAGCGTCCTGGGACAGGGCTATATCAGCGGCAGCGACATCGGTCAGAACTGGTACGAGAGTATCGCCGGCTCGACGTGCGCGGACTGGCTCGGCCGTCCCGGACAGCCCGGGGCGTATCTTCCGGTGGATATCTTCTGGGACCCGATTGTCGTCATCAGGGAATGGAAACCGTGGGGCAAGAACGCCGTGTGGACCTACTACACGTACGACTCGAATCCGACGGGCCAATTGACGGGACAGATCATACACCCCGGCACGCTTCAGGGAAGGGACAAACTCACGAGATTCTTCAAGACGATGGCTCCCGGGTACGAGTTCTTCATCCACTCGATGGGCTGCGCGTACGGCATTCACTCCCTCCCCTCGGAAAGCGCCAGGGACTTCGAGTGGCCCGCCCGCGAGGCCACGAAGAGCCGCGACATGAAGGCGTCGCATCTTCCTTCCACGTGGGTCGCGGCGTGCGTCCGGCCGACGAAGACGAATTCCATATGCGCGGGGTGCAGCACTATCACGCGCGATTACTCCAGCCACTTCGGGCTCACGGAAACGGTGCCCGAGGGATGGAGATTCAACGTCCTGCATCTGGACGGACACGTGGACGAGGGCGCGTGGATGGAAACGGCCCTTCTGGGAACGGCCGCGGTGAACGCGGAGTTCGGCTGGCAGTTCAAGCGGGAGGGAAATACCTACGCGCCGTACGGCTGGGAGTTCATCGACTCGGGCGACTATACCAAGGGCCTCCAGCCCATCTCCGGCTTCCCGGGGTCCTGGGACAGAAACAGATAGGCAGTAGAAAGGGAGGAACGTTATGTATACGAGAAAGAACGCGGTATTGGCCGCATGCGTATGGTGCGTGACGGCGGGCGTCCTGGGGCTGCGGGCCGACGATTTCCCGAAACCGTACTCGGCTCCCTGCACGGAGCGGGAGAGCGTGTTCGAGTTCACGCAGAAACCGGCGGTCAAGCTGGTCGGCAAGGACAAGTACGAGGTCACGTTCGCGGTCAAGGGCAATTGTGACGCGGCAGTGGGCATCGTGGACGAGAAGGACATCGTGATGCGGCACCTGGGATCCGGTGTGCTGGGATCGAACTCGCCGGCACCGTTCCAGAAAGACTCGCTGAAGCAGACGGTGATCTGGGACGGAAAGGACGATCTCGGCGTGTACGTGAAGGAACCGGGCGGACTGCGGGTGAAGGTGATGCTGGGACTGAAACCGGTATTCGACAAGCGGCTCGGTGACACCAACCCGAAGAACCTCCCGGGATTCGTCGGCGGCATCGCCGCGGGCGAGGAGGGGGTGTTTCTGTTCGTCAAGGGGACCGGGTCCCACGGCGGCGTGACCGTACGCAAGTTCGACCACGACGGGAAGTATGTGGCGGAGGTATTTCCCCCGCGGGGCGACCGGCCGCTGGAGAGTTACAAGGGCATGTGTTCAATAGAATACGAGCCCGGAAAATGGACGCTCCACGCCCGCGATCTGCACGGCTCCGTAGCCGGCGATGCGTTCATGCTTCCGGCCATGAACGGCAAGGTGTTCGGCGATATCCACCCGGTACTTCTCGGCCGGCGTCTGTTCTTCACCAACCCGGGCGTGCGGAGAAACACCCCGAAGTCCCTGCTCCATTACATCTACACGGACGGCACCACCGACGAGAAAGGGATCGCCGGCCGCGACTTCGCGGCCATAAACGGCAGGCACCAGAGTCACGGGTTCCCGCGGCTCGCCGCTTCTCCGGACGGCAAAAGTATCTACATCACGAACCTGCTCGGGAAGAACGAGTCCCCGCCGGCCCCGCCGGTGGTCCTGGTCTGCGGGACGGAAGGCAGCGACCCGACGACGGTCTTCGCGGGCGGACCGAAGAAGCTGGGCAGGGGGAACGACCAGTTCTCGGACCCGGTCTGCGTGGACGTGGACGCGGCCGGGCGGGTGTACGTCGCCGACCGGAACAACAACCGGATACAGATATTCTCGGCGGACGGGAAGTACCTGAAGACCATACCCGTGGACCGACCGATGCTCGTGCTGACGCCAAAGAAGACGGGCGGCATCTACGTGCTGCACTTCGTTCGAAGGTCCGGCAAGAGCGTCCCCTGCCTGACCAGGTTCGTCTCGTTCGAGGACCCGCGGGAAGCGTACCACGTGGACGAATTCAGAGCGGATATCTGGGCGATGGACAGCTGGACCGCGAAGCCGCGTCTCTGGGCCGCGGGCGCCGGAAACAGGGGGATGGGCACCGCCGGTATCCTGAGCGCGGCGCGCGGAGTGAGGATCTACGAGGAAGACGGGAACACGCTGCGGCTGATCGAGGATTTCGAGGAGTCCCACAGGCGTGACGGCGGGGAGTCCTGGTTCGGCGGCTGGTCCGGCATGGGCCCGATGGGAGGCAAGATAGACTGCGATCCCGTCCGGGGCGTGCTCTACTATCGCGACATCCAGCATTCCGGCAGCAGCTCGCGCATCATGTTCGATCTGAAAACCGGCGCGTTTATCGGTGAGGTGATATTCCACGGCGCGGTGGACGACATCGCTTTCGACAAGCGCGGCTATCTGCACGCGCATTTCAGCCCGGGGTTCAACGTTCCGGGCGTCGGACGCTTCGATCCGGATAATTTCGGACACTACCCGAGAAAGAGAGAGCGCGCCGGCAAGCGTGACGGCTTCCTGAAAAAGGTCTACAGGGAGGTGCCCTACGATTACGGCCTGCAGAGAGAACCCAAGGGGGGCTTCGAGCACCTCAACAGCGAGTGGGAGCAGCTGATCGGGTCGGGGTGGCTGGGACTTCTGCCGGTCAAGGACCAACCGGGCGCGTGTTTCTTCCAGGACGGCCTCGGCGTGAACATGCGGGGAGACATCGCGGAGAACTGCAACATAAGCTACATGCCGAAGATGGGTGACGAGTTCAAGGACCACAAATTCGGGACCGGCGGCAAGGGGGACGCGTACAAGGCGGTAATGCGGGAGATGCTGCAGCGGCAGAAGAAGGGGGAAATGATCTACTCCATCCGGCGGCGGCCCGGAGTCCGGCTGACCGGCGCCACCGTATTCACCTTCGAACGCAGCGGGGAATTGCGCGACGAGTGCGCCGCTATCCCCGGCCGTCTCCTGAACACGGTGCAGATCGACGAGGACGGCAAGCTGTACTTCGCGGTCAACAGCACCCGGCTGTTCGACGGAAAACCGTTTCTGGCCGGGAAGGGCGGCATTATCGGGTCTCCCGACAAGCGTCTCAGCCCGTGGACGGGCACGTTCTGTAAGACCGCGCCGAAAGGAGTCCGCTTCCTCACGAACAAGGCACCGGTTCCCATGGGCGACGACACGCCGAAGCGTCCGCCGGATCTGACGGGCCCGGAAAGCGGAGGACTGGTCTGGGCTGAAGGCGCCGAATGGCTGTACGCCGGCGCGTCCCCCATGATAAAGATCAGCTGCAAGTGCCCCACCCACCGGAGCTACACCGACTGGTACAAGCGCTCGTACGTCCCGGAGATATACCGGAACTCCTTCGCCGTCCTGGACACGAACGGCAACCTGATCATGCACTTCGGCCGTTACGGCAATATCGACGAGTGCCCGGGGACGACGGGGAAGCGGGAGGACATCACGATGGTGGCGGGGCGATTCGTCGGGGCGACGGACGATTACCTCGGCTTCTCGGACCGGGGGGAGCGGATTACCGTCCTGAAGCTCGAGTACCATGCAACGGAAACCGCGCCGGTTATCAGGAAGTGACTTGTGGTGTCGAGAGAAACGGTAGAGAAGGTGCTGAACGGCGACAAGGAGGCGTTTCGCGGGATAGTCGCGGAATACGGGCAGGGAATCCGCGCCTTCCTTGCCGCGCGCACGGACGACCCGTCCGTCGTGGACGACCTCGCTCAGGAAACGTTCATCGCCGCCTACGAAAGCCTCGGGACATTCGATCGGGACGCGAACCTGGGGGCGTGGCTCAGGGGCATCGCGAACAACAAGTACAGGATGCATCTCCGGCACGCAAGCCGGCAGAGAAACCTGCTGGAGCGGTACAGAAGAGAGGCGGTGGCGGTCTGCCTGTCGGAGAATCCGGAGGTGCTGGATGACATGGATTCCGCCCTGGTGGAGAAGCTCCGCAAGTGCCTGGAGGAGCTCCCCGACCGGCTCAGGGAAGTCGTTCACGGCCGGTACTTCGAAAAGACCCGGGTGAACGAGATCGCCGGACGGATGGACACCTCCGTCTCCGCGGTGAGTTCGCTGCTGTTCCGGGGCCGGAAGCAGCTCGAGACCTGCATAGAAAGGACTCGGTGAGGGATGGACCGGGACAGAAAACTGCTCATTGAAGAATACCTGGACGGTTCCATCCGGGAAGCGCGCGCGAAATCGCTCGTGGAGCTGCTTAAGACGGACAGCGAGTTCTCCCTGGAGTTCGCGAAGGCGCTCCGGATGAAGGGGCTGCTGCACGGCGCGTTTCATCCGGACGGAAGCTGTGAGGAACTCTCCCGGGTGGTGACCGTCGCGATAGGCGGGGACCGGGACGGCTCCACGTTCGAGTCGCGCGTCATGGACAACCTGAGGGACCGTCCGCCGGTCCACCGGGAGAAGGCCTGGACGATACACCTCTGGGGAAGGATTGCGTTCCTCGCCGCGTGCCTGATGCTCGTGGTCGGCTCGGTTGTCTACAACACGTATTGGTCCGCCGGGCGGACGATCGCGCGCGTCGCCGAGGTGACGCCCGGCGTCGCGGTCGTGCGCGGGGACGCGCGGATGCGCGCCGCGGTCGGATTCGATCTCCGGCTCGGAGACCGCATCGAAACGAAGAGGGATCAGAACATGGTCTTCTCCTATGCCGGCGAGGAGACAGAGGTGCGTGTGGGAGGTGATGCGGGAGTCGAGATCGAGAGCGGAAAGGGACTGCGTATCGCGAGGGGAAGGATCGACGCGGTCGTTGCTCCTCAGCCGAAGGACGCGGCGATGTCGGTCATCACTCCGCACGCGGAGATCCGCGTCGTCAGCACCGTCTTCGGCGTAGCGGTCACCGAGGATTCGACTCAGTTGGAGGTGCGAAAGGGTGTCGTCCGGGCGAGCCGCCGGTCTGACGGGAAGAGCATCGACGTCGCCGACGGCCATTATGCCGTCATCGCCGAGACGGAGCCGATGGAGGTATCGCGGCTCGACGACAGGATAGCCCGTCTGTTCTCTCTGCCCCCGGAGATCATCGAGCCCGGCAGGATGACGTTCGACGGAACGAATCTGTGGGTCTGCTGCCGCAGAACATGGCAGCTCTACCGGCTGGATCCCGGCGACGGCTGCGTTCTCGGGAAGATCGACCTGAAGGGAAAGTGTGAGCGGCTGGATTACGCCGCCTCCAGCGGCACGCACATATACGGCATGGACACCCCGCGTGCCCGGCTCTTCGTCCTGGATATCGCGACGGGAGAGCTGGCCTGGGAGACGCCCTACACGGAAGCCAAGAGATGCAGGGGCATGGCATTCGGAGACGGCTTTCTGTGGATCGCTCTCCACTACGACAGATACTGCATATTGACCAAGACGGACCCGGAAGACGGGGCGACGCTCAAGACCATTCGTTTCGAATATCCGCTGTCCTTCGGCGTGGCGTATCTGGATGGGGCGCTGTGGGTGCGCCAGGGCGGGATTCTGCTCGAGGTGGACGCCGGGACGGGGAAGGTGCGCTCCTCCCACAAACGTCGGAAGGACGTCGATCTGGACATCTACGCCGGCGACAAGAACGGACGTCTCTTCATGCTTCACGAGCAGAAGAGAAGGATTCTGCTGGTCAGACCCCCGGAGAAAGGAGGTATCCAGTGACCTCTGCACCAGTTTCGAGAACCGGATATGCCGTGCGACTGGCGGTCTTCGCAATCGCGGCGCTCGCGTGCGCGGCGGCGTTCGGAGAGGACGAGATCGTTATCAAGGGCAAGCCGCTCTCCCGGTGGATGAAGGACATGAAGGGAGAGAACCGCGGCCTGCAGCTGCGGGCCTCCCGGGCATTGACGGAGGCGACCGCGGAGCAGGTTCCGAAGATCGTTCCCGAGCTTATTCCTCTGCTCGGCGACGCCAGGGAGAACACCCGTCTGCCGGCAGCGCAGATACTGGGCGAGTACGGCCCGGCGGCGCGCGCGGCGGTGCCCCAGCTCCTGCCCCTCCTGGAAGGGACGCAGTTCGAGAGAAACCGGGCGGCGTCCGCGAAGGCACTCGGGCAGATACTGAGGAACGCCAATTCGTCACCCGAGGTGGACGGCGTGGTCAAGGCACTCATCCCCCGCTTCACCGACAAGTACCAGGACGTGCGCCGGGAGTCCGTCCGGGCCTGCGGGATGATCGGCCCGGCCGCGAAGGCCTGCATCGTTCACCTGACACCGCCCCTGACCGAACCTATTCCGACCTGTTTCGGCGTGCGCCGGGAGGCGGCGTGGACGTGCGGCCGGATGGGGACACTCGCCAGGGAACACATCGACCGGCTGATCGCGAACATGCATGCGGAGAGCACTCACTCCAACAGCGTGTGTGACCCGACCGTCTTCGAGGCGATAGCCAGGATCGGACTGGTACACGAAAATGTCATCCCGAACATGATCGACGCGATGGAGGCGCGGGGCAAGTGGCAGATGGGTGATTTCCCCGTCAAGGCCTGCTGGATGGCGGGACTGGACGCGCTCGGATCGTTCGGGGCGAAGGGCAAGCCCGCCGTTCCTTTCCTGCACAAGCTGGCCCGAGGCAAGGTGAAAACGTGGGAGCCGGCGGACGTCGGCGCACTGATAAAGGTAGTGAAAGCGCTGGGCGCGATCGGTCCGGACTCCAGGGAGGCCGTTCCCGCGCTGAAGAAGCTCCAGTCCCTCAAGATCGAAACCGCCAAGAAGCCGGAGGTCAACGAAGCGCTGAAGAAGCTCCAGAAGGAGCTTCACGAGGAACTGGAGAAGGCGCTCAAGGCGATCGAGAGCTAAATCCACCTCCTGAGCCAGGATCGTATACCGCCGGACGACCGCACCATTATCACCGGCTTATTGCACAGCCGGGCCAGCGTGTCCGGTATCGAATGTCTCACCATTCTACGAAGAACCGGCTCGCGGGTACAGCCGATTACCATCAGGTCGTATCCCTCCGCCTCGTCCAGGATGGAGCTGACCACCCCGTGAGATTCGATCGTCTTCGCGGTGACGACACCCTCCGGAAGACCGAGCCGCTCGACCTGTCCGCTCACGAACTGCTCGACGTCGAACGTCCTTCCCCCGTCCACGACGCTAAGCACGTCCACCGCCCCACCATCCTTTTCCGCCATCATTGCGGCGATCTCCAGGGCGAGCCGGGCGTTGGGTCCTCCCGCGACCGGGACGAGCACCCGCTCGAACTTCCTGTTGCCGCAGTCCTTCATGATGACGACGTCGCACGGCGAGCGCTCGATCACCGGGTCCACCGTGCTCCCCAACGCGAACGCGCCGGTACGGGCGCCGCCGTGCCAGCCCATGATGAGCATACTGATACCCTTCTCCCGCACCGCGCTGATGATGCCCCGCGCGACGTTGCGGCAGTACCGGAGCGTGGTGTTCACCGGAAAGAGCGGCGCGAGATAGAGGCCCGCCTCCACGATACTCTCCCGCCCCTCGGACATGTACTTCTCCGCGTCGCTCAGAGGCACCTGCGCCGGCACGCGGACCATATGGAGCAGCTCGGCCGAGGTCGCGCCCCTGGCCCGGCAGATCCGGTGCGCTCCCCGCACCAGCTCCACTGCGTTCTTCGGGTTCGCCACCGCGACCATCACCCGCTTCCCCTCTCCCGCCGCACCGGGTTCCCTGGCCTCCTCGAGCACCAGTATCTCGTCCTCCGTCGGAATCGCTCTCGACCTGGAGTAGAGGTAGTAGACCGCTACGCCGCTCAGTATCCATGCCGGTGCGACGACCCACGCGATCGGGCTCATGTGCACCAGCCAGACGGCGAGCGCCGCCTGGCATATCAGCGCGATGATCGGAAATACCGGGAAGAACGGCATCAGGAACCCGTAGGTCAGCTCGTCACCCATGTTCAGCCGGATCTTTATCACGCATACGTTCACGAGGAAGAAGAGGAACAGGAACATGATGCTCGCGCTGGAGGCGACGTCCATCGTGGGAAGGAATGTCGCGACGACGAGCACGATCACGCCGGTGAACGCCAGCGCGATCCACGGCGTCTTTCGTTTGACGGATATCCTGGAGAAGAATTCCGGGAGCATCCGGTCCCGGCCCAGCGCGTAGGACGCTCTGGTCGCCGAGTACACCGTTGCGTTCAAGGCCGAGGTCGAAGCGAATATCACGGCAAGTGTCAGGAGCAGGTTGGCGGCAGGCATCAGTCGTCCGACCGCCTCGCCGAAGCCCCTCTCCCCGAAACTGCCTATCCATTTCCAGGGCACCGCCCCGCCCAGGTCGGGATCGCCGGCCTTCACCGCCACCACGGTGGCGAACGCGACGGCAACGTACGTGAGGGTGACGATGAACACCGAATACAGCATCGCCTTGGGCAGGTTGCGCCGGGGGTCTATCGCCTCGTCGCCCGCCTGGGCGATCACCTCGAATCCCTCGAACGCGACATAGGTGAAGCCCATGGTGAGAAGCAGCTTCGGCCAGCCGTTCGGCAGGAACACCCTGAAGTTCTGCAGCCGCTCCGGGTCTCGTATCGCCACGATGATTCCCATCACCCCTATGAACACCAGGAACAGTGTCTGCCCCGCGGTGAAGAACGCGCCTATCTTCCCCGTCTCCGACGCGCCCCGGTAGTTTGTGTAGAGGAACGCGCAGGCGACGACGACGGCGACCACCTTCTCCACCAGGTGAAGCTGCGGCTCCGTCAGGGAGAAGAGGCCCAGAAACTGCAGGTACCTGACGGTGTATATGGCAAAGGTCAGCGCGTACATGCTGCCCGCGACGCTGGAAGCGAACCATTCCATCCAGCCGGCGAGGAAGCTGGGCCCCCGTCCGAACCCGATGCGCGCGAAGTTGTACGCCCCGCCGGCCCGCGGGATGGCGGAACTGAGTTCCGCGTACGACATCGCGGTAAAAAGCGCCAGCAGGCCGTTCAAGGCGAACGTGAGGATCACCCCGCCGGGACCGGCGTGGAGGATGGAGTTCCCGACACCCAGGAACACCCCGGCGCCGATCATCATGCCCAGCCCCATCATCGTGATGTGGAAGAGCGACAGCTCCCGGGAGAGCTCCGAGATTACCTGGGACTGGTCCGCTGCCGGCTGGTCGTTCATCTATGCGATCGGGCGCCCGGCGAAGCCGCCTACTTCTCTTCGGCGGGCATCGGAAGCGGCTCGTTCGTCCCCGGCATGGGCGGGTAGTCCGGCATGCCTATGTCCCGTACCAGTTCGTCTATCCGCACCATCCGTCCCTCGGCCATGGAGATATTCGCCGCCGCGCCGACCAGGATCGAGTACGCGCCGGAGCGCTGGTCCGCCGCGCGCAGGTACTTGTCCTCCGGCTGGCCGTCCGGATCGAATATGTAATCGAGCATCACCGGATCGGCCCCGCCGTGGCCTCCCTCCGCCCGGGCGATCTCGACACCGTAGGCGGGCTTCCAGTGCGGGTAGATCCTCGTCCAGGTACCTTCCTTCTTCAGCTCGCCGGGTACCGAGCCGTCCCCGCTTATGTACACCGTCTCCTGACACTTGTGCTCGAGCCGCCCCTTCGTCCCGCTGAAGCATATGAAATACCCCTCCCACGGGCTGAAGGAGTTGAGCGCGTACGCCATCTTGGCGCCGTTCGCGTAGGTGACGACCAGATTCATGGAGTCTTCTATATCTATGTCGCCGCTGAAGACGCACCGGTCACGGAAGTAGCCGTCGTGCTCTTCACAGTCAAGGTACATCGTCCTCAGCCCCTCGTTGCCCTTCATGTTCAGGCGAAACCTGCATCTCTCGGCCTCCGGGCAATCGTGACAGCGCTCGGTCCGCTTCGTCAGGCCGTACCGCTCCGCCGTCTCAGGGACATAGAAACGCCGGTGGCCGGAAGCCTGCACCGTCTCGGGCACCGTCCCCAGCCACCAGTTGACCAGGTCGAAGTGATGCGTCGCCTTGTGCACCATCAGCCCGCCCGAGTTCTCCTTGTTCCGGTGCCACCGCCGGTAGTAGTCCGCTCCGTGCCGGACGTTGAGCACCCAGCTGAATTCCACAGAGAGAACCTCTCCTATCACCCCCGACATCAGAAGGTCCTTCACCTGGGTCCGCGGCGGGGAGTAGCGGTAATTGAACGTGACGGTGCAGTTTCTGCCGGTCTTCTTCTTCGTCTCGAGAATCTTCCTGCAGCGCTGGGCGTCTATCGTCATCGGCTTTTCAGTAATCGCGTCGCACCCCAGTTCCATCGCCCGGACGATATACGTGTCGTGGAAGCTATCCTTCGTGGTGACTATCACGGCGTCCGGCTTCGTCTCCTCGACCATCCTGTCGAAGTCGTCGGAATAGTACACCGGAACGTCGAGACCGGCCTCCTCCTTCGCGCGCTTCCGGGCCAGCTCCAGCCGGCCTTCATTGATATCACAGAATCCCACCAGCACGGCCTTGTCCGCGTGCTTCTCCTGGATGGACTCCGTGTACATCCGGGACCTGCCGCCGAGCCCTACCTGTGCGTAACGCTTCTTCTCCGCCATCGGTATCTACCCCTTCCTTGAAGAGCCAATACTGCCAACGAAGTGCCATTTTCACGATACCATATTCCTCCCGAAATGTCGCCTCCGTTTCCGAAGCGAGCGTTTCTTCCTAGACGTGATCCTCCAGTATGTCCCGCACAACGGGATCGAGGGCGTCCGCCATGCGCAGGGACCCCAGATCTGAAGGATGTGATCCGTCCGCCGTCCCCTCGAAATCCTCGCCGAAGAAGTTCTGTGCCGGCAGCAGGTACAAGCCGGGAACTCTTTCGCTCTGCAATTCCTCCAGGATATCCCGCTGTACCGACGAGGTCGCTTCCTGTCCCTTCCGGCGGGAGGGAATGAAGGCCGCGTCGCCGAACAGCCTGTTCCCCACGAACAGGATCGGGGTATCGGGCCGGGCCTCCCGGAACGTGGAGACCAACCCGGGCATGTTGTCCGCCACCAGCTGCGGAGACATGTTCGGCAGGCAGTCGATGATGAACAGCGCGGCATCGAGCTCCGTCATGTACCGCACCACCTCCGGCTCCATCATCCCGTTCCCGCCGAAGCCCAGATTGACCACCGGGTAATCCAGCCGCCTGCCCAGGATCGCGAGGTGCGTCATCCCGGGACGGGACACGCAGCTGCCGTGGCAGATGCTGGTGCCGTAGGCCACGATTGGGGGCCTCTCGTCCTGCTCGACGGTCTCGAAGCGGGCTCGTTCGGGAATCCCTATGTCCAGGTGATCCATCGGCACCTTCAACGGAAGATAGACGCGATACTCCCGGAACGCGCCGTCCAGCGGCGCGCCGTTGAGAACGCCGTCGCACATGCCGTCGGGGCTCTCGACCGTCCACGGGTCCTTCGCCCCCACCCAGTACCACTTTTCGTCGTCGTCCCCCCTGCCGTAACAGTCGAATCCGCCGTCCCGCCGCCGCGTCCGGGCCCCCGAGAGCTCCAGTTCAGCCGTCGGGCGCCACCGGATGCAGATCTTTTCCGCGTCCGTCGCAAAACGAACGTTGAGCCCTGCAGGACCCACCGACATGGCCCACACCTCGTCCCGCACCACCCCCTTCGCCCTCGCCGGAAGGCGCTCGTATGGGGTGCCGGTGTCATTCCAGCCCCTGCCTTCCACGCCCAGTTTTTCGGCATCGCGCCAGATCACGTCCGCGAAAGGATTCTTGTTCGTTTCCATCGGAAGACTCCCCTTGTTCTTTCCATACCCGGATAGAGAGAGTATCATGATACCGGGAGATTTCCAGGGAGTATTCCATGTTCCGGTACTCACGGATCGCAGTCCTCGCCGCGGCCGCCGTCCTGTCAGCCTCCTGCCCGGCCCGGGCCGCCGGGGTGGTAACGCCCGATGACCCCGGGTACAACGAGAAGATAACCAGGGAGAAGGCCGCCCTGAAGAAAGCGGTGATGCCGGTCCAGATGCTGGAGGCGCACCTGAAATCGGCGACGGAGCGGCTGGCGGAGTTGGACGTGCTGGCCCGAAAGAAGAAGTTCGATTACATCCCCCAGCTCGTCGTGTCCTACACCACGCACATGAAGGAGTGCAAAAAGAACCTGGAGCTGCCCGCGGACATGCGCGCATTCGGCAGCACGCCGGGACGGAAGCTGCTGGAGATGGTGTTCCCCCACACGACGACCCTGGCATCCATCGCATGCGACGTGCCCCAGGGCCAGCGGAAGTCCGTCGAGGACGCCGCGGCTCTCGCCAGGGAGGTGCACGATCTCACCGTCGCCGCGTGGAAGGACCGCGAACCGGACGCGAGGGATCCCGCGATCCCGCCGGTGAACGTCCGGATCGACGTGAAGACGACGGACATCAGCGTCGAGGACGACATGTTCGCCGGCCTGAACTGGAAATACGAGGACAAGAACGTCAAGGCCGGAAGCACGGGGAACATCCTTTCCCGGAACGGCATCCGCGTCACGGTCGGAGGGGTGCGCCTGAACGTCAGCGCCGGGACCGGTTCGAGCCGCGTCACCAGGGACCGGATGACGAACCAGTTTATCGTGGTGATGAGCGGAAAGACGGCCATGATAAACATCGGCACCACGTACCTGGAGCCGGTGCCGATCATGATCTTCGAGCTGGGCACCGGAAACGTGTGGCTGTCGCAGACCCACCGGCTGGCGAAGGCAGGCGCGTATCTGGAGGTGCAGCCCACCGTGATACCCGGCGGCCTGGTGCGGGTAACCGTGACGCCGGTGCTCAGCTACTGGGACGAGGAAAAGAAGGCGCTGAAGCTCAGCACGCTGTCGACCACGGTGATAGTGCCGGACGGCCAGTCGCTCGTCATCGGGGGACTGAACACCGACGACAACACGTTCGGCAAGGCGTTCTTCCGCATGAGCAGGCGCCGCCGCGCCGCGAACAAGATTATCACGTTGACCCCACGCATACAGAAGCCTATGATATTCCTGCCTCCGGAACGAGACAGATAGGACTCCAGACAGACCGGAAACAATCGCGGCAAACCGGACACATGCCGGAAGGAGAATGAAGATGGGAAAGACGTGGAAGCTCGCAGGGATACTCGCCGCGGCTCTCACCGCTCAGGGATTCGCATTCGGAGGGGACACGCCCGCGCCGCAGCCGCTGACGAAGGAAGAGATCGCCAAGGAGATCGCGAAGGAGACGCCGGAACAGAAGAAGCTGCGCGAGGAACTGAAGGCGGCGGGAGGCAAGGTGTACTTCGGCGCCGCGGGCCAGATATATGTCGCCGGGTTCGACGGCGCGCCGCCCGTCCAGGTGACAAAGCTGGAGGGCGGGGCATCGTACCCGCATGTCTCCCCCGACGGAAAGACACTCATCGTCCAGCAGTGGGGAAGCAAAATCTCCCCCGAGAAATTCCTGGTCAAGAAGGTGGACGACCGGTATCCGATGAAGGAACGGAACATGGGCAACCGGGTCACCATCCTGATGAACATCGACGGGAGCGACCCCAGGCCGCTGTGCTACCAGTGGGACGCACACTGGTCCCCCGACGGCAAGTTCATCGCAGGCAACATAAACATGAAGGACAGGCGGAAGGGCCGCCCGCTGAGCGTCATCGATCCGGCCAAGCTCGAGGAGCGCATCGTGAGCCCGGACGACTGGGACAAATACAAGAGCCGGGGATTCTCCACGTACACCCCGGACGGCAAGTGGATCTGCTCGGGCAATCCCAGATTCATCGCGGTACCGATGGACGCGTCCGGCATGAAGATGGCCGACGGACAGACACCGGTGACGATCGTCCGCTCCAGCGGCTGCAACCAGGAGGCGTCCCCCGACGGCAAGTGGTTCACATGGACGGTGGATACACACGGGGAGGCCGGCGGGTGGATCATGTACGCGCCGATGGATCTGACGAAACCGGCCGCCAACGCAATCAAGGCGAAGCTGGGCTGGGAGGACAAGTCCGTCAACTACGATTCCAGCTTCTCCCCCTGCTCGAAGTTCATGGTCTACATGCACGGCGACTGCGTGAAGGGCAAGAAGTCGTACGACGGGGTCCCGAGCGAGATATACGCCTGCCGGTTCCCGCCGGACGGCGTGAACGTGCAGCTGTCGTTCCTGCGGAAGAACGCCCGCCATCCACAGTGGGTCAAGTAGGTGAATGACTATAACGTACTGTTCGTAATATCCGACGAGCACCACCGCAACGTCCTGGGATGCTACGGCAACGACCTCGTCAGGACGCCGCACATAGACAGGATCGCCGAGGAGGGGGTGCGGTTCCGCCGGGCCTACTGTCAGCAGCCTATCTGCGGACCGTCGCGCGCGTGCGTGATGACCGGCACGTATCCGCACACCTGCAACGCGTTCAGCCACAAGCCGATACACACCGTGCCGCCTGACAAGCCGACGCTCGGCACCGCGTTCCGTGACGCGGGGTACCGCACCGGCTCCTTCGGCAAGGTGCACGTGCTGGGCGAGAACAAGGAGGACCGGGACCTCGGGTTCGACGACCGGGAGCTCCGGTACTACACGTACCATTACAGGGACTACGAGGACCTGGTCGGCGTCGAGAACGTCAACCGGTACGCCACCCACCGCGCGGAATCGAACGTCAAGAACACCGGGAAGTACAATCCGGCCAACGAGCCGGTAACGCTCGAGGACGACAAGATGTATGACAACATCGTGACGGACCTCACCATTGCATTCATGGAAAAGAACAGGGACTCACGTTTCTTCGCATGGATGGGGCTGGAGAAACCGCACCCGGCATGGTACGCGCCCAAACGATTCCACGACATGTACGACCCCGAGGACATGCCGCTCCCCGCCAACTGCGTCACCGAACACAGGGACATCCCCCGGCGATACATGCTGCGAAGTCGAGAAGGGGGCAATTCCCGGCTGATACAGAGCTGGACCGACGAGGAGAAGCGCGGAGCGGTCGCGGCGTATTACGCCAACGTTTCCTATATGGATATGAACGTCGGCCGTGCGCTCGACGCGCTGGACCAGCTCGGGCTGAGGGAGAAGACGATCGTCGTGTACACCACCGACCACGGCGAGCTGCTCATGGAGCACTGCCTGTTCCAGAAGCACTGCATGTTCGAGGGCGCGGTGGGCGTGCCGCTCGTTATCTCCTGCCCCGGCGCGATCCCTGCCGGCGTCGTCAAGGAGTCGATCGTCCAGCTGATAGACCTGTTTCCCACGTTCACGGACCTCACCGGCGTTCCCCGGCCCGACGGGCTGGAAGGGAAATCGTTCACGGACCTGATTCAGGGACCGGGGGAGGACGAATCCCGCGCCGCGTTCGCCGAGTACTATCCCAAGGGGGACCCCGCAGAGCGGATGATACGCACCGGCAGATGGAAGTACATATACTCGCACGGCGACATCGCACAGCTCTACGATATGGAGAACGACCCGGACGAGATGGAGAACCTCGCCGTGAAGCCGGAACACCGGGAACGGTGCGACGAGTTCAGGGCCCGGGTGATGGACGGCTGGGAGATCGACACGTTCGAATACGACGGCGAAGGATCGGGACCGGAAAAGGCATTCCCCGCCAAGGAGAAGTGATATGATCGACTGGGCGACGTCGCGACTCGGCGAGCCTTGGAGTTTCACCCGCAGGGAGCACATAGACACGCACGACGGCTGGGTGATCACCTCACCCAAGACGCTGTTCACCCCCCGGGGATTGAAGGTGACGATCGGCAACCGCGCCCCCTGGTTTCCGATAAGCCTTGGCGAGAGAACGGTGGACACGAAAAAGTTCCACCGCATGCAGATCCGGGTGCGGGCGAACAGTGAGGGGAAGATTACGCTTCGCACACACTCCCCTGGATACGAAAGCCATGTTCGGATCGATCTCGACCCGGGGATCCGCGTCACGACGAAGTGGCAGACGTTCGACCTCGACCTCCGGAAGGCGAAGGGCGGGCCCTGGGGCGGGCCGGAAGGGGCGATAGACAAGATATACTTCCTTCTCGACTTCCCCCTGGATAAGGACGTCGAGGTGGAGATTTCCCGGGTAAAGCTTCTGGGGACCGGGAAGGCGGACCGCGAACCCCCCGTCATCACTCCCCTGCCTGACAGAGAAGGATCGATCCGATTCCGCATCGCCGACCCGGCGGGCATTCTCGCGAGCAGCCTTCTCATGGTTGTGAACGACGTCGTCTATGGCCCACGCTCGAAGGCGCTGAGATGGAACGGGAAGGTGCTGTCATGGAAGGGCCGGTTCCACGACCACAGAGACCTTGCCGTCTCCGTCGAGGTCTGTGATCGGGAGGGAAATCGTGCCAGCCTGGAGGTGGAGAGAACGCACGTCCTGCCCGCTTCCGGAAAACGGCCGACACCGCTGCGCACCGGTTTCCGAAGCCAGAGACGCTCCCACACCGCCACGCTGAAGGACGGAAAGGGAAGCCGCCGCATCCGCATCGGCGGGGCTCACCAACCGGTAAATCGGAGCATCGAGATCAGAGGGCCGGTCGCGAATCCGAAGGTACTCATCGACGGGAACACGGATTTCGAGACGCCGAAGACGATCGTCTCGAGCATCCTCGACGGACGGATGAGCGTCGAGGAGAAGGCCAGGAGGATCTGGCAGTTCGTCATGAAGAACGTCTACGTGATGGGCATGGGCAACCCGGTGGACCGCACGAAGTATCTCAACTCCTGCGGCTATGGGTTCTGCGGCTCGCAGGCGCCGGTCCAGATGGCGCTGTACGAAGCGGCGGGCGTGCCGTGGATGCACGTGCTGTACGTGTGGCCGCTCGGACACCTGAGCGTGCAGGTGTTCTACGACGGACGCTGGCACATCATCGACAGTATGAACCGCGGATACTTTCTCACCGACAACGGCCGTACGATCGCGAGCGCGGAGGAGATCGAGGGCGATCCCGACATCATCGGGCCGACCCAGGGCGCGATGATTCCGCTGTACCGGGAACACCTGCGCTGGCCCCGGGTGCGCTACCGCTTCGAGGGCAAGGGCGACGAACTGAAGAGCGGAAGCATGGACACCCGCCTGAGGAAGAACGAGAGCCTTCGCCTCACCTGGGCGCCGCTGGGCAGGTGGTGCCACGCCCCTTCCGAGCCGGTGGACTACGTGAACGGCCGGCTCACTTTCCGGCCGCTCGACGGAACCGCCCAATGGAAGAAGGATGCGGAGTCCGTCTCGAATATCGCCTATTCCGGAAAGGAGGGTGCTCTGCACCCGGTCCGGCCCGGAAGGCCGGCGCACGTCATCTACCGGATGCACTCCCCCTACCTGATGGCAGGAGGACACGTGAAGCTCGATTGCGCCCGCAACGGCGCCCGGAACACGATCGCGGCATCCATCTCCACGGACGGCGGAGCGCACTGGAAGGAGATATGGAAGGCCGGCAGGGACGATCGCGGGGAAAACCAGATCGATCTCACCCGCTGGATGAGCCGCCGCTGCGTGGAGGAGGACATGCCTCTCTTCCGGGACGTGCACGACTTCCTTCTGCGCGTAGAGCCGGTGCAGAAGGGCCGCCGCGCGCCGCAGGTGCACGACCTGACGATCGTGCCCGTCCTGCAGGTGCACGCGCCCAGCCTGCAGAAACTGCGCCGGGGCGACAATACGTGCAGGTATGCAGGCGTCCACATGAAGCAGGGACGGGTGGAGATCGATCACGACTGGGACGAAGCGGATGCGATTCGCGTGTCGAACGAGCGGCCGGCACGCGGAGAAAAAGTGACTCTTTCGGCGACGGTACGCAACGACGAGACCGGACCGGTCGGACCGCTTACCGTGCGGTTCTTCGACGGTCATCCGGACGCGGGGGGCGCGCAGATCGGAAAGCCGATAAAGATCAGGAGCATTCCGCCCCGGCGTTCCGTCCGCGTGAAGACAACGTGGACCGCCGAGCCGCGGGCGAACCGCCCCCTCGCCGAAGCCCCCCGCCGCTATCTGCACACCGACATATACGCCGCGGCGGACCTTCCGCGGAACAGGGCCCCTTCCCCCGGCTACGCGAGCATGAACCGGATACGCCTGCACGTAACGGACAGACCCCGGCTGGATCTCCCGGCCAGCGCGATACGTGTCGAGCCGGAGGTCCCCAGGTCGGGAAGAACCGCCACCGTGAGCGTGATCGTCTGGAACATAAGCGCACAGAAGTGTCTGGCCGAACAGCCGGAGTACGTATACTGGAATGGGGCCGAACTGAAGGACGTGCGCGTGCGCTTCTACCATGGGAACCCCCGAACGACAGGAAGAAGGATCGGAGAACGTACTATCCGGCGTATCCGGCCCTGCGAGCATGGAACGGCCCGTATCCGGTGGAGGATCCCCGGAAACGTCGAGCAGTTAGACATATACGCCGTCGCGTCACACGAGACGGGACCGGCATCGGCGCACCAGAAAAAGACGGTCCGAAAGAGGATTCAGTGTGCTATGATTAGAGAGCAATCCGAGAGATCCTGAAACCTCAATCAGAACGAGGAGAACTGCGATGTCAGCCAAAGAACTGAGGATAGGTGTCATCGGCGCGGGCGGCAGGGGAGGTCTGGCGAGGCACGCTCACAATCCGGAGGAAGGCGTACGGGTGGTCGCCGGCGCGGACACGAGAGACGAAGCGTTCACGATGTTCAGAGAGCGTTTCGGCGACGACGTATTCACCATGACCGACTACCGGGAGATACTGGCGCGCGACGACATAGACGCGGTGTTCGTCACGACGCCGGACTTCCTCCACGAGGAGCACGGCATCGCGGCGCTGGAAGCCGGAAAGCCCACCTATCTTGAGAAGCCGATGGCGATATCGGTCGAGGGCTGCGACCGCATCCTGGAGACAGCGTGCAGTACCGGGACGAAGCTGTATCTCGGCCACAACATGCGGCACATGACGTTCACGCTGAAGATGAAGGAGCTGATCGATGCCGGAGCGATAGGCGAGGTGAAGGCGGGCTGGTGCCGCCACTTCGTCTGCTACGGGGGCGACTCGTATTTCAAGGACTGGCACGCGGAGCGCCGCGGGTCGAACACGCTGCTCCTCCAGAAGGGGACCCACGACATAGACATCCTCCACTGGCTCTGCGGCGGCTACACGAGGAAGACGAACGCGATGGGCGGGCTGACGCTGTACGACCGGATAACGGATCGGCACAGCCCGGACGAGAAGGGCGACGGAACGTGGAGGCTGTCCAACTGGCCGCCTCTTTCTCAGAAGGGACTGAATCCGATCATCGAGGTGGAAGACCTCAGCATGATGCTCATGGAGCTGGACAACGGCGTCTTCTGTTCCTACCAGCAGTGCCACTATACCCCCGACGGCTGGCGTAATTACACGATCATCGGCACCGAGGGCCGGATAGAGAATTTCGGTGACGGTCCCGGCAACTGCGTGGTGAGGCTGTGGAACAAGAAGGAGTACTACAATCCGTACGGCGACGAGCAATTCTACATGCCGAGAGTCGAGGGGGGCCACGGCGGGGCGGACACCAAGATCGTCGCCGAATTCATCGCGTACGTGAGGGACGAGGCGAAGCCCACCACCTCCCCCATCGCCGCGCGGAACAGCGTGGCCGCCGGCTGCATGGCGGCCGAATCGCTCAGGAACGGAGGCGCCCCTCAGGACATTCCGCCGCTCGACCCGAAGGTCGCACAATATTTCGCAAGCTATGGGAAATAGGAAGGAGGGACTCATGAGGAAGTTCTATCTCGCAATTGTCGCCGCTCTCATCGCGGTCATTCCCTGCATCGCCGGGGATGAGGAAAAGCCCGCGGAGGAAGAGGTGAAGCTGAAGGGAAAGCCGATATCGAAATGGGTACAACAGCTCCAGAGTGACAACCGCGGCCTCCAGATGAGGGCGTCGCGCGCGTTTTCCGAGGCGCCCAAGGAGATGATCCCGAAGATAGTCCCCAAGCTGATCCCTCTCCTCGGCGCGGACAGGGAGAACACTCGTTTTCCGGTTGCCCAGGTGATGGGCAAGTACGGCCCTCCGGCGCGCGCCGCGGTGCCGCACCTGCTGCCGATGCTGGAGGGGACGCAGTTCGAGCGTAACCGGGCCGGGGCCGCGGAGGCTCTGGGCTTGATACTGGAAAACGCGGAGCCCTCCGACGAGGTCGAGAAGGTGACGCAGGCGCTTATCAAGGTGTTCACCGACAAGTACTCGGACGTGCGCCGCGAGGCGGTACAGGCCTGCGGGAGGATAGGGCCCGCCGCGAAGGCGTGCGTGCCGCACCTGACGCCCCGCTTCGACGACACCGAGTGGCTGAAGGACGCAGAGTGCTTCCTGGTCCGGCGCGCCGCCGCGCTTACGGCCGGACAGATGAAAGAACACGGAAAGGTGCACATAGACAAGCTGATCTCCATGATGCACGGGAACAAGCCCGGCGCGACTGAATTCGTCACCGCGATCGGCATGATCGGGCCGGTTCACGAGAACGTGGTACCGAATCTGGTGGACAAGCTCGAGAAGACGCTCTACAGCGGCTGGCAGGGGGTGGGACCGGAAGAGCAGGCCGCGTACGAGAAGAACATGTTCCGGGTGCTGGCGAAATTCGGAGAGAAGTCCGCACCGGCGGTGGACCTGCTGATCCGCGTGCTCGATCCGAAGAGCTGGGGCCGCAGCACCCACCGCGCGGTCGGGGCACTGAACGTGCTGGGGGCCGTCGGCTCCAAGGCGAAGACGGCGCTCCCGGCCATAGGGCAGCACTGCCTGATCGCGAAGCAGGAGGACGTCAAGAAGGCGGCCGAAGCCGCCGTCGCCGCGATAAAGGGAGAGAAGAAGAAGGCGGAATAGGTTGCGCGAATGCCCTGAAACCCGCACCATCGTGCTGTGTATGCGCTTCAGAACCGTTCTCGCCGCACTGCTTCTGCCGGCAGTCCTCGCGCCCGTGACCCACGGCGGCGGCACCGATGAGACGGTCCGTCTTCTCATGTCCCGCACGAAGATCCGCAACGGTCTCTGCCTGGACGTCGGGTGCGGAGACGCGTCTCTCGCGATCGAGCTCGCCGCGAAGACGAAGCTTCGTATCCACATGGTTGAATTCGACGAGGACGCCGCGTCAAAGACGCGCGCGGCCGTCTTCGGAACCGGCCTGTACGGCGATCGGCTTGCGGTGGCCGCGGCCGATCCGGCCGCGCTCCCCTACCCGGACTCCTGCGCAAACCTGGTCGTCTGCGGGGATTTCTTCGCCGACGGATGGCGGGGACGCAGCCTCCAAGAGCTGTGCCGGCTGATAAGCCCCAACGGGGCGGTGCTGATCGGTCAGCCCCCGCCGGCAAGGCAGCTCGACGCCGACGCAATCAGGGACCTCCTGAAGCAGCCGGGTGTGTTCGACTTCGAGATCATCGAAAAGGACGGCCTCTGGGTCCTCGTCACCCGCAGACCGGCGGAGGGAACGGACGAATGGTCACACCGTTCCCACGACCCGGCCAACACATACGGCAGTAACGATATCCGGGCGGTGCCGCCGTTCCGGCTCCAGTGGTCGAACGCGCCGCCGGCCGCCCTCGCCTCATCGGGCATCTACATCGCCGGGGGAAGAGAATTCGTTCTCGGGTACGCCTACGAGAATCGTCCCGACACGACTCCTTCTATCCACTCCTACGATGCGTACAACGGCTTCGAGCTGTGGTCCCGTGTCGGAAAAGACGCACTCCCCGTAGACCGGGCACTCAAACACTACAACCCGGAGAAGGCGAGCTCGGACGCGGTCGCAACGGCGGACGCGCTCTACGTGCTGGGCGGGAAGCTCTGCTACGTGTTCGATCCGGACACCGGCGAGATCGTCCGGACGCTTCCGGTCCCTTCC
Source organism: uncultured Planctomycetota bacterium (assembly GCA_964389785.1). Taxonomy (GTDB): domain Bacteria; phylum Planctomycetota; class CAYMFW01; order CAYMFW01; family CAYMFW01; genus CAYMFW01. Next base: position 54,954 of record CAYMFW010000006.1, read on the forward strand.
GAGCCGACCTACTTCCCCGACAATGTCTGGCTCCACATGGCCCTCTCCGACGGGATTCTGATCGGCGGTGCCGGCTGGTCACCCAATTCGAGACCGTCCAATCACGGGATGGGCATGCGGGGTGCCTGCCGGATGATATTCGCGCTCGATCCGGAGTCGGGCGAGCTGCTCTGGTCCAGGAATGTCCTGGTGTGGACGACCGGTTTCGCGGCGGGCGGCGGGCGGCTGTACGTCCTGGACGGCTCCTACGCGGTCCGCTGCATCGATTTGAAATCCGGAGAGGATGTCTGGCACGGCGCGCCGCTCGCGATCCCGGACGGAAGCGCGCCGTCGATAGTCACGCTGTACCGGAATAAGGTATGGATTCTGTACTGGAAGAGGCTGGGAAAAGGGAAACACACGCCCCGGGTCACCGTCGTCTCCGCCGAAGACGGGCATCACCTGTTCGACCCGGATTTCGGGGGAAAACAGCACCGATTCCTGACGTTCGCCGGCGATATCGTGATAAGCCAGCTGCCCCACTCCGGGGAGGCCTGCGCAGCGGTGGACGTGAAGACCGGGCTGGTAAAGTGGGTGAGAAAGCTCGGCCTGGGAGGATGCACCCCCATACTCCTCTCGTCAAGCGGGTACGTCTTCGCCCGCTTCAGGGGAGGACCCGGATACATGAATCTGAAGGAGGGTAAAGCGACGACGTACGGGGGCACTCGGCCCACCTGCTTCTTCCCGCCCGTTCCCGCAAACGGCATGCTGTACGTGCTGGCGCCCGGCTGCCACTGCAGCCATCCGTTCCGCTCCCACTTCGCGATGGCGCCGGGCGCGCCGCCGGAGGCGAATGCGAACGGCCGGCTTATGACCGGGCCGGCCCACGGCGCGGAGATCACCGCGTCCGGGGAGCTCCCACCCTGGACCGGATGGAGAAACGGCGAGACGCGCTCCGGCGTGACCGCGGAGAAGGCGCCCGGGCAGATGAAGAAGCTCTGGTCCGTCACGCTTCCCGGCGAAGCGGCTCCCGTCTCCGCCGGCGGCGGACTGGTGTTTTGTGCGCTGTCGGACCATACGCTACGCGCGCTGGACGCGACCGACGGGAAGGAACGATGGCGGTACATCGCAAACGGCGCGGTGACCGCATCCCCCTGGCTCTGGGACGGGCGCGTGTATATCGGCGACGATGGAGGGAAAATCCACTGCGTCCGCGCCGAGGACGGAGCACTCGTCTGGAAGTACCGCGCCGCACTCTCCGAGGACCGGATCGTCCTCGACGGCCGTTTCGCGTCCAGATGGCCCGCCCACTGCGGTGTGCTCGTGAAGGACGGCGTCGCGTATTTCACCGCCGGGCTGTTCCCCCCGGACCGGGTCGTGATCGCCGGCGCGGATGCCCGGACCGGAGAGCCGGCCTGGGAGTACGTGTCCCCGTGGGGCCGGATGACCGCATCCGGCCACCTCGCGGTATCGGACGACCAGCTACTGATTCCGTCGGCGTGGGGGCCGGCGAAGTCCATCGCGATGCACGGTGAGAAGAGGTCCGCCTCCGCGCCGGGCGGATACTGGGGGAAGGGAACTGCGAAGGGCCCCGACCTGATGGTGGCGGGAAAGGCGATAATCGTCCGTACCCCCGGTCTGGACTATATCCATCACGTCGCCGGCTATACGCGGCTTTCGACCGCCCTGCCTGTAGTAACCGAAGACATGATCTACCTTGCCGATGGGCACTTCATGACGGCACGAAGGAGGGACGCGTACACCTTCAGCGGGGGCGGCCTCCGGCTGAAGAATCCCCTCAAAACGAAGAGGAATCAAAAGCCCGAGCTCCCCCCGGAGATCGAGCTGTGGAGCGCGTGGAAGGACCGGAACATGACCGCGGCGATCCTGGCCGGTGACGTCCTGTTGAGCGGGGGAAACGAGAAGGTTTACGCAACGGGAAGAGGGAACGGGAAGGAACTGTGGAGCGCCGTGGTGCC
>CAYMFW010000007.1:0-42576 GCA_964389785.1 uncultured Planctomycetota bacterium
GCGCCGACGAGGACGCCAAGCCGTCGCCCGAGGAGTTCCGCTATCCCGGCCCGCGGCCGCGCACCAAGGAGGTCGGCATCGTGCTTCTCGCGGACGCCGCCGAGGCCGCTACCAGGAGCCTCTCCGAGCCGAATCCTTCCAGGATCGAGAACCTGGTCCGTGACGTCATCGCGAAGAGGATCGTGGACGGCCAGCTGGACGACTGCCCCCTGACCATGGATGATCTGCGAAAGGTGAGACAGAGCTTCGTCCGGGTTCTCACCGGCATGTATCACAGCCGCGTCAGGTACCCCGGTACGGAGCAGAGCGCCAATGGCGATTGACATTACCGACCGGCAGTCGGATCTCCGCGTGGACCACACCCTTCTGCGAAAGGCGGTAAAGGAGACGCTGAACGACGCGGGGTGCGCCAAATCCGTCAGCGTCGCGCTGGTGGACGCGGAGGAGATGAAAAAGCTCAACCGGTCGTACACCGGGCGCGATGGGCTGACGGACGTGCTGGCGTTTCCCATGGAGGAAGAGAAGCTGCTCGGCGACGTGGTGGTCTGTCCCGCGAAGGCGATGGCGGAGAGCGAGGTCCGGTCCTGCAGTCCGATGGACGAGGTACTGCTCTATGCGGTGCACGGCACGCTCCACCTGCTCGGCTTCGACGACCATGGCGATGAGGCAGAGGAGATGTGCGCCAAGGAAGATGATATACTGAAGAGATTCGGTGTGGAGGTAGACTAGGGAATGGAGGACTCGTTTCTTCTGGCCGGAGCGGCGCTGGCGCTACTCGGATCGGCTCTTTTCTCGGCGGCACATACCGCGTTCTGTTCGTTTTCCCCCGCCCGGCTGGAGCTCGTGTGGACGAAGGACCGCAAGCGGCTGGACCGGTACCTGGAGGCGGTCGAGGGCATGCGTCTCGCCGCGGCGGCCCTGGGGACGGTGTGCCGCTGTGCGATCGTCGTCCTTCTCATCGTGTTCTTTTCGCGCGGGCTCGGGGGCAACGGCCCTGCGGCCCTGCTGTGGCCGCTGCTCGTGTCCGCGGTACTGATCGTGCTGCCGGGCGAGGCGCTTCCCCGGTCCCTGGCCCGGCGGGTGCCGGAGAGGATCGTGGCGCTCACCCTGCCCCTCATGTATCAGGCGCGTTTGCTCACCATCCCGGTGCGCGTCGTCGCCGACGGCTTTACCCGCGCGTTCGCGAAAGACTTCGGAGGAGAGGGTGACGCGGATTCGCCGGAGGATGCCGCGGAGGACATCATGCTGGCGATGGAGGACGGCGAGAAGGAAGGCGTGATCGAGGAGGAAGAGAAGGAGATGATCCGCAACATCCTGGAGATAGGCGACGTTGACGCCTCCCAGGTGATGACCCCGCGCACCGATATGATCTGCGTCGAAATCGGAACCTCGTTAGAGACGGTACGGAAGCTGGCCGTGAAGACCGGTCACTCCCGCTTGCCGGTGCACGAGGGAAGCGCGGACAACATCGTGGGAGTGCTGTACGCGAAGGACCTGCTGACGAACGGCGACGGCGGCTCGGCGGACATACGATCGCTCATGCGGAAGCCGTACCTGGTGCCGGAGACGAAGAAGATAGGTGATCTCCTTCACGAGTTCAGGGCAAACAAGGTCCACATTGCCATCGTGCTGGACGAGTACGGCGGGACGGCCGGCATGGTGACGATCGAAGACATCCTGGAGGAGATCGTCGGCGAGATAGAGGACGAGCACGACAAGAGCGAGCAGACGGTGCGTCAGATCGGGGAGGGGGTCGCGGACGTCGACGCGAGGATCCCGGTGCGGGAGCTGAACGAGGCGATGCATCTCGAAATCCCCGAGGAAGAGAGTTATGATACGCTTGGTGGATTCGTCTTCGCCCGGCTCGGCAAGGTGCCCAAGCAGGGAGAGGGCTTTGAGTGGGAAGGCGTGGGTTTCACGGTACTGGACGCCGACGAACGAAGGGTACACAGAATAAAGGTGGTGGCTGCAGGATGGGACAAACGATAGCTCAGAAGATAATCGCGGCTCACGCGGACAGGGACGGCGTGGAGCCCGGGGAACTGCTCTTCGCGGACGTGGACGTCTGCCTGGCGAACGATATCACCGCGCCGATCGCGATAGACGCGTATCGGGAGGCGGGCTTCGAGAAGGTATTCGACCGGACGAAGATCGTGCTGGTGCCGGACCACTTCACGCCGAACAAGGACATCAAGTCGGCGGAGCAGGCGAAGCTGGTGCGGGACTTCGCGAAGGAGCACGACATCGTCAACTACTTCGAGGTGGGGCGGATGGGCATCGAGCACGCCCTGCTTCCGGAGCAGGGCATCGTTCTTCCAGGCGACCTGATCGTGGGGGGTGATTCCCACACCTGCACGTACGGTGCGCTCGGGGCGTTCTCCACCGGGATGGGCAGCACCGACATCGGCGTCTGCTTCGGCACCGGACAGGTGTGGCTGAAGGTGCCGGAGTCGATGAAGTTCGTCTACCGCGGAAAACTGCCGAAGTGGGTGGACGGGAAGGATCTCATCCTGTTCACGATATGCGACGTCGGTACGGACGGGTGCAACTACAAGGCGATGGAGTTCACCGGCGACGCGATTTCGGAGATGGATATGGACGGCAGGTTCGCGATGTGCAACATGGCCATCGAGGCCGGGGGCAAGGCGGGAATCATCGCGGCCGACGAAAAGACGAAGGAGTACGTGACGGGGAGATCGGACCGCGAGTTCACACTGTACGAGAGCGACCCGGACGCGTCCTACGCGGACGTGAGGGAATACGACGTGTCGGGCATGTCGCCCCAGGTGGCGGCCCCGTTCCTTCCCTCGAACACCTCACCGGTCGAGGAGATGAAGAACGTCGTGCTCGACCAGGTGGTGATCGGGTCGTGCACCAACGGGCGGATGTCCGACCTGCGGGTCGCGGCGGAGATCATAGGAGACCGGAAGGTCGCCGACGGGCTGCGGCTGATCGTGATACCGGGAACCCAGCAGATATATCTGGAGGCGCTCCGGGAGGGGCTGATAGAGACCTTCGTTAAGGCGGGCGGGGTGTTCTCCACGCCCACCTGCGGACCGTGCCTGGGCGGACACATGGGGGTGCTGGCCGCCGGCGAGAAGTCGCTCGCCACCACCAACCGCAACTTCAGGGGACGAATGGGGCATCCGGACAGCGAGGTTTACCTCTGCGGCCCGGCCGTCGCCGCCGCCTCCGCCCTCACCGGCCGCATCACCCATCCCTCAGACATATAGGGGACGTTCTCAAGATTTCAAGTTTTCAAGATTCTCTCTGCGCCCGGCCCGTGTGTTCGATTGGGCACGATGCTCCGCCTTCCTTCGATTCAAAGCCTAGCCGAAATGCGGCATGGCTATTTCCTGCTCCTTGACCAGTCTTTCTCCACGCTTCACTGCCAAGCTTACCGCCTGCGGAGTTGCATCCATCTTCCTTGCGAGATCGGTGGCTGTAATACCCAATTCCCGCACGGCGAAGTAGCTCACCACGCTCCGCGCCTTCACTCTCCCCCTGTATTTGCCCGGCTTCAGGATATCTTCGGGCGCGACATCGAAGATCAGTCCGACATGAGTGCAGAGATTGTCGAGGTCACACCCTTCCGTTCTCAGCTTCGTACGACGATCGAGTTGCTCCTGCGCCAGTTTGAGGACCTTCGCCACGAAATCGCTGTCTCCCAGTATCCTTTCATCGGAATGAAAGCGGGTCGCATCGTCCAGATCTTCTGCATCTTTCCACCCGGCCACCCCGCGGACCACGCTGCCTCCCTCAAGATCAGGACGCTCTCCCTGGTCAACGCCATCCTCGATGAATTTCGCATATCTGAGGCGAGCCGTGCCGCGGAGGTCACTGAAATGGCCGAGCACGGTATCAGAGTCCAGCCATTCACAGAATCGTTTTCTCATCGCCGCGCTGTGGCCGCCGTAACGGTACGTTTCGAGGGTCGCCAGATCCGAGACGACTCCCGAGCGAAGCGGGTTGAGGTGGATGTACCGGACCAGCGCCAGAAAGCAGACCTCCTCCTGGCACAATATGGAGGTCAACGAAGAATTTTGAAATTTTGAGAACGTCCCCTATCGGGTCCCCTAACGGAGGTCGGGGATTTCGAGTTTGATGCCGCCCTGCATGGCGGACTCGTGGGCGAAGATACCGGGCAGTACGAACTCCATCGAGCGGCACTCGTCTATCGGCAGCGGGGTATCGTTGAGAATGCTGGTGACGTAATCCCTCACCATCACCAGCGTGTCGTTCTCCCCGTCCGGGCGCTTCAGCCACTTCTCGGGTGCGTTCTCCCATCCCTTCATCGGCGGGTCGGCCAGGTCGGAATACCACACGAACGTGCTCTCCTTCGCCCTCTGCATCTTCATGGATCCCTTCGTCCCGGCGATGCTGTAGTGCGTCGACATCGGGTGGGCGATGCTGAACCCGTTGGTGAGGCGAATCACCGCTCCCCTGGCCGTCTGCATCAGGCAGGATTCCAGATCGATGGTGCCTAGGTCGGGCGCGGTGCGGCACCCGGTGGTCATGCCCGTCACGGACGTCACCCGGTCGTCCATCAGCTCCAGGAGCGGGCCGAGGGTGTGGGAGACGTAGTACAGCGGCGGCAGGTCGGTCGCCCGCCACGACTTCTTCGCGTCCGGGTGGCTGTCCCTCTCGGCGTACGGCACGTAGCCCCGGTCCGTCAGCAGCATCAGGTTCCTGCAGTCGTGCGTGTAGTCTCCCTCGGCGTAGACGATGTCGCCGAAGAGGCCCTCCGCCGCCTTCTGCTTCATGTGCAGCATCCAGCCCATCCACAGGTAGTTCTCGGCCAGCATGTACTTCCTGCCGGTATTTCTCGCGCAGTCGATTACCGCCTTCGCTTCGGTCAGGGAATACACGCAGGGGGTCTCGCACAGCACGTGGGCGCCCGATTCCATCGCCTTCACGGACTGCTCCGCGTGAACCGGGCCCGGCGTGATGACCGCCACGACGTCCAGCCCCTCCCCGAGAAACCTGTCGTAGTCGGTGTGCGCCGTCAGGTTCCCGAACGGCTGCAGCGCCTGCTCGGCCGCGTCGCATACCGCGACGACCTCGCATCCCGGAATCTTGCCGAACGTATTGATGAAGAGCTTTCCCCTTCCCAGTCCGGCCACGCCGACCCTGAGATTTTTCATGGTTCACCTCGGGCTCGAATGTGTTGACGAGTGTTCGGGCGGAGTATAGCATAGGGGGGTCACGTACGCAAAAACAAGAGGAGTGCGCGTTGCTCACGCTCGAACAGAAGGCTGAAGTACTCGCTTCCTCTTCGATCTTCGAATTCGTCCCCGAGGACCTGGTGAAGAAGGTCGCCGAGAGGGCCGGGGAGATCGACGTGCCGGCCGGGAAGGTCCTCTTCGAGGACGGGGAGCCCGGCGATTCCGTCTTTCTCGCCGCGTCCGGGGAGATCGAGGTGGTGAAGGGGAACATGGTGCTTGCCGTGCTCACCCGCGGAGACATGGTGGGGGAGATGGCGGTGCTGGCCGGGGGCACGCGCAACGCCACCGTCAGAGCACGGTCCGACAGCGTGCTGCTGTTCCTCAAGGCGGGAGCGCTCAGGCTCCTCGTTCAGCAGATGCCCGACGTCGCGTTCGGCATATTCGGCATGCTCGCAAAGAGGCTGAGAAAGGCCGACGAATCCATTCTCGCGCTCTCCTCCAAGAAGGACGCGATCGCGTCGCTGGAGGTGGCGGACGGTCCGGACGCCGGAAGGAAGATCGACATGGTCGGCGACAGGATCGAGATAGGCCGCGCCGCCGGCTCCATCATAGAAGACAGTACCCACTGCGCGCTCAACCCGCCCGGTCCGGAACTCGGTTCGGAACGGAGGGCGGAGATCGTGCACAGTGACGGATCGTTCTTCCTTCAGCCGATAGACCCGGAGGACCCGCCGCTCCTGAACGATGAGGCGGTCGAGGGTTCGGTGGAGCTTTCCGGAGGCGACATCATCACGTCGGTTGGCACGAAGGTGAGATTCGAGCCGAAGGGGGCCGGCGATGGCCATTAACGCGACCTGCGGAAGGTGTCTCCAGAGAGTGAAGGTGGACGCCAGGTTCGCCGGCCGCAAGGCGCTCTGTCCGGTCTGCGACGGCGCCGTGCCGATACCGAAGGAAGGAGAAGCAGGTCAGGCCGTGAGCCCCGTGGACTTCGTAAGCGTCATAGACCACTTCAAGATATCGGACTGGGACAAGGCATACTGCATGGCCGCGGCGAAGGGGGGCGTCAGCGAGGCGGCCGTCCGCAAGTGCGTCATCGGCGTCCGGAGACGGGTCAAGTCCGGCCTGGAAGCCGTCCCGGTAGGCGAGCTGCTCGTTACCGAAGGGGTCCTCAGCTCCGCCCAGCACAAGAAGCTGATCCACGCGGTCTCGAAGAAGGACAAGGTGGGGGAGAAGGTCACGCAGTGTCCCAACTGCTTCGAGGAGATCCCGGCGTCGTCGGACAAGTGCAGGTACTGCGGCGAGATCCTGGGAGACCTGTCCGTCATGGACATGTGCCCCAACTGCAAGGCGCAGCAGTCCGCCGGCGGGAGGTTCTGCCAGGAGTGCGGCGCGGACATGGAGAGTGGGCTCATCACCGGCGTGAGCAAGAGAAGGTGTCCCCGCTGCGGCGTGCTCTCGTCGAGCATGGTGGCGATCTGTCCGGTGTGCCAGACCCCGTTCGATCGGTCGGCGGCGGCGGCGTCCGCGGGCGTCGCGGCGACGAAGCTGGCCCGGGTCTTCAAGGATAACATGGGATACCTCATCCTTCTCGGTCTCATCCTCCTCGGCATGTGGGCCTACAAGAACCAGGATCGCCTGCTGGGCAGGGTGCGCAGCGAGCTTCACGGCGAGCGGGAGACGAAGATCGAGGACGCGGTCGACGACTGGATAAAGGCGGTGAGGTACCGTGACGTCGATACGATGAACACCCTCGTTTCCGGAGCGAAGATCACCGAGAAGGATATCCCGAGGATACTGGGGCATCCGGGAGTCGAGATCAAGGAGATACTGGAGGTCAACCGGACCGACATCCGGCTCGTCGGCGACCGCGCGTCGGTCTACGTGGATACCAAGATACGCATCCCTCAGAAAGGGGCCGACGGAGCGGCGTCCAACATCGAGGCGCTGGGCAATATTCTTCAGAAGGACGGCGCGTCCAAGACGGTGCTGAAGGCGAATACCACCTGGCACTGGGTCCTGAAGGACGACCGGTGGCTGTTCCAGAAGTAATCGTCGGCACCGCCGGCTGGTCATACGAGGACTGGAACAACATAGTCTATCCCTCCGGACAAAAGGACAAGCTCCGGTTCCTCTCGCAGTACGTCGACTGCATCGAGATAAACACCTCCTTCTACCGGCCGGTCACCTCAAGGATGGCCCAGAAGTGGCTCTTCGACGTCGAGGAGAACGATAGCTTCCGGTTCGCCGCCAAGCTGTGGCGCCGGTTCACCCACGATACAAAGGAGCCGTTCACCGACAGGGACGTCGGGGCATTCGAGGACGGCATGAAGCCGCTGGCCGAGTCCGGAAAGCTGTTGGGGCTCCTGGTGCAGTTCCCCTTCTTCTTCCGCGATTCGAAGGAGAACCGGGAGATACTCCGGCGCATCGCGGGCGCGTTCCCGCAGCATCGCAAGGTGCTCGAGGTGAGGGACGCGTCGTGGAGCGAAACGCAGGCGATGGAATTCCTGAAGAGCCAGGGCTACAACCTGGCGTGCCTGGACATGCCGCTCGCCGCGCACTCCTTCAAGGAGCGGTCGCTCGTCACTGGTCCCGTCGGGTATCTCCGCCTCCACGGACGCAACCGCAACGCATGGTTCTCCAGGAAATCAGGCCGGGACGAGAAATACGATTACCTGTACACCGACGACGAGCTGGACGGCATCATCGACAGGATCGTGGAGATGAGGGACAAGGCGGATCTGCTGGTCGTGGTGTGGAACAACCACTTCCGCGGCAAGGCGGTGGCCAACGCGGTGCAGACAAGGGCTCGTCTCACCGGCGACAGGGTGAACGTGCCGGAGCTGCTGGTGGGCGCGTATCCGGAGCTGGAGCCGATCGCCCGACGCCCGAAAGGCACGCTCTTCTGACGGCGGGGCGGGGGAACTCCTTCGCTCATTCTCGGCGCCCTTTACGGAATTGGGCGCTTCCGAGGCAGGCTTCGACCGGCCAAAGAAAGGTCCGCCTGGCGGCGGACAGCCGGTCGAACCCAGAACCCGCTCAGGAGTTCCCCCGCCCCGCCGGCAACAGCTTGACAACAATCAGACTTCCGCGTAACATCCACCCCTTTTTGACAACCAGGGAGAGTCACAATGAGATATCTCATCCGCAACACGAGCATCGTGATGGCCACGCGGATTGTACGGGGCGACCTCTGCCTCGACAACGGGATCATAAGCTACATAGGCGAGCCGGTGCGGGACAGGTCCGGCTACACCGTGATCGACGGCAGCGGGCAGTACGCGGTCCCCGGCTTCATCGACATTCACTGTCACGGGGGCATCGGTTTCGACTTCACGGCCGGTCGTTACGACTCGAAGAAGAAGCGCTTCGACGCCTCGACCGGGCACTACCGGGAGAGCCTGGGCGCGCTGATGCGTCACTTCGCTCGGCACGGGGTCACCCGGGTGCTGCTCTCTACACTCGCGGCGCCCACGAAACGGTTGGAGAGGGTTCTGCGGGAGATGGCCGGGTACATGCGCGACGATCGGAACGGAAGGGAGGGCGCCGAGCTGGCCGGCGCGTTCATCGAGGGAACCTTCATCAAGCGTCCGGAGTACGCGGGCGCCCAGAACGCGGTGTACTTCCAGCGTCCGACCCTGCGCCTGTTCGACCGGCTCGACCGGGCGGCGGGCGGCGGCATCCGCTACGTGAACGTGGCGCCGGAGCACGGGGAGGCGGCGAGGCGGCTCATCTCTCACCTGGCCGAAAGGGGCGTCCTGGTCGGTGCGGGACACACCAGATGCAGCGCGGATACGTACATGCGCGCGGTGGACAGGGGACTTCGTGTCGCGGTCCACTTCACGAACGGTCCGACCGGAAGCTCGTTCAAGCCGTTCGGCGGCGGGGGAGTGCTCCAGTCTGTTCTCACGTCGAGACGCGTCAACGCGGAGCTGATCGCGGACGGTTACCACGTGAACCCCGCCTACCTCAGGGACATCCTCCAGCGGAAGCGGCCGGGAAGGATCGTGTCGGTGACCGACGCGATGTTCATGACCGGGGTTCGGGACGTCTCTTCCTTCAGGGTCTACGGAGTCAGAGGAAGGCTCAGCGCAAACCGAAGGTACCTGCAGGTCGAGGGTAAGGATAACACGCTGTTCGGCAGCGTGCTCACCATGCCCGTCGCGTTCGGCAACTGGGTCTCGTACCTCACCCGGGAGATGAGAGGGATATGGTTCGCTGAACACGTGCCGTACGAGGCTGACGACGCGGTGCACATCGCGTCGCGTCTGTGCGCCGGCAACCCGGCCGGCCTTCTCGGCGTGCTCGAGCCCGCCAGCAGGTACGTCGGTCAGGACCTGTCCGGCTACGGGGGCTCGCTCTCGGTCGGGAAGCGCGCCGACGTGGTGCTCCTGAAGCTCAAGGGCAGACAGGGGAATTACCGGGCCGGTGTGTCCGCGGTATTCGTCAAGGGGCGCCGCGTCCGGTAGGCCGGCGTCAGCATCCGGCCCGAAGCAGTATCTTTCCCGACGTTCCGGCGGCGAATTCTTCGAAGGCTGCGCCGGCCTCTTCCAGCGGATATGTGTTCGTCACCAGGTCGGCGACGCGAAGTCCCTCCCCGTACAGGGCCGCCATTCCTTCGAATTCTCCGAAGTGGTAGTACCACGCGCCGACCGCGGTGATATCGCGCCGGATGAAATCGTCGCTCGGCGAGAGCTCCACGGAGCGCTGCTCTCCGTTCATCACCACGGTCCCTCCCGGCCGCACGGCGGCGAAGCACTGCTTCAGTGTTTCCGGACGCCCGGCCGCCTCGATGCAGGCATCGGCTCCGTCCCCTCCGGTCCAGTTCCGTACCGCGCCCGCCGCCTCCCCCGCGCCGGCGTCCACCGCGGTCTCCGCGCCGAGCTTCAGGGCGAGATCGAGTCTCGGCCGGGAGATATCCACCGCCGCGACCCGCCTTCCCAGGTAGGACTGCAAGAGGACGTTCCCGAGCCCTATCGGACCGGCACCGAACACGGCGACCGTCCTGATGTCCGGTGAGCTCATCTTCGTCGAGGTGTGGAACGGCACCCCGAGCCCGTCACCCGAAATCAGCACCCCGATTTCCCACGGGACGCCGTCGGGAAGCAGGTGGCACGCGTTCGCGGCGGCGAGGAATCTCTCCGCGTGCATGCTGCCGTAGAACTTCCGGTCCGGGCACCACGTGTACTGGCCCCGGGCGCAGTACGGGCAGGCGCCGCACCCCGCGATGGCGCTCACGCCCACCCTCTGTCCGGGACGAAGCCCGGATACCCCCTCTCCCATCGCGCTCACGATGCCGGCCGCCTCGTGACCGGAGTTTCCCGATTTGCTCCCGGCGCCTCGATAGGAGCCCAGCTCGCTTCCGCACAGGGCGGATACGGCCGTGTCCACGACTACCTCGCCGGGGCCGGGCGCCGGGTCCGGCGCGTCGATCACGGATGCCCTGCAGTCGCCGTCGAGTCTCACGATTCGCACTTCAGCTCCTTACAGCTCAAGGGGAAACTCCTGCTTCAGGTTCACCGGTTTGTTCCGGGAGATGGATCGCCGCATCGCCGCCTCGAACTGGAGCTCTTCCAGTCCGGCGATTCCCTCCACCGGCGCGGCGCGGTTCCTCCGGATCGAATTCAGGTAGGCGTCGACCGCTTTGACGAAGGACGCCCGGTACTGTTCCCATCGGTCGTAGTCCTCGGAGGAGGAGAACGTCTCGGTCGTATTGGACCGGTAGTCCATTACCTCCATCTGGCCGTCCAGCCCGCGGAAGAGGATCCTTCCGTCCTTGTAGTTGAATATCATATGAAACAGGGGGAGCTTGAAGCTCATCGCGGAGGTTCCCAGGATGGTTCCGACCGCCCCGTAATCGAACCGGAACGCGGCGCAGACGTCCCGCGCCGTCTCGGTCTTCCCGGAAGGATGGTCGATGCCGCCCTCGAAGGCGTGTATCTCCTCCGGCGTGGCTCCGAAGAAATGCATCAGGTCGATGCAGTGGCTCCAGCAGGCGTAATGGACCAGCGCGGTGATCTGGATAGGCCATCCGAATATCCTCTCCTTCACGATCTCCCTCGCCCGTCTGGACTGCTCGAAGAACCGGTAGTTGAACACCATGGCGGTCTCGGTGCCCGTCTCCTTCGCCTTCCGGAGCAGCTCCTTTCCCTTCTCGAAGTCGTCCTCCGTCACGTGGGCCTGGCCCTCCATGGCCACGAGCGGCTTTTCGAAGAAGAGCCGCTTCGGCTTCAGCTCGAGCAGCGGGAGCGTCGCCCGGTACCGGTCGCGCTCGCCGGTGAGCACGAAGACGGCATCGGGGTCCTCCGCCAGCAGCTGTTCCGGCGTGTCGACCACGGTGCCCCCGAACTGCTCGGCGCACGCCTCCGCCCTGGAGCGGGTGCGGCTGAGATACGAGAGGGTCACGTCCTCCTGCTTCGACAGGAACGGCAGGTAGTTCTTGGAGGCCACCCCGCCCGTCCCCACGATTCCAATCTTCAGACCCATTGTGTTCTTCTCAATCGAGCCGGTACGTTCTGCGCGCCAGGCCGTTGGCGAACGCGATCATCATCTCCAGCGCGTCGGTCTTTGAGACGACGTGACGGGAGACCATCCGGGCCAGCCAGTTCGCGCAGCACCTCCGCCACACGTCGTGACGCGCCGGTATCGAAGCGAACGCCCGGGTGTCGTCGTTGAATCCGGCCGTATTATACAGCCCGCCGGTCTCCATCACCCGGTCCAGATAGCGTGCGATGCCGTTCATGCTGTCGTGGAACCACCACGGCGGGCCCAGCCGCATGGCCGGGTAATGGCCCGCCAGCGGCGCCAGCTCGCGGGAGTAGGTGTCCTCGTCCAGCGTGAATACGATGAGGATGAGGCCGGGATCGTTGCCGTACTTGTTGAGGAGCGCCTTCAGTCCATTGGTGAAATCGCAGGGCACCGGGATGTCGCATCCGTTGTCCGGGCCGAATCGGTCGGAGATCACCTGATTGTGATCGCGGCTGCATCCGGCGTGAAACTGCATCACCATGCCGTCGTCCGCGCTCATGCGCGCCATCTCCATCAGCATGTGCGCGGTGAAACGGGCGGCGTCCTCCGCGGACGAGCCGCCGGCGAGCGCCTTCTGGAAGATCGCGTCCGCTTCGGCTTCGCTCAGTTCCTCGGTATGAGGAGCCAGCGCCGCGGAATCCGTGGCGGTGGCGCCTGTCTCCCTGAAGAACGCGCGGCGGTTCTCTAACGCCGCGATGAACGACCGGTACCCGGTGACGTCGACGCCGCACGCCTCGCTCAGCGCCTCGATGTTTTCCTTCCATCCGGGCGCGGCCAGGTTGGTCACCGCGTCCGGCCTGAGCGTGGGGATGATTCTCCCGGCCCAATCCGATTCGGCGATCGCCTGATGGTGCTCCAGCGTGTCGGCGGCGCCGTCCGTCGTGGCCAGCACCTCTATGTTGAGCCGGTCGAAGAGCGCGCGGGGGGAAAACTCCGGCGTCTTCAGTTTATCGTATATCTGATCGTAGATGTCCATCGCGGTGTCGCCGTTGAGCGGCTGCGTGATATCGAACACCTCGGCCAGCTCCTGCGTTAGCCACATGCCGCTCGGGCATCCGTGGAACAGGTAGAAGTTTTCCGCGAATGTCCGCCATATCTTTCTCGGGTCCTCCTCGACCGGGCCGCCGTCCGTGCGGGGCACCCCCAGCGATTCCAGCGGCACCCCCTGGGAATAGAGCATCCGGAACACGTAGTGGTCCGGTATCACGAAGAGTGAGGCGGGGTCTCCGAACGAGATGTCCGGGTCGGAGAACAGGGCCGGATTTACGTGTCCATGGGGGGAGACGATCGGTTCGTCCCTCACGTTCGCGTACAGATCCCGCGCGATGCCGCGCTGGGCCGGGTCCGGGTCGAACAGCCGGTCCGGATGCGGAGACCTTCTGGTACTCATGAGCATATGATACTACGCACCGGAATCGTACTCAATCGGGAAACATGCTTGACGCGCCGTTTTGTGGTACAATGAGGATCAGTCAAACCAGAAACGGAGGTGATTCTGTATGAAGATGTGGATTGCCATCCTGTGTGCTTCTTTCATTCTTCTTCCCGGGGCTATCGGATTCGCGGGTGACGAGGGAGCGCCCCCTGCTGAAGGGGCGGGGGATCCGCCGGCGGAAGAGAAGCCGGTCGATCGGAAAGCCCTCCAGAAGGAGCTGAGAACGATCTCGGGTGAGCTCAATAAGGTCACCCGGACACTCGCTCCGCTCCTGCTGAAGATCGACGAGGACCCGGACGTGGCCCAGCTCAAGAAGGCCTACGAGGACAAGGTGAAAGAGAAGCTCGCCGTGGAGGGTGAGGACAAGGCCGGCCTGCTCGACAAGAGGAACGAGCTGGAGAAAAAGAAGGCGGAGCTCTCGAAACAGCTCTGGAAGCCCAGAACTCCGAAGAAGAAGCCCGCCGGAGACAAGAAGCCGAAGGCCAAGAAGCCCAAGGCTGAGAAGAAGCCGAAGCCGAAGAAAGACGACGGCGGCGGCGACGCGGGCGGCGGTGACGCCGGAGGCGGCGATGCCGGAGGAGGAGGAGGAGACGGCTGGGGAGACGGCTGGTAGAAGCCGGGCCGCGTTTCACGAAAAGAAAAAGGGGCTGCACACGCAGCCCCTTTCCTTTGTGTACCCCGCCGTCCGTTCCTACTTCTTGGGAGGATGGGTGAAACCGACCTGGCGCATGCCGATGTTGCCTCCCTCGTCGAAGGCGCGAACCGTCAGCACGTGCTCGCCGGGCGTCACCGTCTTCAGCTCTATCTTGAACTCCTCCTCCTGGTTGTCGTAGATCGCGTCCTTCGCCTTCAGGATCTCCCATTTCTCGCCGTCCAGGTTGTATTCCACCCGCGCAATGTGGCTGGTGGTGTCCTTTGCCTTTCCCGTCCACGAGAGCGGTCCGGTCTCGTTCAGCTCGGCCACGTCCGGCTTCCGGTTGTCCACCAGGATCGGCCCGACCTCCTTCCAGACCTTCATCGAGGTATCGGCGTTGTCGCGTTCGTCGCTCGCCACCACCTTTATCATGTACCAGCCGTCGGCGAGGTCGTTCGTCCTCCACTCGAAGGACGTCTGCCGATCGTAGGAGGGGTAGCCCCGGTACGAGTAGTAACTCCTGCGGCGCGGGTTGCTCTGCTCCTGCTTCATCCTGGTCACGCTGCTCAGGTCGTAGTAGTCGAAGCGTTCCTGGACGGGCTCCTTCGGATTGATGATCACCCATTCCTTGTCACCCTCGCGCCGGTAGTAGAGCCAGTACAGCAACTTGTCGCCGTCCGGGTCGGACGCCTTCCACTCGATGCGTACCTTTCCTCTGGCCTCGTCGAGCATCCGTTTATAGTGCCCGTCGCTGCTCTTGGGCGGCGCTCCCTTGGTGGCGGGCAGGACATCCTGCAGTCTCCCCGTCATCAGGCTGTCCATCTGTGGGCGCTGGTTCTCGTTGATGTACGCCAGGCGGACCCAGTCCACTCGGGCGTCACTGCCCTTCGGCCAGCGTACCCGGAACTGGATGAACCGCGCGTGCGGGCTGGTGATGCGCGAGCCCGAATCGTTGAGCGGCTTGGACCAGTCCGACCATGTGTTGTCGGGGATCGACTGGCTGCCGGTGCGGGTGAGCACCTCGATCTGTCCGGTGGTCTTCCACTCTATCTGGCCCCACATGGACCTGAACCCGGTATCCTTGACCTTCGAGGTGAACTGCATCGTTTTCGCCGCGGCCCGCGAGGTGCGGTACACGGCGGCCGCGTTCGCGGTGGCCACCTGGCTCAGCTCGTTATTCATGATGCCCAGAGAGAGTATCTGCGCCTCCTTGAGATCCATCATCACCCACCCCAGGTTCGGCTCGGACGCGGCCCACAGCTCGCCTTCGTCCGCCGTGGCGGCGTAGATCACGTCGGACGAATCCACGCCTATGTCGCAGACGTACCGGCTCTTTATCTGGAGAATGCGGTGCATGTCCTGTTCGGGCGTCAGCCGGTATATCGCGGCGTCGAACAGCTCCTGAAAGGATTTCTCCACCGCCTCGTCGCCCTTCTGCAGCTGGCCGATACGCGCGGCGAGCAGCATCGCGAATTGGGAACGGTCCTGCATATCCTGTTCGCCCATGAAGTAGATGCCGGCCTCGTAGGACCGTATCTTGTTGGCTCCGATGTACAGCGAGCCGTTGTGGAAGGCGAGCGTGCGGACCTCATTGTCCTCCAGGTCCCACGTGCCGATCACCTTCCCGTCCGAGGCGAATTGAAATATCACGCCCCGCATCGAGGTGCCCGCGAAGACCGATTTGTCCGGACCTTCCACGAGCGAGAGCACGTGGCTCTCGTTCGAGTCGAAGAACACCTCGGTCTTTCCCTTGGGGCTCACCGTCACGATCTTCCCTTCCGGACCAGTGCCCACGAAGAGCTGTCCGCGTCCCTCGTGGAAAATCATGTCCCATATGTACGGGACGTCCAGGTCGGCCACCAGCTCGACCTTTCCGCCTTCCTGCCAGGAGAATATCCTGCCGTCCGGCATCGTCCCGGCGTACAGCGTCTTACCGGCGCGCACCAGGCTGGTGACCACGGCCTCGCCGGTCGCGAACGCCTTCTCCACCCCGTCCTTCTTCAACCGGTAGACCAGCCCGTTGTTGCCCGTCCCTATGTAGGCGGTGCCGTCCTCGGCGAATGCGGTGGACCATATACTGATCTCTTCCATGGGGAAGCGGGTGGTGCCTACGCCGGGCGCGAGCTGTCCGGTGGAGAGTATCGCCACCTGCTCCAGCTTGCCCCGCGCGAAGTCCGCGGCGGACGCCGTCATCCAGATGTTGGTGGTGGACGCGTGCGACGCCGAAGGGCACAGCAGCGCGGCGGCGGCCATAACGCCGATCGTCGTCAGGAACCGTCTCGTTTTCATTATTCCGTCTCCTCCGCTGACTGCTTGACAATGATCTTGAGGCGCTGGGTCTCTCCGGTGAGATACCACTTTGTCTCGTGCGTGAACCGTATCCCGTCCTGGAACGTCGAGACGCCCGCGGACGAGCTGGATACGAGCGTGCCGAACACCGAGCTCGGCAGCTGACGGAACAGCCTTCCCTTGAAGCCGACCCCGACCGACGGGAGCTTCAGCAGGGCGACGGCGGTGGTGGGGCGGTAGCGCATCTTCAGCTGGGTGAATATGTCCTTCACCGACTCCGCCGGCGGCGTGGGCTGCTGGACGGCCCAGCTGGAGCCGCCTCCGACGACGATGTCGTACTTGCCCTCATCGAGATGGGGCGGGATCATTATCGGGAAGGTGATCTCCTCGGGGACGCCGTTGTACGGCTGAAGTCTCAGGTGCAGGGTCACCTCCGTGCCCGGCCTCACCTCGAGCTGCTCCAGCCAGGCCCGCTGGATCCGGGCGTCGATGCGCTTGTGGATCGACGTGAGCTGGAGGCTGACCTTCTTCGGCTTGAGCGGCTCGAAGGAATTATTCATCAACTCGTCCATGGCGTAGGCTGGCTCGTACATGTAAATGCCGTCCCAGGCCATGTCCATTCCCTCCAGGTGGAGCTTGTTCTGCTTCTCGAATTCCATGTCCAGCGCGTAGTTGACCGCGCAGTCCGTATCCGAGCCCCCGTCGAGAATCAGAAGGTACGCGGAGGTGAGCATCAGCAGCCACGGCGTCATCGAGCGGCTCTTTATCATTTCCACGCTTATCGTCTCCTCCCGTCCGGTCTGCTCGTTGACGGCGGTGCCGCTCACCGCGATCATCGGGCAGTCCTTGCCGATGGTTCCGGCGACTGAGGAGAGCTTGTCCTGCGTCAGCGTGCCGACGCTCTTGGAGGGGGAGGAGAACTTGAACGACATCCACTGGCTCGGCATCACCCCGTGCACGTAGGCGGTGGTGATCGGCATGGGAAGCTGTTCCCCGGTGAGCATCATCGGATGCCCGAAGCCGATTATCCGGTTGCCTTCGCGATGGGTCACCGTGCCGATGCCGGTGAACGATATGTCGCCGCGCATCAGTGAGATCCCCATCGGGGCGCCCGGGACCAGCATCTCCTCCCCGATATTCTCCGCCGCCTTCGACCCGCCGGTTCCCTGCATCACGACGAGCCCGCGCTTCTCGAATTCCGCGCGTATCCGGTTCGTGGCGTTCGCCGGCAGGCCGGCGAGACCGGACAGGTACACGGGCAGGCGCATTCGCGTCAGCCCCTGCTGGAGCGATGCGGCCTGCTCCGGGGCCTTCCTCATGTCCAGGGACATGCGGCGCACGGAGCCGCCGACCGCCTTTTTCACCGCCGGCTCGTCCATCTCCTTCAACATCCATTCTATCGGGGTTACCCCGGCGAGCGGCTCCTTGGAGAAGGACCACGCGTACGCCAGCGCCCCGGCCAGCTTGTCCTCTATGTAGATAGGGCTTCCGCTCATGCCGGAAATCACGCTCGACTTCTCGATAACCGGATGCGTGCACTTCACGAGTATCAGGTCGTGCTTGGGGAGGGCCTTGAGGAGGACGTCGACCACCTCCACCTCGAACTTCTCGGGCTTCGTTCCCTTGAACGTGGTCAGACCGTATCCCTTCATCCCGGGTTTGATGTCCTCGGTCTTTATGATGGGCACGGACAGCTTCGTTTTCGAGGGGGCCTTCGCCCCTCGTCCGGCCGCCGCGGGCACGGCGAAGGCGACGGCGAGAGCCAGCGCCGGCAGCAGTACTCTTCCGGCCATGCGTAACCTCACAGGGATATCCTCCTTTACGTCGTTGTTGGCCTTGGAAATAGTCTCCGGGACTTCAAGCAGGGTAAATCGTACCCTCAGCGGGGGGGAAATGCAAGGATCGGGGGATGTACGTCGGACGCAGGCCTTGACGATCGGCCGAACCGCCGTATAATTCGTAAGGGGAATTCGAGGAGCTATGGGGGAGATTGTCATGAGGCGTACCGTTCACTGTATGCTGGCGCTGCTGCTGCTGGCGGCCGTGTGTCCTCTGTTGAAGGATGCGCGCCTGGAGGGCGGCTGATGCGGAGGCGGCGTAGCCGTTGATCCGTATGCGGCTGCGTCGTGGCGAGCCGTGTGCTCGCACCTGAGAGTTCCCTGGCAGAAGAGCGGCTTCTCCCAGCCCGATGAAAAGAGCACCACCGTCACCAAGGCGATCGAAAGCTGTCTCGCCGGCATGTCCCAGGTCAAGTCTTCGACCGAATCGGGTGTACCCTGTTTCATCTTCTTCGGGACCAACGAGAGGGTCAACGGGAAGCTGGCGAAGGCGGCCGCTGCTTCCGCGGAGGTTCGCAGCCTGTTCGGCGCGGAAGGGAAGGTCCTGAAGTTCTACATCGCCGCAAAGTTCTTCAACTGCGTCGACGTCGACCTGACCAGCGTCGACGAGAAGACCTCCAGGGTGCTTTGCAGCGAGAACGCTCCGATAATCGTGCTTACCGACAAAGAAGGGAGGGTCGCCGCCATGCTCGCCGGGCCGGGCCAGTGCAAGGAGCGGAACATCTACTCCGCCATGTGCTCCACGCTCGGCAAGTGCGGCTTCAGGAACGTATCCGCCACGATCAGTAAGATCGAGAAGCTGATGAAGAAGGAGCTCTACGGCGCCGTGAGGACGATGCTGTGGTCCGGCGACGGCGTCGCGATATGCAGAAGCGCGATAGCGGCCGTGAAGAGCAAGAAGGGCAGCGAAAGCTCGAAGAGTAGAGCCATCAAGAAGCAGGAAGACGGCATAGAGAAGATCAAGGCGCAGGTTGCCGAGGCGAAGATTACGCAATACAAGGTCCTGAAGACGGAATACGACCTGCTGAAGGCAGCGGGCCTTCCGGAAGACCGGCTTCCCAAAGAGCCCAAGAAGTGATTCAGGTCAGCCTCCCCGAGGACGGCGGCAACCCGCGCGAGCCGGATGCCGTTCTTGACGCGGACGGCGGCTTTCTCATCACGCCGTTCAGCGAGGATGGGGATCCCAACTACAAATTTCGTCTCGACGTGGATCTCGTCAACGAATCGTCCGGTCCCGCAGATACCGCGTTCATCATCGAATGGGAGGACGAGGAATACATCAACTTCCGCAAATACGTCCTGCTCAGCCGGGGTGACGACTGGCGGAAACTGCCGGCGGCAATCGACGACTCGCGCACGAGCCTGACGATCGCCGTACCGCCGGGCAAAAGCCATCTCAGCCTCCACCCGCTGTTCAACATTGCCGATCTGGGCCGGATGATAGCGAACCTGGATAAGGATGTGTTCTGCGTGGGCTCGGCGGGCAGGAGCCTGCACGGCCGGGATATCGTCACCGTCGAGGCCGGCGCGCAGGACGCCAGGCCGCTTCTCGTCATGGTCCGCGTCCATCCCTACGAGTCCATCGGCTCGTATATGATGCAGGGAATGCTGAGCTGGCTGAACGACGGCGGCAGGGAGGCGGCGGCGCTTCTGGCGTCATACCGTTTCGCGTTCGTTCCCATGCCCAACCCGGACGGGGTCGCGGAGGGGAACTGCAAGCGGACGGTGGGGGGCCTCGACGTGAACGGCGCCGCGGCGTCGGACGAGCCGGAGGGGATCGCGCTCGCCGCCTTTTTTCGCCGCGTGTGTCCCCGGGCCACGTTCGACATCCACGGCTTCATGCACCAGAACGACGGCTTCGGCACCAGCGACATCACGAAGGGCGAGGCGATACGGGACCGGCTCCGTCCCCTTCCCCAGTGGGAGGGCAAGATACTCAACTGCAGGGAGAGCATGGAGACCGAGGGCGGCGACGGCAACCTGGGCCAGATGGTCCAGAAGGAGTTCGGCTCCGTCCGCTTCGGCGGCTCGTTCTCGTGGTACAACCGCGACGCCCGCTGTCTGCACGAGATGGGGGTGGAGCTCCTGAAGGCCTACGTCGCCCAGTTCTGAGATCTATATTCCCAACAGGTTCAGCACCGTGCCCGCCAGTATGTTGTCTCTCTGCTCCGTCGAGAAGCCGAGCGCCTCGATCTTGTCGAGCTCCTTTCGGACGAAGGCCGCGGGGTCGGGATCGTTGGCGGGGCCGTCGGTGCCCCAGAGGACACGTTCGGAGCCTATCCTCCGGACGGCGTCGACTATCATGTTCGGCCGGATCACCCCGCTCGTGTCCATGTACAGGTTGCGATGTTGCTCCGCCAGCCCTATGAATCCGTCCATGAGCGTCTCGTCCTCGCAGAGGTACCCTCCCAGGTGGGCGACGATGACGGCGACTTCCGGAAAGGACGCCGCGATACGCTCGGCGGCGCGGATATCGCCGCAGAAATCGATCAGGCAGGGAACCCGATGCGCTTCGGCAAGGCGCAGCACCGGGTCCACGGTGTAGCCGTGCAGGGCGCACTCGCCGGCATGCAGCTTGATCCCGCGGAAGGCGCGCCGCGTGACGGCGTCCTCCACGTCCCGGAGAACGGCCTCCTCGAAGTTCGGGACGGCCGAGACATAGGGAATGAGGCGGTCCGGATATCTCTCCGCGGCGCCCGCCGCCGCCTCTATCGAGCTCCGGGTCGAGGTCCATATCCGCAGCACGACGGCCCTGTCGATCCCGGTCTCGTCCATGAGCGCGACGATGTTCTCAGGCGTTCCTTCCGGGCCGACGTAGACGTCGTCCTGCAGATGAAGGTGCGAGTCGACGATCACGGCAGCGCGGCCCGTCCTAGACGGTGACCCAGCCGTCCTCGGCGTTGCTCTTCTGTATCGCCTCGCACAGCACCACCTCCCGGTGGCCGTCCTCGAACGTGGGGAACGGCGCTGGGGCGGAGAAGTCGCCCGCCTGGATGTAGCCGTAAAAGGCGCGGAAGCACTGCTTGAACGTGTCGGGGAACCCCTCGTTGTGCCCGCCCGGGTACGTGATGAACGACCGCGGCACGTCGGAGACGAGCGACGGATCCCGCACCAGCAGTTCGTTCGCCTTCTCCCGGTGGCCGATCCATATCTCGTTGGGCTGTTCGCTGCACCACGAGAGTGCGCACTTCGATCCCGCCAGCTCGAACCGCAGGCAGTTCTTCCTGCCGGCGGTCACCTGCGACACCCACAGCACCCCCTTCGCCCCGCCCTTGAAGCGGAGCATGATGCATCCGTAGTCCTCCGTGGTGATGTCCACCGGTTCGGTCTGGATCTCTGTTTTCATCTTGCCGGAGAAGGTCTCCACCTCGCCGGTGGGGCGCTTTCTCATCGGGAACACTGTTTCGAGGTCGGCGCAGACCGCCTCTATCTCCAGACCGGTGATGGAATGGACCAGGTCCAGCCAGTGGGTGCCTATGTCGGCCACGGCGCGGAGCGCGCCGCCCTCCTCCGCCAGCACCCGCCAGTTGTAGTCGGTATCGTAGAAGAGCCAGTCCTGCGCGTAGCTTCCGCACACGGAGTACACACTGCCGATGTCGCCGCGCTTCATCATCTCCCGCGCCTCCATGCACAGCGGGTAGAAGCGGAGGTTGTAGTTGACGGCCGCGGCCCGGCCCGCCTTCTTCGCGACCCCGACCAGCTCGGCCGTCTCCTTCGAATTCATCGCCAGCGGTTTTTCGCACAGCACGTGTTTCCCCGCCTCCAGCGCCTTCTTCGCCATCTCGAAGTGGAGCTTGTTGGGCGTGGCGATATGGACCGCGTCCGCATCCTTGTCCGACAGGAGCTCGTCCAGGCCGGTATACGCCTTCGGTATTCCGAGCGACTCCGCCGCTCCCTTCGATTCCTCGTCGGTAATGCCCAGTATGCCGACGACGTTTCCGCCGGCCCGTCGGATGCCCTCGACGTGCACCGGGCCTATGAACCCCGCCCCTATCACCGCCGTTCTGATGGCGCTCATTACGCTACCTCCCTCTTGTGTCGCGTTCTCCGAAAGGGCAATTCTATCGCCCTCCCCGGGCATTCTCAATAAGTCATTCGAAATACTCGAATTTCCGGTCAAAAACGGCCGGGAGCGGTATGCGGTATATGGTAGTACAGGAGCTTCTATGGAGCGAACAGACACGGACGGGATAATCAGCAGGGTTCTGGAAGGAGACAGGGATGCCTTCAAGGGCATCATCGACCGTTATCAGGAACAGCTCTGGCGGGTGGCCGCCTGTTCGGTGAGGGATTACGGGCTCATCCAGGACATCGTACAGCAGCTGCTCAAGAGCTTTGAAAAATCCTGTCAAGGGGTTTAACCTAAGGATGTTTAGGGGTACCAGTGGGGTTCTGTCTGAACGTCTACGTTTGGCCGAGCGCTTCCAGATCCGCCAAGTCCTTCTTCCGGCCGGCAGCGCGCTTGCTGGCGACGAATTCCTCCAGGCCCAGGTAGAATACCTCCACGTCACCGAGTGTGCCGGGTGCGCGCCCGGCTTCGGCTTCTTCCCACGAAACAGCGGAAAGGGACGTGATGATATCGATCCGTACTGGAGGGACGCCGAGCTGTATTACCTGGTCCGGCTTCTCGAAATCCTCGCGAGACAGATCGAGTGAGCCAAACCCGAAATCCGCAAGAGCGTCCACGATCCGTTCAGCGTTATCCGGGGAGGCCTTGATCAGGATATCGATATCGCCGGTAGCGCGAGGCGCGCCGTGAAATGCGAGTGCGTACCCGCCGACGATCACGTAGTCAACGCTGTGAGAGTTGGGTAACTCGCACAACTCTCTGAAGTCTGGCTGTACTTCCATAGAATTGCCGCCTCAGGTATTCGACCGCTTCGATTCGTTCTTCGGCAGGCCTGCCGCACCAGTACTCCAGATCCTGAGCGACAGCTCGGGTGTCGTTGAGGGGTCTCCTGTGTACCACCTTCCTGATCATACACATACTATAGCAGAAGAAGGAGATATAGTCTACGAGGACCGCGTCCCCGGGGCAGGGAATGTCAAGAATCCAGGCCTCATCGGTTCGAGACGGACCTGGCGAAGCAGGTGATTGCTTTCCGCATGAAGTCTTCATCCCACCCCTTCACGGGAGCGCTGGTTTCCAGGATGCGCTTGGGGATGCGAATGTCCTCGAGGGAGAATCCTTCTCTCGTCTTGAAACGATACTTGTCCCGCAGTATCTCCGTTCCCAGGGCGGCCTGGGCGTTCGCATCGAGGTCGAATCCGGTCAGGCGAAGAGCGTCCCGCACCACATCCGCCTTATAGATACCCCGCGCGAAGAAACAGACGACCAGACTAGACAGCACCTGCCGCCAGCTCTCTTCCTTCATCAGGGAAGCCGCGAGCTGTTCGGGGGTCAGAGACTTCTTCATAAGCACCTTCTGGTCGACACTGTAGCCCGCGTTATCCAGATGGCTGTGACGCGCCCCCACGAGAAGGCCGACATGACCGGCGGGGCCGGTATGGTAACCGGCCATTTCGTTGCCGCCGAAGGAAAGGGCGTAATCCCGGCCTCCGTATTCCCGCGAGGCGTGCTCCACCCCCCGGGCGAGGGCGGCATAGAAATCGTTCGGCTGTTCCACGATCCGTTTCAGCGCTTCGCAGTACGTGTGCCAGTCGCCCCAGACCAGCTTCAGCCCCATCGTCTCGCGGTCCGAGATGTCCCCGCGCTCCAGCGCTTCCGTCGCCCAGGCGAGCACGACGCCGGCACTCATGACGTCGATGCCCAGCTTCTCGGCCGCGTCCATCAGCCTGAGGAAGCCTGTTGCATCACCCATTCCGAGCATCGAGCCGAGCGCGTAGATCGGTTCGTAATCGTACGAGATCATCGACGTCTTGTAGAAATAGGGCTCGTCTTCGTACGGCTCCCTGAGTGCCGCGATGTGTATGCATGCGACCGGGCAGTGCGAGCAGGCGAGCCGTCTTCCCAGATAGTTCGCGGCGAGATCCTCTCCCGACAGGGCCGCCGCCGAGTCGAAACGCGCTTCCTTCAGGTTGCGGGTCGGCAGCCCGCCCAGCTCGTTGAGGGAGGAGACGTTCTGCGCGGTCCCGAGCTCGTGGTACTTCTTCATCGCCGGAGAAGAGACCGCTGCCTCGTAGATCGAATCGTACAGGCCCTGGTACTCGCGCGGGTCCGCGACCGGCAGGGATCGCCTGCCGGATATCGCGAGTGCCTTGAGCTTCTTGCTTCCGAACACCGCGCCCAGGCCGAGCCGGCCGAAATGCCGGTAGGTCTCCGTTGTGACGCCGGCGTACGAAACAAGGGCCTCTCCCGCCCTGCCGATGCGCATAATGGTTCTCAGTCCGGCGTTCGGCTCGGCCCTTCTGATTACGCGGCCCACGGTGAAGCTGCTGGACATCCCCCAGAGCGTCGAGGCGTCCCGAAACGCGACCTTGTCTCCATGGACCGCGAGATAGACGGGGAGATCGCTCGCTCCCTTGATGACGACTGCGCCGTAGCCTGCCATCCTTATGGCGGTGGCGCTCCTCCCTCCGCAATGGCTCTCGCCCAGATTGCCGGTATGGGGAGACTTGAACATGGCGACCGTCTTCGACGCGAGGGGGAACACTCCGGTGAGGGGACCGACGGCAAGGACGATGGGATTGTCCGGCCCGAGCGCGTCGCAGCCTTCCGGGCATTCTTCCGTGAGAAGGCGGGCGGCGACCCCCGCTCCGCCGAGGTTCTTCTCGAAGAGGTCGTGCCTGTTCTCGATCCGGAAGACCTTTCTTGTCAGGTCCACGTAGAGTACGTTGGCGAGCGTGTCATCCGGCAGCATGATCGACGGTCCCCTCCTTCTCGAACTCGAGGACCCCGTACGGGCAGAACCGCTCGCAGTATCCGCAATAGACGCAGATCATCGGCTTGCCGGCCTCGTCATCCCAGAAGACGGCCTCGACCACGCAGGCGTCCCTGCAGTTCCCGCAGCCGATGCATTTCTCAGGAAGCAGGCGGACCCCGCCGCCCTCCCGGGCCGCGAGAGCACCCGTGGGACACGCTCGCGCGCACGGGGGATCGTCGCATGCCCTGCACACGACGATGACGAATCCCCGTTCCATTCCCCCGTCGGAACGGACCCCGATTCTCGATGTGGAGAGACCCGCGCTGCCCTGTCGCCGCGCGCAGGCGAACATGCAGATCTGACACCCGACGCAGCGTTCGCTGTCCGTAATCGCCAGTCGACTGGCTGCCAAGAAGTGCTCCTTGTGAACGGATCCTCAGTAGCGTTTGAATTCTACTCGGGAAGCGGGATGCTCGCAAGCACGGATGGGTAAATCGCTCCGTGCCTGAAACCGGGAAGCGGTCAGGCCTTCCGTTTGAAATTCCAGATGAGAAGCGCGATGCCGAGCAGGACCAGGATTACCGGCCAGAGCTTCCCTATGTCGAAATCGAGCGCGGAACCGAGGAATGACAGCAGGGCCACCCCGGTGAGCACGCCTGCGGGCCCGAGCACTTCACGTTCCCGGCGTCCCCACAGGTACATCGTGTAGAGGCCGAGACCGAGTGAGAGCGGGGCCACCGGCCAGATGTATCGCCAGCAGGTCCATCCGATGTGCGTGCTGTAGAGGAAGCTGAGGCTCATTATCACCACAACGGTGGCTATCGGCAGGATCCCCTGCGTCTTTCTCTCTCCGAGCCAGGTGAAGAAGAAGAAGCCGTACAGGCCGGCACCGAGCCCCAGGGGGAGCAGCGGCCAGAGTATGCGCATGCTGAACGGCATCACACCCATGCTGGCCAGGAAGAAGCCGGCTCCCGTGACGATCATCATCAGTGCCAGGATTATCAGAATCTCGTTCCTCTTTATCATGGGAACTCCCTTTCTCTGCTCAGGGTAGATGTCTATTTCATGTATCTGTTCCTGCCGGAGACTCTCCGATCTTCTCCGCCACCACCTCATCTGCTCGCGGGCCAGCTTTCTACCCCGGATGTGCCGCGCGATCTTCAGGATG
Source organism: uncultured Planctomycetota bacterium (assembly GCA_964389785.1). Taxonomy (GTDB): domain Bacteria; phylum Planctomycetota; class CAYMFW01; order CAYMFW01; family CAYMFW01; genus CAYMFW01. Next base: position 25,879 of record CAYMFW010000007.1, read on the forward strand.
TCGAACGTCCATATCTTTTTGAATATCTCCCAGTATGAATAGAATCTCCTGAAGGCCGAGGCCGTTTCCTTCTGCAAAACGAGGGGGGTCATCCTGGCGGGATCGAAGACGACGTTGTGTCCGTCGTACAGCTCCCACTGCTTGGTGAATATCCTGCCCTCTTCGTCCATCTCCCGGAACGTGCGAGTGCCGGGAAGGGGGATCAGCGCCATGAACTGGACCGATTCCATCCGGGATTCCTTGGCGAACTGAATGGTCTCGTCTATCGTGTTGATGTCGTCCGTGTCGGCGCCGAAGATGAACATGCCGTGCACCGCGATGCCGCGCTCGTGCAGCACGTCCACGCATCTCCTAATTTCCTCGAGAGACTGTTTCTTGTTGTACAGCTCCAGCGTCTCCGGATTCACCGACTCAAAACCGATGAATACCGTCGAGCAGTTGGATTTCTGAAACAGGTCGACCATCTCTTCGTCGTTGGCCACGTCGGCCCTGACCTGCGCGGACCAGCGGGGAGTGACGCCTTCGTCGATCATCCTTCTCAGCAGCTCCTTGGTCCTGGCGGGGTTGGCCGTGAAGTTGTCGTCGTAGAAGAATACGTGTGCGTACTCAAGCCGCCTCAGGTCTTCCATGACGCTGTCCGTGCTTCTGAAGCGGTACTTCCGGCCGAACATCGACGTGACGGAACAGAAGCTGCAGTCGAACGGACAGCCGCGCGAGGTAGCGACAGGGGCGAGCACGGCGGCGGAATAGCCCTGGATAAGGGACAGGTCCGGAGAGGGAAGGCTGTCCAGGTCCTGTATCGGACCGCGGGTTTCGTTGTGGTGGATTTGCCCGTTCTCGCGGTAGGAGAGCCCTTTTATCTGTTCGAGGGACCCCTCTCCGTTCAGGGCGCGGACCAGCTCCGGTGTGGTCTCTTCCGCTTCCCCCCGCGCGCAGTAATCGCCGTGCTGAAGGACCTCGTCCGGCATGAACGTCGCGTGCGCGCCGCCGAACACGACGGGGATCTTCCTGCGGGACAGGATGCGAGCGATCGAATACGCTCTGGTCACGGTCGAGGTCGTGGTGGAGATGCCCACGAGATCGGATTCATATATCTCCGACATATCATCCGTGCTGATAGGCTGGATGTCTTCGCAGTAGACCTTGACGTCATATCCCTCGTTTTTCAGGATGGTCCCGATGAGCGGAAGACCGAGGCGCGGCAGATGGACCCCGGAGAACGCGTGCGTCCTGGGGGGGCGCGGCTCGATCAGAGATATTTTACGTATCATATTCGTATAATATACAAGAGCATAAAGTATGCAAGCGCGGATGAAAGGCGCAGGAGCTGTCGCGTCCTCTCGGCACGACAGCGCTCTGCGCGCTTCGAATCAGCGGGCCAGACTAGGCCTTGATGACGTTGACCGCCCGGGGTCCCTTGGGGCCCTGTTCGGTCTCGAACTCGACCACGTCGTTCTCGGCCAGGGTCTTGTGTCCCTCTCCCTGAATTCCGGTCTGATGAACGAACACGTCGTTCGATCCGTCCTCGGGAGCGATGAATCCAAAACCCTTCTGGTCGTTAAACCACTTCACTGTACCTTTTGCCATTTCCAGACCTCCTTCTTGAGTTGGGCCGGCAGTTCAATACGGGCGGCGAATGCTCCAAATGCATCCGGCTAAACACCCGGCTGCCGGTTTGGCATCACGCTCTGGTGCACCAGTGCACGCTTCTGCTCAATAAGTCGGGAAATGCCTGTGCGATTTAAAAAGGAGAGGCAAGTGAAAAGAGGGGATAAGAGGATATCGAGAGTGTTTCGGCTCGATCAACCCGTCGCTTCGCTTGGTCAACTTCTTTACGCGCAATCCTGCTAAATCCGAACGTACTACAAAAGCCTCGGGCCGCTATACACTGCGGCCTTTCAGAACTGGACATGAGTATATCAGGCGGATTCGCGGAAGTCAAACATAATTATTGATTTGTTATTGCTTCCCAAGTCGGCGGACGGCGACGGTGCGGAAATCAAGGGGGGAGAGGGGTTTCTTCTGCGTTCTTGATTTAACGATATAGATGTGACACACTAAATCAGGCGTGGAGAAACGGAGGGTCAGCCGGATGACAGGAGAGCGGGCTAGGGACTGGTTCGGCAGATGTTTCTTCTTTGCCGCCGGCCTGGCGGCCACGGTCTGGTTCCTCATTCGCGTGATTCCCAAGCCCAGCCGTGCCTCCTACCCGTGCCAGCGGGCGGCATTTCCTCTGGCCTGCAGCTTCGTCACGTACCTTGTCGGAATCTTCGCCTCGGCCATCGCACTGCGAAAGGCCAGGGAGCGTCTTCGCCAGTCGCGTTACATTGTTGCCGGGGTGTGTATGATTGCGGCGATGCTGGCGGTCTGTGTGACCACCGTGATGGACGCCGATCGTGGATGGGGCGCGTACGCGCCCGACGACCCGGCCAACACGCCCATGGGAACGGCCAAAGGCGTGCACCCGGGGAGGGTGGTCCTGGTCCATGCCGCCGCCGCGACGTACTGGGACTCCGCCTGGGATCACAGCTCATCGGTCTTCTACTGGGACGACGATCACACGGATCAGGCGGTCGTGGATGAGATGGTCGCACGCTCGCTCCGCCTGCTCGCCGGCGAGTCCACCGACGAGGCGGCGTGGGACACGTTTTTCAGGGACTTCAATCAAAGGCAAGGCAAGGGCGATATCGGCTACGTCGGCGGCGAGAAGCTCGTCGTGAAGCCGAACCACGTGGAGCAGAGATCGCACACGGACACGCACAACAAGCCGGACATGTCGCCCCAGGTAGTGCTCGCGCTGCTCAAGCAGCTGGTGAACAAGGCCGGGGTCCCGCAGGCGAACATAGTCCTTTCTGACGCCTCCCGCTTCATCGCGGACAAGATATTCACTCGGTGTCACGACCTGTTTCCGGACATCGTGTACGAGGAAACTAATTTCTACAACCTGGCCAACAATCCGGGCACCGACGGGCGGGTGCTGGTCGAGACGTCGCCGGAGCCGATGATCCACTACAGCAGCGTCAACACGGACGGTCAGGCGATACCCTCCGACTACCTCCCCATGCATATGGTCAATGCCGACTATGTGATCAACCTGGCCATCCTGAAGGGGCATTCAACGGGTGGGGTGACGCTCTGCGGGAAGAATCTTTACGGCTGCTTCTGCGCCGCGCCCGGAGACGGCGCGCACGACACGATGGCCGGGGTGGCTCCCGACATGGGCCAGTACCGGCTCCTCGTCGACATCATGGGCCACGAGCATCTCGGCGGGAAGACGATGCTCTACATGCTCGACGGCCTATGGGGGTTCCAGGACCACGGCTCGCCGTATCACCCGGTGAAATGGGGGGTTCCTCCCTTCAATAACGACTATCCTTCCTGCGTCGTGGTCTCGCAGGACATGGTGGCCATCGATTCGGTCGGGCTGGACCTTTATCGGACGCAATTCGCCGACGATATGGGCGGCACCGGAATCCAATCGGGCATCGACGACTACATGCACGAGGCCGCGCTTGCGAACGATCCCCCGTCCGGCACCTTCTACGATCCGGAGGGCGACGGGACGCGCCTGGAGAGTCTCGGCGTGCACGAGCACTGGAACAACGAGATCGACAAGGACTACACCCGGAATCTGGGGACCGGAGACGGCATCGAGTTCATCACCAGCAATATCCCCAACGCGCTTCCGGCGGCCGACGACCAGGCGGTGAGCACCGATGAGGACACCGGTCTGGACATCACGCTGACGGCAACGGACGCGGATAATGACGACCTCATCTACTCGATCGTTGACCAGCCGCTGCACGGCACGCTGAGCGGGGACGGGCCGAATGTCACCTACACCCCGGACGGGGATTTCAACGGGGCAGACAGCTTGACGTTCATGGTGAACGACCGGGTCGACGACAGTGATGCGGCGACCGTTCTGATCACGGTAGATCCGGTGAACGACGCGCCCGTCGCGGATGACCAGAATGTGAATACGGGGGAGGATGCCGACCTGGCGATCACGCTGACGGGGACGGACACGGACCACGACGACCTGACGTATTCGGTTGTCACGAATCCCTCTCACGGAACACTGTCCGGGACGGCGCCGGATGTTATCTACACCCCGGACGATGACTACCACGGGCTCGACAGCTTTGCCTTCAAGGCGAACGACGGGGCGGCGGACAGCAATGCGGCGACCGTCAGCATTTCGGTCGATTCCGTCAACGACGCACCCATCGCGCAGGACACGCTGGCCTCCGTGATGGAGGATGCGTCGGTCGATATCACGCTGGCGGCGTCGGATATCGAAGATGACCCGCTGACGTACGCGATCGTGGCGGGCCCGGTGAACGGCACGCTGTCCGGGGACGCGCCGAACGTGACCTACAGCCCCGGGGCCGGTTTCAGCGGAGACGACAGCTTCACTTTCAGGGCCAACGACGGCACCGATGACAGCAATACGGCCACGGTCTCCATCACCGTCACGGAACTGCCGAACCAGGCGCCGGTTGCAGAAGACGTCGCGGTGTCTCTGCTGGAGAATACCTCGGCGGACGTCGTGCTGAAGGGATCGGACTCCGACGACGATCCGCTCACCTACTCGATCGTCTCGGAACCGGCACACGGCACGCTCACCGGGGATACGCCGGACCTGACGTACACGCCAGGGGAGGACTTCTTCGGGACGGACAGCTTCACCTACAGGGCAAGCGACGGAGTCGCGGACTCCAACACGGCGCCGGTTTCCATCGAGGTGAAGGCCGATCTTGACGGGGACGGCAATCCGGACGAGACCGACCCGGACAAGGACGGCGATGGTGTTCCCAACGATGACGACGTGGACGGGGACGATAACGACCTCTCCGAGGACTTCGACAACGACGGTATCAACGACCGGGTTGACCCCGATCCGAATACCCCTCCCGAGCCGGAGCCGGAGCCCGAACCGGAACCCGAGCCGTCCGATGATGACACCTCATCCGACGATGATACGTTGTCTGACGGAAGCGGCGGCGGAGGCGGCGGGGGAGGGTGTTTCGTCCGTTCCGTTACGCCCTGAACCCGTTCATGTGGTACTGAAGGTGCTTTCCCGGGCACCGGGTCGGCTTGAACTCGCGATGGGTGAAGACGCGCTTCATCGGCACGGAATACACCTTCATCTGATAGGCGAGAAACCGGTCCAGCGCCGTGATCTGTTTCGTCGTGGGCTTCTGTCGGTCGAAGTTCCCGAGACACATGATGCCGAGATTTCCTATGTTGCTGGCGCCTCCGCAGTGGGCCCCCTGGTAGCAGACCGGCCTTCCTTCCCATACCCTTCCAGCCCTGTCTACTATGTAGTGGTATCCTATGTCTCCCGCGTGCATCGTCTTCAGGTGGATGCGCCGTATGTCCTGCAGGTCCGCCGCGACCGACCAACGCGAGGTATGGGTATTGACGTCCGATCCCTCGTGGTGGACGGTGATCCGGTATATCTTCGACATGTGGTCCAGACGCTTCTTTATCGGAGGGTAGGGCGCCCAGGACGAGCGGGGAAGGGGCCGGAGACCGGCGGGCAGCTTGTGTGACGGGGGCGGCTCTTCGGACCCGAGCTTGAGGACCTTCTCCGCCTGTGCGATCAGGTAATCCTCATCTTCGTAGACCAGGCGGGAGGCCCCGCCGGCGCAGCCGGTGAGCGCAAGTCCAAGCATCCCAAGAAGAAATGACCGGCGGCTCGAATCTTCCACGGTGTCCTTCCAATACATCACGACACGGTATACCTGGTGGTATATCGGTGGGCCGGTGTCCCGTCTTGAATCGGCTGTCGGACGCGGGTACAGTTACCGCCATGCTGAACGTGAAGGATTTCGGGGCGAAGGGTGACGGCACCTCCGACGACACCGGGGCGCTGCAGCAGGCGCTGGACAGAGCGGCGAAAACGCAGGGCACGGTGTTCGTTCCGGAGGGGGTGTATCCGACCGGGGAGCTGAGGCCCGGCTCGTACACCGGCATCCAGGGGATCGCGACCCCCGCGTTCCAGGGGATGGGCGGGACGATCCTGAAGCTCAACGACGGAAACGCCCGGGGGATGCTCAACCTCACCGGCGCGCTGGGAGTGACGGTGAACGGCATCTGCATGGACGGCGCGAAGCTCCCGGGGGAGACGCACGGGGTCTTCTTCGACAAGCCGGATTACGGCAAAGAGGAAGACACCCCGCGGATCGAACGCTGCCGGATAGACAACTTCTCCGGTGACGGGATACACCTGGGAAGGATCTGGTGCTTCTCCATTCGCCACTGCCATCTCTTTCGCAACGCCGGGTGGGGGATATGGGTGAAGGGGTGGGACGGGTTCGTGCTGGACAACTGGATCACGTGCAGCGGGAAGGCCGGGTTCGGCGGCGACCAGGAGAATTCCGCCATCACCTTCACCGGAAATCGCATCGAATGGAACAAGGAGGGCGGGTTAGTTTCCGTTCGCGGCAAGAACTACAACGTGACCGGGAACTACTTCGATCGCACCGGCGGCAACGCGCTTCTGCTGCTGCCGAGCGACAAAGCGACCCCCTGCAGCGGGTGGGCGATTACGGGGAACATCTTCCATCGGGGCGGGTCCCCCGACTTCCGGCCGCTCGAGGAATACGAGAATGCGCACGTTCGATTCGAAGGCGCGAAGGGGATTACCTTCGTGGGTAACACGATGAGGGCGGGCCAGGGCGATCGGAATCAGGGGACGTGGTCGCCCGACTACGGTATCGTCTACAAGGGCCTGGAGAACTCGGTCATCAAAGATAACGTGATGCACGAGGGCGTGATGAAAGACCTGATGGTGGACCTCGGCGGGCACGGGAAGGACGTGGTGGTGAAGGACAACGTCGGGAGCCTGAAGCGTATCGACTAGATGCCGGGGAATACCTCGAGAATCTCCCAGCAGCGCGTACCCGATTCCGCCTCGAACTCCGCCGTGTCACCCTTGGTCTTTCCCATGAAGGCGAGTCCCATCGGGGCGCGGTACGAATAGATGCCCTTATCGGGGTCCACGTCCCACGGCCCGAGGAAGACAAACGTATCGGTCTCACCGGTCTCCTGGTTCTTCGCGCGAACCCCGCTTCCCACCGTCACCTCGCCGCCCCGGACCATGTCCTGCGTGATGACCCGGGCCTTCCCCAGCTCCTCGTTCATGTCGCCCACCCGCTTGCTCAGTCGGTCGCGCTGCTCCAGGGCCGCGGTGAATTCCGCGTTTTCGCTCAGGTCCCCGAGCTCGGCGGCGTCCCCGATCTCCCTGCCGATCTTCACCAGCTCGACGTTGACCAGGTGTGTGTACTCTCTCTTCCGCTTCTGGAAGGCGGCGGCGGTGGTGTATATCGTGTCTTCCTCCCACGGCGGTACGTGCTCGTCGAACAGGTCCGGATGGGTGCGGCGTATCACCCGGGTGATCTCGTCCCGGGAGTAGTCGGTGAGCACCACGTGGTGCTGGACGATCCGGCGAATGTCATCGGCGTCCTCGGGGTCTCCGTCCTGCACCGCGGCCTGGAGCACCTCGTAGTCGTTCGCGGCGATGGCTTTCGGGATCTGGTTCATCAGCGCTCTCGCGTTGGGCGCGTCGCTTCGCTTGAGCTGTTCGCATCCCCTCAGCATCGCCGCCGCCGTCCTGGCCGCGTTGACCGGCGCGAGCGCTTCCCTGCTTCCCTCCGTGCCGAGCGCCTTCCAGAACCACATCAGCCCGGAGGCGCACCGGTCCGGATGCTTGGTCATCTTCTCGACCGTGGGAGGAAGGAGAGCTTCCTTCTTGTGGGACAACAGTTCCGTAGAGATTCGGTCGCACACCCCGATCGAGGAGGTGGGCATCACCTGCGCGAAGATATCCGGCCAGGCATCCGGGAGCTCCTTCTGCACGTGGGAGAGTATGCAGATCGCCACTTCGTCCGCCGTTACGGACTCCAGGAGGGGCGAAACGTCCTCCGAACCGGTAATGGTGTCGGTGATGGAGTGGGGGAGCGCGACTTCCACATCGGGGAACACCGTCCGAATCTCGGCGATGACCGCGAGCGGACCGGCCGATTCGAGATTGCCCGCGCCCGCTTTGCCGGCACGCTCGGAGAGCTTTCCCGCAAAGAACAGGGCGAGCTCGGGGTCCGGTTCCAGGCCCTTCTTCAGTTCGGCGAGATACCCCAGTACACAGGAAAGCTTTACGATGGGAGTCTCCGCCGCGTTGAACCGCATGCGGGCCTCCTCTCCGAAGGTCAGCGGCTCCGCGCGCAGGAAGAACTTGGGTTGTGAACTTCCCGTCATGTCGATGGAGGGAGAATGTTTTATCCTGGGACGGGCCTTGGTCCACCACCGGGACCATGACGAGGACGGTATCACGCTCTCGAGATGCTGTTTCAGGTCGCGATAGGCGAGACGGGGACCGAACGCCTCGAGCACGCGGATGATCAGCTTCTCCGGGTCCTCCTTCGCCAGCTCCTTGAGTTGTTCCGGTTCGAACACCGCCTTCGCCCTGAAGTCACCGGGCTCGAGCACCTGCAGATCGCTCGCGGCGGCGGGGGTAAGCTTCTTCTTCTCATCCGTGAAGGAGACGGTAATGAGCTGTTCGAGCGAATCGAGTTCGGTCACGCGGCCCGGCCGACGCCTCTGCCACACATAGGTGCCGGGGGAGAGGGATCGCAGCGCCTCGGCCTGCCGGACCGCATCGGGAAACGGCGTGGACCGGGAGAGGACCGTCATCTTGAGCACGTCGTCGAGCACCGGGTTATCCGGATGCACCTTGCGGTACAGCTCGGCCGTTTCCCTCCGCATCGACCTGCTCTCCGGAAAGAGGGGCGCGGCTTCGCGAACGACGGCGAGCGCCTCGGCGTCTCCGCTGCGCTCAGCGACGTTCTCGGCCAGGGTCCAAAGAAGCGCCTCCGCCACCTCCCCGTCCGCGCCGCCGCGGCGCGCGGGGACGGACAGCGCCTCGAGCATGCCATCCAGGCCTACCTGGCCCTCTTCTATCGCCGTCAGCCAGGCCGACTCCAGCTCGTCGTACTTCCTCGACTTGGCCAGCCGGTGCAGCTTGCTGGCGGATACCGTGCCGTTCTGTTGTTCGTTAGAAGACATCCAGGCATTGTACACTATCCGGGCGCTCGTGTTGAACCCCCCGTGCGAAGCCTGTAGAATGATTTCTGAAAGAGGGGAAGGAAGGGGGGGAGACGGTGCCGAAGAAGATCCTTGCCGTAGACGACGAGCCGCGCGTACGCGACATACTCTCCGAGATGCTCCGGATGAAGGGATACGAAGTGGTCACCGCCGGCTCCGGCTCAGCCGGCCTGAAAGCGCTGGCCGGGGGAGGGGTAGACCTGGTGGTTCTCGACGTGAAGATGCCCGGCATGGACGGGTACGAGACCTACGAGGAGATACGGCACAATAGCCGCACCGCCGAGATACCGGTGCTGTTCCTCACCGCGTTCACCGATTCCTTCTCTGCGGATAAGGAAGAGGCGATGAAGGCGTGGCGGGAGCACTTCGGCGAGGGGACGACCGACATCCTCTACAAGCCGGTTTCGCTCGAGGGGCTGGTGGCCAAGGTCGAGGGGCTCGTGGGTCCCGCGAAGGAGTAGCGGTGGCGAAAGCGACATCGAGTCTCCAGATCGTCGCGCGGGTGCGAGGGGTATTCGCCCGCCACTGGATGGACCTGGGACTGATCATAATCATGTACTCGAACAACACGGTGCGTCTGCAGGGCAGGGCGCAGAAACTGCAGCAGGCGGGAGAGCCGGTCGACGAGATGCTGCTCAATACCATCGAGCAGGAGATCAAACGGGTCAAAGAGGTCAAGCGGGTCCACTTCAACTTTGAGAATTGGGTGAAGACGAGCTCCGGCTGGGAGAGGGTGAGGGAGAGGGAGAGGTGGGAGGCGGTCTCCGCCGGGGGCGGAGGCGTCTACACCGTCGAAGGCACACAGGAGGAGGAAGAGGTGTCCGAGGAACAGCTTCCGGAGGAGCAGGACGTGGACGGCGAACAGGCTGTACCTTAGAGATTCAGTCTTTCTCCATTTCCCTTTCGGGACGTTGCCCTGGAGAGAAAGGGTACCCGCTCGAAAAGAGAAAAACGCACGGTAGCTCCTTGGTCTTTTATCCTATCAGGGAATAAAGCCCGGCGCAACGTATTGACGATACCGTAAGCGCCCCCGCGACGGGTTTGCAAATGTGCGAGTGGTGGAGTAATATAAGGTTATGGCTATCAACATACTGATGGTGGATGATAACGAGAGGGTGGGCAGGGTCGTCAAAGAGTACCTGTCCAAGTTCCTCGACTGTGAAATCCTGGTCTGCGTGGACGGCTACCAGGCTCTCAAGATTCTGGACGAGAGACAGCCGGACCTGGACGTGATCATCCTCGACATGATGATGAGGACGCATGGCGGGGCGGTCGCGGACCAGCTCAGGAAGAAGCCCAAGTACCGCAACGCGCTGCTGATATTCTACACCGCGCTGAAGACCCATCAGGTGGACAAGAAGTTCCTTCGCGGCGCCTACCTGGTTCACAAGGGGGAGGGCGCGCTGGAGAAGCTCGTCAATATCATCCGGGAGGAGATGGAGAAGAAGGGCAAGGACTCGGCCAAGCCGCCGGGCGACTGATCCTGATTCCAGCTTCGAGAGCTCCGTGTCGTCGAGCGGCGTGAGGATGATGGAGACGAAAGCGGTCTTCACCCGAAGCGACGCGCCGGGCAGCTCGAAGGTGCCGCCGCCCGCAAAGCCTATCACGCCCTGCGTCTTCGGCGTCTCGACAGTCACCACACGCCGCTTCATGTCCCACGCCAGTTCGCCCGCCATGGAGAGGACCGTCTTCCCTTCCCGATCCCAGTCGGTTTCTCGCCCTCTATCCAGACGGACTCGGCGAGCACGGGGCTCGACAGCAGCAGGACCAAGGCTGCGGCGGCGAACAGGACTCTCACAATCCCGCCGGCGGAGGATCGACCTCTCTTACGGATACCCGCTTCTTTGCCGCGCGCGCCGCGGCCGCGCCGCACGCTTCCCCGGTGAGAACGCATCCGGAGATGATCCTGGTTATATCCCAGCCGTCCTCCGTAGTGGAGATGGCCCGTCCGGCGACGAGAAGGTTCTTTACCTTGTCCGGTATCAGGCAGCGGTAGGGGACCTGGTAGACCTCTCCGGCTTTCACCCAGAACCCCAGCTTCCCGACGGAATCGTCGAACGAGCGGCCGTTGTCCGTTCTTCCGAGCTGGTACGCGCCGACGATCCGGCGCGTCTTCCTGACGTTGGGGTGGGTGGGCGATCCCGCCGGGTAAACGTTTCTGCCCAGCCGCTTTCTCATCGCGGCGATCTTCTCGAAGATCATCTCTCTCGCGGCCATCTCCCAGCCGGTGAGTCCCTCCGAGGTGAGCGGGTCGAACGAGGGCGCCCTGCCCTTGGCGTCTCCGTGAAAGTCGCCCGATTCGATGATGGGGGATGCCTTGAAGAACCGGTCGGCGCCGTGAGGGGATCTCACGTCGGAGCCCGCGGCGCGAAACCACGACGTCATCTTCTCGCTCCGGTTCTCAAAGCAGCGGGCACCGCACGCCGCGGCCAGGTCCGCGTCTCCGGTGGCATCCACGAACACCTTCGCAAGAACGGCCCGCCTGCCCGACTTGGTCTCGACCGGAACCGCTCGTATGATGCCCCCGTCCAGGATAGGACGGCAGGCGTGTGTGTGGTACAGCACCATGACGCGGGATTCCTTCAGCATTCGGTCGGCCAGCAGCTTCATCGCCTCGGGGTCGAAGAACGGCGCATTGCGCTTCCCCCGGCGCTGCGCGACCGTCTTTCGACCCCGCCATACCGGATTCGTCCAGAGGTAACCCATCCGGTCCAGCCGGGTGAGGACCTCCCTGTTCAGGCCGCCGTACACGTTGTGCCCGATGCCGTCATCCAGCACCCAGTAGACGGCGATGAGGCCGCCGGTGGCGAGCCCGCCGCAGAAGCCGAAGCGCTCCAGCAGGACGGTTCTGGCGCCCGCCCGGGCGGCCGCGACCGCCGCCGCAAGTCCGGCCATGCCTCCTCCGACCACCGCCACGTCCGCATCGGCAGCGACGGGGAGTCTTCGTGACTTCTCTGTTATCGACTTCATGAAGGGTAAGCATACCTCATCGCAATCTGGTTTGGCAATCGGCTTGCAAATCCCGGTAACCGGCATATAATCGATGGCGAAATTCATGCGGTGTCCGTATCCGGAGGAGGTACATACCATGGCTGACAAGGCAAGAGTCGGAATGATAGGACTGAAGGGGTACGGCAACATCGTCCGCAAGGGACTTCAGGCGTGCGACAAGCTGGAGCTGGCGGCGGTGTGGAGCCGGAGCCCGGAGAGCATAGAGCGCTCCCAGAGGGAGCTGCCGAGCAAGGTCTGCGATTCGTACGAAGATCTTCTGAAGGAGGACATAGCCGGAGTCCTGATCATAAATCCGAACTATCTGCACGTGGAGTACGGGCTTCTCGCCGCCGAGGCGGGCAAGTCCATCCTCGTCGAGAAACCGATGACGAATACGGTCGCCGAGGGCAAACGGCTGATCGACGCTTTCAAGAAGAACAACGTGCTCCTCGGGGTGAAGCACCTTCAGAGGTTTCACCCGCACAACCGGAAGCTCAGGGAGCTGGTCGAGAACGGAGACCTGGGGGAGGTGCTCAGTCTGGAGTCGTACACGTCGCACTCATCCAGCAAGGGATTCCCGCCGGACCGGTGGAAGCGCGATCCGAAGCTCTGTCCGGCCGCGCCGCTGACCCAGCTCGCGGTGCACTACATAGATTCCGCGATGTCGTTCCTGGGCAAGCCGCAGTGGGTACAGTCCCATCACGACAACGTGCTGAAGCTCTCGGAGAACGTGGACTGCACCGTGACGACCATCGGCTACGAGAAGTGCGTCGCGACGTTCCACGCGCATTATGTAGTGCCCAGCTACAGCCGCACCGCCGTCTACGGCACGGAAGGCGTGGCGGTATGGGATGCCGAAGGTATCAAACTGAAGCGTGAGGGCGAAAGACAGTTCACCGCGGTCGAGACCGAAGAGGGAGACGGGCTGACTCACATCCTGGACGCGTACGGAGATTCGCTCCTGAACGGCACCCCGTTCGAGACGGACGGTGACGAAGGGCTTATTGTCGTCGCCTGCGCGGAAGCCGCGATCAAGTCGTCCGCGGAGGACGGGCGGAAGGTGCAGCTGTCGGAAGTGTTGTCGTAACGAAGCTCACGGGGACACGAAGGAATCATGTCCCCGTTCGGCTAGATGTAGCCGTTCTCGCGGGCGGAGTCGGCCACGATCCGGGCCGCGTCCTCCGGGGTGTCCACTATCGTGAAGAGCTCCATGTCTTCGGGCGAGACGTAGCCTCTCTTCAGCAGGGTGTTCTTCAGCCAGTCTACGCAGCCCGCCCAGTATTCGGAATCATAGAGGACCACCGGGAAATGCTCTATCTTCTCCGTCTGGACCAGCGTGAGTGCCTCGAACAGCTCGTCCATCGTGCCCAGCCCGCCGGGGAATATGACGAACGCCATGGAGTACTTCACGAACATCATCTTGCGGACGAGGAAGTACCGGAAGTGCAGCTGCACCGTCTGGTGCGGGTTCGGGGTCTGTTCCTGCGGAAGCTCGATGTTGCAACCGACAGACACCCCTCCCGCGTCGAACGCGCCCTTGTTCGCGGCCTCCATTATGCCGGGACCGCCCCCCGTGATGACGGCCAGTCCCTGCTTTGCGATCAGGGCAGCCGTCTCGATGGCGGCTTCATAGCAGGGCTTTCCCGGCTCCTCGCGCGACGAACCGAAGATCGCGACCGCGGGTCCGAGGTGCGACAGCGCGTCGAATCCCTCGACGAACTCTCCCTGGAGCCGCAGTACCCGCCAGGGGTCACCCCTGGTGAAATCCTCGGTCTTTTTAAGGGACCGTAGAAGCTCTCTGTCCTCGTTGGGCGTGTTGGTTTTCCATTTCATGGGAAGCTCCCGACGTGTGTCATCTGTAGGCCTCGAATATGAACAGCGGGGGGATGTTAAGTATCGACAGGTCGGTTTCCACGTTTTCGAAGTGTTGCGACAGGTGTTTCTTCATGTACCCGGAGTGCTGGTAGAGGAGAAACCGGCCGTTCTCGGACAGCAGATCCCTGGTGTCCGCGAGCAGCCGGGTCTTCGCGGGCTCCTTGATGAGCGAGAACGGGATGCCGGAGATGACGTAGTCCGCGCTTTCCTCGTCGCACTCCCGCAGTATGTCCCGCACGTTCTCCGCGCTGTCGTGGAACACGTGGACTCTCGGATCGTTGATCTGCTCGAGCATGTCGCAGAAGTCGCGGTTGGTCTCTATCAGTATCAGCTTCGAGTCCCCGGACATCTGGTCCAGGAGAAACGCGGTGAACGGGCCGGTGCCCGGTCCGTATTCCACCACCACGCGGGCGTTGTCCGGGCGGACGCGTTTGCAGATCCTCTTGACGCTGAACGAGGACGTCGGCATGACGGCCCCGACGGTGATGTCCTTCAGCAGGTTCTTGAATACGACTGTCTTTGACATAGACAAGTATACTAGCAGAATCCGCGGGCGGGCGCTATACTCAGAGCGGAGCTGAAGAAAGGACGGTGCGGCAATGTCTCTCAAGTTCGGAACGAGCGGTGTCAGGGGCCTGGTTGCCGAGATGACCGACCTGGAGTGCTATCTGTACACGAAGGCGTTCGCCCGGTATCTCAAGGACAAGACCTTCGCGGAGTGTGTCTCCCTGGCCGGGGATCACCGGAGCAGCACCCCGAGGATCATGACCGCGGTGAGTCACGCGCTGTCGGAGGAGGGGTTGGACGTGGAGAACTGCGGAATGGTCCCCACCCCGACAGTGGCCTGTCACGGCCTGCGCCGTGAAAGGGCCAGCATCATGGTGACCGGCAGTCACATACCGGACGACAGGAACGGCATCAAGTTCAACATGCCGTGGGGCGAGGTGCTGAAGGGGGACGAGGCGGAGATCTCGAAGCGGTACGGCGGGATGGAGCGCGCCTCGGCGCTCTTCGCCGATGACGGAGGCTTCGTTCCCGGTGCCGCGTCTTCGCTTCCCGAACCGAGCGGCGAAGCCGCGGAGGCGTACCTGAGGAGATACCTTTCGTTCTTTCCTTCCGGCTGCCTGGAAGGTCTGAAGGTGGTGGTCTACCAGCATTCGTCGGTCGCGCGCGACATGCTGCCGGAGCTGATCCGCGGCCTGGGCGCCGAGGTCATTCCGGCGGGCTGGTCGGACGCGTTCGTGGCGGTGGACACCGAGGCGGTCGAGGAGCCGGAGCGGCTCGCCGCCTGGGTGAAGGAGCACGGCGCCGACGCGCTGGCCAGCGCCGACGGCGACGGCGACCGGCCGCTGGTGGTGGACGAGAAGGGCGACGTGATCCGCGGCGACGTGCTGGGTATCCTGGTGGCGGATTTTCTCGGGGCGGATTCGGTTTCCGTTCCGGTCAGCTGCAATACCGCGCTGGAGAAGAGCGGGCGTTTCTCGGAGACGCGCCGCACCAGGATCGGCTCCCCGTACGTGATCGAATCCATGAACGAGGCCGTCCGTGCCGGATCGAAGACGGTGGTGGGTTACGAGGGTAACGGCGGATTTCTCACCGCCACCGACATCACGAATTCGGACACCGGGGAGGTGCTGAAGGCGCTGCCCACCAGAGACGCCGCCCTCCCGACGCTGTCGGTACTCATCTCCGGGAAGCGGATGGGATCGCTTTCCGCGCTGAGGGAGGAGCTTCCGTCCAGATTCACCGCGAGCGGTCTCCTTCGGGGCTTCCCCAACGATCAGGGAAAGGCGCTTGTGGAGAGTTTCAGGGAGGGCGGTGCGGAAACGGCCGAGAAGCATTTCGGAAGCGCGTTCGGGCGGGTCGGATCGATCGATTTCACCGACGGTGTCAGGATGACGTTCGAGAGCGGCGAGGTGGTGCATCTGCGCCCCTCGGGCAACGCGCCGGAATTCCGCTGTTACACGGAGTCGTCCTCGGAGGAGACCGCCGGGAGCAACAACGCCAGGGCGCTGGAGATAGTCGACGGGCTGAGGTGAGTAACTTCGCTCATTCTCGGCGCCCATCAATGGAATGGGGCGCCTCCGAGGGCGCGCTTCGACCGACCAATGAAGGGCCTTCGGCCCGTCGGTCGAACCACGAACCCGCTCAGTTACTCACCTCAGCCCGTCGCCTTGAAGTAACGTAGGGTCTGCAGTAGAATTGCTCATATGATACGTGTCTTTGCCCGATTGGCGACCTTGATGCTGGCCGTTGCCGTCCTCGCCGGGTGCAACGGGGGCGATTATCCCCCGGTCATCGACGATCTGGACGCGATCAGGACCTCCAGCGGCACTGTCGCGTACGTGGTGAAGGCCGGGGACACGCTGTGGTCCGTCGCGCGGCGGTTCGAGACCACCGCGACCCGCCTGGCCGACATCAACCGGATAAGCCTGACGGACGACCTGGAGGTGAGTCAGAAGCTTCAGGTGCCGCTCCCGGAGGGAGGGAGCGTGTCCTCGGGGAAACGGGGGCAGGGCTGGGCGCGTCCGGTGCGGGGCGAGACGGTCGTCGCCTTCGGACAGCTCAAGGACGGGCTGAAATCGTGGGGAATCGACATCCGCGTCCGGCCCGGAGAGGAGGTGGTCGCAGCCCGCGACGGGCTGGTGCGCAAGTCCGGCCCGTTCGTCGGCCTCGGAAATACTGTTGTCATTGAGCACGAAGGCGGTAAGATAGTAACATTGT
>CAYMFW010000007.1:42586-56734 GCA_964389785.1 uncultured Planctomycetota bacterium
AAGATAGGCCTCGCGCCGGATACGGCGGGTACGCCGCCGGAGGTCCATTTCAGGCTGTTCCAGAAGGGATATCCGGTGGACCCGGAGAAGTACCTGCCCTGAGGGATTTATTGCCGGGGTCATTATAGGCCAGCGCAGTTATGCCGATTTACGAGTACGTTTGCGAGACCTGTAACGCGGAGTTCGAACAGCTCTTCAAGAGTGATTCGAGCGAGAGTGAGGCGAGCTGTCCCGAATGCGGGGGCGGCCGCACCCACAAGAAGTTCTCCACGTTTGCGGTATCCACTCCAGGGGGAGGGGGATCGTCCCCCGCGCCCTGCTGTACCTCGTGCCCGGCCCAGGACTGCGCCTCACGAAGAAGCTAGGGGCGGATGATGGAGAGGCTCTGGGCTCCGTGGCGGATGGAGTACATACTGTCCGACAAGTCGGGAGGATGCTTCATCTGTGACGCGGCGGAATCGGACGACGACCGCGCGACGCTCGTGCTCGCCAGGGGCAGGAAGGCGTTCGGCCTCCTCAACCGGTATCCGTACAACAACGGTCATCTCATGGTGTGCCCGTACCGGCACCTGGGGGCGATAGAGGAGCTGGATTCCGGGGAGCTGGGCGAGATTATGGGGATGCTCGTCGATCTCAAGTGCCTGCTGGACGGGGTGATGCACCCGGACGGGTACAACGTGGGCATCAACCTGGGCGCGGCCGCGGGAGCGGGGGTGGAGGAGCACCTCCACGTCCATCTCGTGCCGAGGTGGAAGAGCGACACGAATTTCATTCCGGTGCTGGCCGACACCAAGGTGATCCCCCAGCATCTCGACGAGCTGTGGGAGCAGCTGAAGGGAGCCGGGGACGCATGATAACGCGGGAAGACATAGAAGCCCGGGAGGAGAGGGAGCTCGCGCCCTGCGCGGTGAAGAGCAGCAGGAGCAGGGGAAGGGAGCACTCCGAGGAAGAGCATCCGTACCGTACCGCGTTCCAGAGGGACCGCGACCGCATCGTCCACTCGGCCGCGTTCCGACGGCTGGAGTACAAGACGCAGGTGTTCGTAAACCACGAGGGGGACTACTACCGGACGCGGCTGACCCATACGATGGAGATGACCCAGATAGGCCGCTCCATCGGCCGGGTGCTCCAGCTCAACGAGGACCTGATAGAAGCCATCGCGCTCGCACACGACCTGGGGCACACCCCGTTCGGTCACTCCGGGGAGGACGCGCTGCAGACGCTGATGAAGGACCACGGCGGCTTCGAGCACAACCGGCAGAGCCTGCGCGTGGTCGAGAAGCTGGAGAGAAGATATCCGGACTTCCTGGGGCTGAATCTCACCTTCGAGGTCAGGGAGGCGCTGGAGAAACACTCGACAGCGTACGATCAGCATCCGGTCCGGCCCGAATTCGATCCGGACAAGTCCTCCGTGCTGGAGTCGCAGGTGGTGGACGTGGCCGATTCAATCGCGTACGACACCCACGACCTGGACGACGGGCTGACCGCCCGTATCCTGAAGGGCGACCAGCTGATGGACGTCGAGGTGTGGCGGGAGGCGGATGCCCGGGCCCGGGCGTCGTGTCCGGACGAGAACGAACGTATCCTCATGTACCAGACGGTAAGGGCGCTGATAAACATCCTGGTGACGGACCTGGTGGAGACCACGTCCGGAAACATATCGTCCCTCTCTTCCGTGGAGGACGTGAGGAACGCCGGAAAGGGCACGGTCCGCTTCAGCGTGGAGATGAAACACAAGAAGGACGACCTGGAGGCGTTTCTCTACGAGCACATGTACAAGCACTACCGGGTGGTGAGAATGGCCAGGAAAGCCCGCCGCTTTATCCAGGAGATGTTCGCCGAGTACGTCCAGAATCGGGACCAGCTTCCGCCGGAATACCAGGAGTGGGCCGGCGTGGAGGGGCTGGAGCGGAGCGTATGCGACTATATCGCCGGGATGACGGACCGGTATGCCCAGGACGAATACAAGAAATTATTCCATCCTTTCGAAAGGGTGTAGACGATGACTTGCGATAATTATTCTTGTGTGTGCGGCAGCGAAGGGCTTCTTCGCTCATTCTCGGCTCGTATAAGGAACGGGCTCGCCTCCGAGGACGAGCTTCGACCGACATATGGAATGGCCCCTGCGGGCCGTTGGTCGAATCTCGAACCCGCTCAGCAGCCCTTCGCTGCCGCACCAACAATCATTCCCGCAAGCGGGGGGAGGTAGGCTATGAATATGGTGCTCAATATCCTCAGGGGACTGTTCATCGTCGCCCTGACGGTGGTGGGGGTGGCCGTGCGCGGCGGCACGGCTACCGACATGTTCAACGGCGGAGCGCTGGGGTTCGCCATCGCGTGCGTGCTGGTGCTTCTGGAGTACAACTTCGCGCGGCGGCTGGCGCTCGTCTTCCCGTCGATCATCCTCGGTATCCTGGTCGGTTTCGTCGCGGCGTTCATCCTGGTGAAGACGCTGTACCTCATCGAGGGACTCAAAGACAAAGTGCTGCCGACGGAGGAGAGCGATGCGCTGATGGTGACGGCGTGCGTGTGCTGCTACGTGGCGATCGCGTCGATCATACGGACCAAGGAGGAGTTTCAGGTGGTGATTCCGTACGTGGAATTCTCGCGACAGCAGAAGGGCGTGAAGCCGCTGGTGCTGGACACGAGCGCGATCATCGACGGTCGCATCGCGGACATCGCCGACACCGGGATCATCGAGTCGCCCTTCATCGTTCCCCGGTTCGTCCTCAAGGAGCTGCAGGACGTTTCCGACTCCTCGGAGAAGACGAAGCGGACCAGGGGGCGCAGGGGCATGGACATGCTCCGGCGGCTCCAGCGAAACAAGAACATCGACGTCACCATCCACGAGGCGACGTTTCCGGAGATCGGGGAGGTGGACGGCAAGCTGATCGCGCTCACCCAGAGGATCGAGGGGCGTCTGGCGACGACCGACTACAACCTGAACAAGGTGGCGCAGATCCGTGAGGTGCCGGTGCTGAACGTGAACGACCTGGCCAACGCCCTCCGCCCGGTGGTGCTGCCGGGCGAGCATCTGATGCTGGACGTGATACGGAGGGGCGAGGAGCAGGACCAGGGGGTCGGATACCTGGACGACGGTACCATGGTGGTCGTGGAGGGTGGAAAGCGCAGTATCGGGAAGAACGTCACCATCGAGGTGACGAGTGTGATACAGACGAGCGCGGGGAGAATGGTTTTCGGGAAGATCGGCGAGGTCAACACAGATAACGGGGAGGCACGGAAGAATGGCTGAGAAGATTTTCTGGATGGTACCCGGTTTTGGAGTCCTGGCGCTGCTCTACGCGCTGTACAAGGCGCACGCGGTGAGGATCAAGGACGACGGTACGGAAGAGATGCGGGTGATCGGCGGGCACATACGGGAGGGCGCGATGGCCTTCCTGCGTCGTGAGTACAAGGCGCTGAGCGTCTTCGCGCTGGCGGTGGCGATATTCCTCGCGGTTTTCAACAAGGACTACATTCGTCTGCAGGCGGTATCGTTCGTCTGCGGCGCGCTGTGCAGCGCGCTCGCCGGCTATTTCGGGATGCGCGTCGCGACCGCCGCGAACGTGCGCACCGCGAACGCGGCGAGGACGGATCTGAACTCCGCTCTCCGGGTAGCGTTCGACGGCGGCACCGTGATGGGGATGAGCGTGGTCGGCCTGGCGGCGCTGGGCGTGAGCGCCCTCTTTCTTCTCTGGGGGCGGGTGCTGCCGGGCGTGAACATGACGGAGGCGTCGAGCCTGAGCACGATTATACTCCCGGTGCTGACTGGTTTCAGCCTGGGCGCCAGCTCCATTGCGCTGTTCGCCCGCGTAGGCGGCGGCATATACACCAAGGCCGCCGATGTGGGAGCCGACCTGGTCGGCAAGGTCGAGGCGGGGATCCCGGAGGACGATCCGCGGAACCCGGCGACGATAGCCGACAACGTGGGCGACAACGTGGGCGACGTGGCCGGCATGGGCGCGGACCTGTTCGAGTCCTACGTCGGCTCGATACTCGGCGCGATGATACTCGGGGCGACGGCGGCCACGACGCAGGAGAAGGGGGCGTTCAGCCTGGTGGTCCTTCCTCTGGTTCTGGCGTCGGTCGGGATCGTGGTGTCCATCATAGGCACGTTCTTCGTGCGGACGAAGGAGGGGGGAGACCCCCAGAAGGCGCTCAACATCGGGACGTTCCTCGCCGCCGGTCTGATGGTCGCCGCGACCTATCTGGTAATACCGTGGTTCGTGAAGGCCCCGTTCAGCCTGGCTGCTGTCGTGACGTTTGGTGAGACGGACCAGGTGATTCAGTACAACCCGACGGGCATATTCTGGGCGGTGGTCGCGGGCCTGGCCGGCGGGGTCGGCATAGGCCTTCTCACCGAGTACTACACGTCCGAATCCAAGAAGCCGGCGAGGAAGATCGCGGACGCGTCGCGGACCGGTGCGGCCACATGCATCATCTCCGGTCTCGCGAACGGGATGAAGAGCACCGCGTTTCCCGTCATCGTGCTCGCCGTCGCGCTGGTGGTCTCCTATAAGTGCGCCGGGCTGTACGGCGTCGCGATAGCCGCCCTTGGCATGCTCTCGACGACCGGCATCCAGCTTGCCGTGGACGCGTACGGTCCCATCGCGGACAACGCGGGAGGCATCACCGAAATGGCCGGGCTCGGCAAGGAGGTGAGGGCGAGGACCGACAAACTCGATGCGGTGGGAAACACGACGGCGGCGATCGGGAAGGGTTTCGCGATAGGGAGCGCCGCACTCACCGCGCTCGCCCTCTTCAGCGCCTTCATGGTAAGCGCCGACATCAAGGATGGGATAGTGGTAAGCGATCCTCTCATCATGGCCGGGCTTCTCATCGGCGCGATGATGCCGTTCCTGTTCAGTTCCTACGCCATGGAGGCGGTGGGCACCGCGGCCTTCGATATGATCGAGGAGGTGCGGCGCCAGTTCAGGGAGATACCGGGGCTGATGGAGGGCAAGGCGAAGGCGGATTTCGCCCGTTGCGTGGATATCTCGACTCAGGCGGCGCTCAAGCGGATGGTCCTGCCCGGGCTGCTGGCGGTGATCGTGCCGGCCGTTTTCGGGTTTCTCAACGTGAAGATGCTCGGAGGGCTTCTCGTCGGCGTCACCGCGTCCGGCGTGCTGCTCGCGATATTCCAGTCGAACGCGGGCGGCTCGTGGGACAACGCGAAGAAGTACATAGAGGGCGGCGCACACGGCGGCAAGGGATCGGAGGCGCACAAGGCCGCGGTGGTCGGCGACACGGTGGGGGACCCGTTCAAGGATACGTCCGGGCCGTCGCTGAACATCCTGATAAAGCTGATGTCGGTCGTTTCGGTGACGCTCGCGCCGATGTTCAAAGGGGTGAATCTTCTCGACAAGCTCATTAGATGACAACCAGCCGATTGTCAGAGGGAAATGAATGAAGCTCGCACTCGGCGTTTCGGATCTGGCGGAACCGACGCTGCGGTTCGCCGCGCAGTACGGGGTGACCCACCTGAAGGTCGACGCCGCACTGTTCCTGGGTGAGGACCAGCGGGGAGTAGTCGACGAGGAACGGCTCGCTGACGCGGTGCGGCGCACCGCCGACTACGGGATCGAGATCGGCGTCGTCCTGCTTCCCCAGGGGCGGGAGACCCAGCACTGGAACATCCGCCTGGGAACCCCCGGGCGCGAGAGCGAGATCGAGGACGTGTGCCGGACCATCGGGATAGTGGGGAGGCAGGGGATACCGGTCGTCGAATACGTGTTCAACCTGCTCGGGAACCGGCGGCCCGATGCGGAACCCCGTGGACGGGGCGGGGCGGTGGTGTCGTGGTTCGACGGCGAGTGGGCCGACGGGCTGCCGGGGGACGACGCCCTCGGCGCGGAGCCGGAGGAGATATGGGACCGGATCGCCCGGTTTCTCGAACGGGCGGTGCCGGCCGCGGAGAAGGCCGGGGTACGTTTGGGCTGCCATCACGACGACCCGCCGGTGCCGGGCATCGGCGGGGAGACCCGGGTGCTGTGCAGCCTGGAGGGGATGAAACGGTTGGTGGAAACGGTCCCGAGCGACTCGAACGGCCTGACGCTGTGTCTCGGAACGGTGGCGGAGATGGGAGAGGACGTTCCCGAAGTGATCCGCTGGTTCGGGTCCAGGCGAAAGATCAACCACGTTCACTTCCGCAACGTGAAAGGCTCCCTTCCCCACTTCGAGGAGAGCTTCCTGGACGACGGGGATACTGATATGCTGGAGGCGATGCGGGCCTTCAAGGAGGTCGACTACGACGGGACGCTGATACCGGACCATGTTCCCGGGTCCGACGAAGACAGCTTCTGCCGGGGGTCGGCGTTCGCTCTCGGGTACATGAAGGCGCTGATGAAGGCGGCGGGAATCCAAGGAGGTGCATGATGCCCGACAGACCGTGGAAACTGAGCGAGATCAATCTGAAGGACGTGACGGATATGGAGGAGATGTTCCAGGTGGCGGTCCTTCCGTTCGGCGCGACCGAGCCGCACAACTACCACCTGCCGTACGGCACCGATTTCATGACGGTCGAGCGGATCGGCGAGGAGATATGCGAGCGCGCGTGGAAGAACGGCGCCCGGGTGGTGCTGCTGCCTACCGTGCCCTACGGGCTCAACTGGAACCTGACGGAATTTCCCATGACGATGAATGTAAAGTCCACCACGCACGGCGCCATCATCCGAGACATCGCGCAGTCGCTCGAGAAGCACGGCATCCGCAAGCTGATGATCCTCAACGGCCACGGCGGGAACGAATTCAAGGGGATTCTCCGCGACATGTGCGGGGAAACGGACATGTTTATCTGCATGTCCAACTGGTGGCAGACCGCGCCGGAGACGCACAAGAAGCTGTTCGAGCGGCCGGGCGAGCACGGTGACGAGATGGAAACGAGCGTGTTCTGGGCGCTGCACCCGGAACTGGTGAAGTTCGATCAGGCCGCGGACGGCTCGACCAGGGAGCCGTTGTTCGAGGCGCTGAAGGACGGCAGCGTGTGGATCACCCGTCCGTGGCACTGTGCCACGAAGTCATCCGGCTTCGGCGACCCCCGGCTGGCGACCCCGGAGAAGGGGCAGGGATTTCTCGCCGCCGCGTTCGAGAAGCTCTCGACGTTCCTGACGGAGCTCTCCAGCGCCGCGATGGAGGGGATGTTCCCGTACAAGGAGTGAGGTTGGAGCAGCACTGTCCCCTCGCTCATTCTCGGGGCTCATCGATGGAATAGAGCCCCTCCGAGGACACGGCTTGACCGACCAATGAAAGACCTTCGGTCTGTCGGTCGACCCGTGAACCCGCTCGGGACCAGCGCGGCTCCGACCTCCAGCGACGTAATTAGTTATCTGTCCCCGTTTTGGGAGAGCTTCTGGCGGATGAACTCGGCGCGGGCGATGTCGCGCTCCGGGGCGTCGAGGGTCCTGCCCTTCAGCTTCTGGAGGTGGGCCGGCTGGGTGAGTATGAAAAGCTCGTTGAGGAGCTTTATCTCCGGTTTCTTCAGTATGCCCAGGTTTACTCCCAGCCGCACGGCGGAAAGCAGCTCCGCGACCTCCTGTGAGGTGATCGTCCGGGCGGTCTGCAGCATCCCGTAGGCCCGCCAGACCCTGTCTTCCAGCGGAAGCCTGCTCTGCGACACCAGCGTGTCCCGCGCCTTCCTCTCGTAGGATACGATCTGCGGCACGACGCTGCGCAGATTGTCGAGTATCTGCCGTTCCGTTCGGCCCAGCGTCGCCTGGTTGGATATCTGGTAGAAGTTTCCGGATGCCTGGGTCCCCTCCCCGTACAGCCCTCTGACGGCCAGATTGATCTTCGACACGGCGTGGAACACTTTCTCGATCTGCTTGGCCATGACGAGCCCGGGCAGGTGTACCATCACGGACGCCCTCATGCCGGTTCCCAGGTTGGACGGACACGCGGTGAGGTACCCCAGCCGGGGGGAAAAGGCGTAGTCCACGAAATCGCCGAGCGCGTCGTCCACCGAGTCTATCAGGTTCCATGTCTCGTCGAGCTGGAAGCCGGACCTGACCACCTGGATGCGGAGATGGTCCTCTTCGTTGACCATCACGGAGGTTACCTCGTTCTCGCCGAACGCCACCGCCCGGTCCCCGTTGCCCTCGGCGTGCTCCCTGCTAATCAGGTGCCTTTCCACCAGGAACTGCCCGTCGACCGGGGAGACGGTCATCAGGTTGACGTAGCGCATGTCCTTGATGATACCGGACTGGAGAATCGCCTCGCGCAGGTGTTCCTCGGTCTCTATCTTCTCGTCGAGGGACGCGACCGTGGGAAACGGGTGTTCCTCGGAGTTCCGCGCCAGACGCATGCGGGTGCTTATGACGATGTCGGACTCCGGACCGTCGCCTTTGAGCCATTCGCCTCCGTTCGTGGCGAGATTATCCAGAGACATCGCTCTTGCCCTCCGCGGCCTTCTCGTCCTCGATCGCCTTTATCTCGTCCCGCATCGAGGCGGCCAGCTCGTAGTCCTCCTCCATCACGGCGATCTTCAGCCGCTGTTTCAGGTGAAGCAGCTTGCGCCTGACCTCGGTGTCGACCCTGTCGAGGCGGCGGGGGGCCTTCCCGCGATGCTCCGAGCTGCCCTGTACCCTTTCGATGAACGGCATGAAGCCCCTGGCGAACACCTCGTAGCAGCGTGCGCACCCGGCCTTGCCCTGCTTCCGGAGGTCCTCGTAGCTTATCCCGCACATCGGACAGATCACGTCCTTCAGCTCATCCTCGATCTCGCTCTCCTGCTGCTGTTCTATAAGGTTGCTGAGCACGGAGCTGACCGACAGGGTCGGCGCCACGGCGCCCTGTTCCTCCGCGCACTTGTCGCACAGGTGCTTCTCCTCATTATGTATCAGGTCCGTCAGGTGGACGGTCGCTTCCTTCTCACCGCAGGATTGACACTTCATTTCGCCCTCGCTGCCGTTATGTACTCCATGCACATCTCGTCCTGCCCGAGCAGTGCGCGGGCGGACCTGAGGGAATCCATCACCGTTTCGTTCAGCGGATCGACTATAACGCTGTCGAGTCCAGCGTTCGTCATCATGGCGAGGTACGCGGCGTTCAATATGCTGCGGTTGGGAAGGCCGAACGACACGTTGCTCAGCCCGCAGGTGGTGTGCGCCTCGGGGAGCTCACTGGATATCCAGGAGACCACCGCGAGCCCGGACGCCCCCTGGTCGGGCTCGGTGCTCACCGGCTTCACGCACGGATCGAAATAGAGCCGTTCGTTTCCGATGTCTTCCTTCTCGAGAGCGGATGCGAGGACGGCCGCCAGCGTTGTCCTCTCGTCCACTCCGGAGAGGAGGCCACTGTCGTTCATCAGCAGGCAGACGACCCTGGTGCCGAACTCCTTCACGATGGGGACGATCTCCTCCATGCGCTGTTTCTCTCCCGTGATCGAATTCACCATGGGGTCGTCCCCGGCAAGCTCCAGCCCGGCCCTGAGCGCGGCGGGATTCGGGCTGTCCACGCACAGCGGCACATCCACCGCGGCGCGCACCGTCTTGACCAGCCAGCGCATGTCCTCGACTTCCCTGTCGCCGACGGTGCCGGCGTTCACGTCCAGGCACCCGGCGCCGGCCTCCACCTGGCGGGTCGCCTCCTTCACGATGTGCTTTTCGTCGCGCGCGCGTATCGCCTCTCCGATTCTCTTCCTGGTGCCGTTGATTCTCTCGCCGATGATGAGCATCACTTCTTCTCCCATCTGAGCAGATCCATGACTTTGCCGAGCGTCGTCTTTCCGCTCGTGATATCCTGCCGGATACGGTTCTCCCTCTCCAGGCAGTCCATCGCTCTGTTGGTGATCTCCGCTGCCCGGCGCGATTCCACCACCATTATTCCATCGTCGTCGGCGACTATCCAGTCCCCCGGGCGTATCGTTATCCCGCATATCGTGATTGGTACGCCTATCTCGCCGTGCCCCTTCGGCTCGCCCGCCTGCGGCGTCACCAGCTTGGCGAACACCGGCAGGGACAGCTTCCTGATCTCGGACACGTCCCTCACCCCGCCGTATATCACTGCGCCGGCCAGCTTCTTCTGGACGGCGCTGTGCGTCGCCAGCTCTCCCCACACCGCCGGGCCGACGCCGCCCGCGTCAACGACCACCACGTCTCCCTCAGACGCCTCGTCGATCGCCTCGACCGATTTCGCCCAGTCACCGGGAAGGGTTCTGGCCGTGACGGTCCTGCCGACGATTCTGCTTCCCGGCACCAGCGATATCAGGCCGGAGATCCCCGGCTTCCGGTGGCTTCCGTCCGAGACGTTGGCGGTGGACACCTTCTCCAGTATCTCCCGCACGTTCTCGTCCCCAACCCTCCTGTACAGTTCGGTGGCTTCCGAGGAACGGGTCTCCATCGCCTTCTTGATGACGCGGGCGGCGTCCGCCGCGTCCGCCGACTTGATGATCGCCCCGCCGACGATGACGATATTCGCACCCTCCGCGACCGCCTTCCCGGCCGTCTCGGCGTTCATGCCGCCCGCGGCGGCGACCGGTATCGTGACCGCCTTCCGGACTGCGCGCAGTGTCTCGAACGGATCGGCTCCCAGCATCTGCTCGTCTATCGACAGATGGACGCCCACGTGGTCCACGCCGAGCTCTTCGCACTTCTTCGCGGCGCCGGCGGGATCGTCCGCGCCCAGTAGGTCCGCCGCGACCCTGATGCCGTAGTTGAGCCCGGCCTCGACGCATTCCCGTATCGTCGCTCCGGAGGCGCAGGCCATCACGACGGCGACGTCCGCGCCGGCCTTCGCGGCGGCCTCCATCTCTGTTCGTCCGGCGTCGAGCGTCTTGAGATCGGCGACCAGGGTGTGACGGGGGAACAGCGCGCGCAATCGGCGCAGTGATTCCATTCCCTCGCTTTTGATCAGAGGGGTCCCCGCCTCTATGATATCCGCTCCTCCCTCGACCGCTTCCTTCGCGACCCGGAGCGCCCGGTTCAGATTCAGGAAATCCAGGGCGACCTGGAGGGCAGGGAATTTCTCCTTGCCTTTCATCGTACTGCTCCGTAACTCGAGCGGGCCGGGGGCATCTCTCCGTCGCCAAATAGCTCCCTCGCTTCGCTCAGTCCGCGATCAAGTGTTCCTGCGAGACGCCCCGGCCCCGCTCCAGTCTCGTCCATACGGCAGTTGAACTCCTGGGCGAATTCCGGGAGAAGATCGTCTGCGAACTCACGAAGAGTGATCGTTTCGCCGATCCGGCGCGACACGCTGGTCATCGTGCAATCGGGCATGCCGCACGGAAATATGCTGTCGAACCCGGCGGTGTCCTCTCCGATGTTCACCGCGAAGCCGTGGTAGCTGATCCAGCTTCTGACCGCGATTCCTATGGACGCGATCTTCTCCTCGCCGATCCAGACGCCGGTCCTGCCTTCCCGGGTTCCGGCCTCGATGCCTTTTCTGGACAGCGTTCGAATCAGGCAGCTCTCGAGCCGTCTCAGGTACAGGTGAACGTCACGCCCCTGTCTTCTCAGGTCCAGTATCGGATAGACGACGAGCTGGCCCGGCCCGTGATACGTCGTCGCGCCACCCCGGGTGGTGGTCCTGAGCTCGATCCCCAACTCCGCCAGCCGCTCCGGCGATACGCGCAGGTCGGCGGCGTTGCCCTTTCTTCCTATGGTCACCACTGGATCGTGCTCCACCAGAATGAGGTAGTCCGTCTCTTCGCCGCGCCTCTTTCTTTCCATGAGCTCTTGCTGCAGGGAGAGGGCGGAATCGTAATTCATTCTTCCCGGGTCGATAACCTCGCAGGTAACCATAGCGATGTGTCTACTTGAAGAGCGAGCTCACGGACTCGTTACTGTGTATTCGCTTTATCGCCTCGCCCAGGAACGAGCCGACACTGACGATCTGTATCCTGCTCTTCACGTCATCGGGAAGGTCCGGAAGTGGAATCGTATCCGTCACGACCACCTTCAAGGCCTTGCATGGCCGGAGCCTCTCCGCGAAGGAGCCGCAGAATACCCCGTGGGTCGCGCCGATGTAGACCGCCTTGGCGCCGTGCTCGAGCAGCACTTCCGTCGCCTCGACGACGGATCCGCCGGTGGCGATCATGTCGTCGATAATCACCGCGGTTCTTCCTTCGACTTCTCCGTAGAGGCGGTCCACCTCGGTCTGATCCGGGCCGAGTCGCACCTTGTCCACGATGGCGAACGTGCCGCCCAGCCGCTTGGAGTACGCCCGGGCCATCTTCACGCCGCCCACGTCCGCGCTGATCACGGCCACCTTCCCGAGGTTCAGATCGTTGAAGTATCCGGCCAGCACCGGCGCGGCGAACAGATGATCCACCGGTATGTCGAAGAACCCCTGGATCTGGCTTGCGTGGAGGTCCACCGCCAGTATCCGGTCCGCGCCCGCCGCGACGAGCATGTTCGCGACCAGCTTCGCGGTCAACGGCACCCGCCCCTCGTCTTTCCGGTCCTTGCGGGCGTATCCGTAGTACGGAAGCACCGCCGTCACCCGGGCCGCCGACGCGCGCCTGGCGGTGTCGAGCAGGATCAGCAGCTCCATCAGGTTCTCGTTGACCGGAGGGCAGGTTGGCTGAACGATGAACACGTCCTTGCCCCGTATATCCTTTTCCAGTCTCACGTCCAGCTCGCCGTCCGGAAACCGGCTGATCCTGGTTTCGGCCGGTGCGATGTCGAGGTATTCGCAGATCTTCTCCGCGAGAGCCGGGTGGGCGGTTCCCGAGAAAATCTCCAGTTTATCCATCTGTCCAGCCCTCCAAATCATCCAGCAATTCCTGCGCCCTCTCCAACTCTTCCTGCGTGTTGATGTTGGAGAGCTCTTTCGGGTCCGGGCAGCGGTACGCCTCCACCATCATTCCGTCCCGATTTAATATCTCCACCACCTCGGTGAGGTAGTACTCGCGCTTCACGTTGTCGTTGCCGAGCCGGTCCAGAAAACGGAATATCCGGTCCGCCCGGAAACAGTAGAGTCCTCCGTTGACCTCCTTGATTGAACGCTGTTCTTCGCTCGCGTCCCGATCCTCGACTATCCGGGCGGGCCTTCCGTTGGGATGGCCGTTCCGCAGTATCCTTCCGTGTCCGTGCGGGTCCTCCAGGTGACAGGTCAGAAGCGTTGCGACCGCGTCCGCCTTCCGGTGCTGTTTCACCATGGACATGATCGTTTCCGGGGTGATGAACGGTGCGTCCCCGTTGACCACCAGCATGTCCCCCGCGTAGTCCTGCAGGAATTCCCTGGCGCACCGCACCGCGTGTCCGGTGCCGAGCTGCTCCTCCTGGACGACCCAGGTGACCGACACGTCTCCGAAGTGGGAGGTGACCTCCTCCTGCCGGTGACCAACGACGACGTAGACCTTGTCCACGCCGGCGTCGTGAAGCGTGTGGAAGACATGGCCGAGCAGCGGCTTCTCCGCCAGGATCTGCAGCACCTTCGGCTTTTCCGCGCCCATCCGCGTGCCTCTTCCCGCGGCAAGCACCAGCGCGCACACTTTATCGAGCTCCGGTTCCTTCTTCAACACGCCACCCCGCATCGGTTTCCAGTGAGTTCGAATCAGCCGGGGATTCTACCACAGAATGTGCGAGGGGACACTATTTTTCCTTATATCAGGATCCAGACGGCGAGGAAGAAGAAGACGCCGGCCATCAGCAGCTTGGAGAGCGTGACGTGACGGGAGAAGAATGACGATATCCTGCGGGAGCTGGTGCCCCCGTACGCCAGCGCGAACACCGCCAGGATAGGCAGGATGAACATTACGTTGTACAGCACCAGAAGAGGCAGTGCGTCGCTGAGCGCCCCCTTGCGGTCTATCATCCGGACTATTACGGGAAGGTATATCTGTCCGGTGCACATGGCCTCCAGCAGTGTCACGGCGAAGCCCAGCACCGCGGCCGATACCGCGATCTGACCGGTCTTCATTCTCTCGCGTATCAGCCGGTTGACGGTCTTTCTGATGCCGGCGGGGAGCTTCAGGGTGATATCGCCGGCGTCGGAGCTTCGGCGGTAACGGATCGCGTCGGCCAGGCTGAACACGCACATCACCAGCGCGAAGACGGCCGCTGCCCAGGTGACGATGGAGGATATCCCGAGGCCCGTCGAGAAGCTCTTGATTGTCTGGAACAGGGCGATGCCGATGAGGAGATAGGTCGCGAACACAACCGCAGTGAAGACCAGTCCGACGACGAGTATCTCCCGCGTCTCTTTCTTGAG
>CAYMFW010000008.1:0-52248 GCA_964389785.1 uncultured Planctomycetota bacterium
GGGCGCGGGGGAAAGGGTGTTCAGACAGCCGGACCGGATCGAGAGTCTCACCGGCTCGGGAGCGGTGTTTCGTGCCTGCGATGAGCTCCGCAAAGGTATCATTCTCGACCTGATAATCAAGCTTCCCGGCGACACCAGCGAGATTCGGGGGGTCGCCAATGTAACGGCAAGCGAGGCAGACGAGGGCAGCGACGCCTTCAGGATAACGGCCTCGTTTCTCAACATCACCGGCGCCGACCGGGGAAGGATCGAGGCCCTTTCGTCCTAGTGTCCGCTTCTTGACTTCCTATCCGGAATCCGTATAGTACGGTTTCGCGCCGGATCAGCGCCCAGATGGCGGAATAGGCAGACGCGCTAGGTTCAGGACCTAGTCCTCGTAAGAGGGTGGGGGTTCAACTCCCCCTCTGGGCACCATATGGGAGAGACTGTGATAACGTTCGAGGAGTTCAAGAAGCTGGACCTTCGTGTTGCGGAGGTCGTCTCGGCGCGAGACCATCCGGATGCGGATAGGTTGACCGTTCTGGAAATAGACCTGGGGGGAGAGAAGAGGACGATCGTCGCCGGCATCAGGGGGCACTACGAGAACGACGATTTGGTCGGCAAGCAGATAGTCGTGCTGGCGAATCTGCAGCCTGCCAAACTGAGGGGCGTCGAAAGCAACGGGATGCTGCTCGCGGCCACGGACGGAGGAAGGGTCGTGTGTCTCTCGCCTGATTCGCCCGTGGCGTCGGGCAGCGGGGTCTCGTAGCGCAGACTACTCTATCTCGAGGATCTCGACATCGTCATCGTCCTCGGGATTCAGGATCTCTTCGTGGGTCGTATCGGGGACCGCCTCTCCTCCCTCACCCTCATCGAGATCTATGATCTCCTCTTCGTTCTCTTCGAGGGCCTTGGCCTTCTGGGTGACCTCGGTCTTCGGCTTCTTCGCAGCGATGGCATCAGCTTCCGGAGCATCCAGCTCCTCGATTTCATCGAGCGGCTCGAGCTCTTCCTCCAGTTCCTCCAAGACCTCGACCGGCTCCTTCTTGGGCAGCTTGATCGCCTGCGCCAGTTCCGTCTCGTCGTCGGATACGTCAGGCGGCGTCTCGTCCTCAACGTCGGACGGGAGGTCCGGCTGATCGTCGATCTCCTCGATCTCGTCAGCGACCTCCTCAGACGAGAAGACGATCTCGACGGAACCGACCTTTATCACGTCTCCGGTGGAGAGGGGAGAGGATTCAATCTTCTCGCCGTTAAGGAAGGTGCCGTTGGTGCTCTTGAGGTCCTTTATCATCCATTCGTCGTCCGCGCCCCGGATCTCGAAGTGAAGTCCGGAGGCCGCCTTGTCGAGGATCTGTATGTCCGTACGGCTCGACC
Organism: uncultured Planctomycetota bacterium; assembly: GCA_964389785.1. GTDB lineage: Bacteria > Planctomycetota > CAYMFW01 > CAYMFW01 > CAYMFW01 > CAYMFW01. The sequence goes on from CAYMFW010000008.1 coordinate 1,357, forward strand.
TGCCGACGATCACCGCTTCGTCGTCGGCGATCTCGTGTGTCCACTCCTTCGACTTGGTCCGTATCGTCAATAGTCCCGGCATGTGTCTGTCTCCATTAATGAGGAAACAATAGCATGTGCGCACGTCCTTTTCAAGCGGCCTTGAAAAGGACGTGGGAATCGGTATAATGCCCCGAAATCCTCGGTAGCTCAATGGTAGAGCGTTCGGCTGTTAACCGAAATGTTGTTGGTTCGAATCCAACCCGAGGAGCCAGATTTCCCATCAATTCGTCGTAGGGACACGCTCTATTCGTCGGGAGGACACGCTGTGGCAACGGACAAGAACCTGAAGGAAGCGTTTGCGGGAGAGAGTGAGGCCAACCGGAAGTACCTGGCGTTCGCGAAGAAGGCGGACGAAGATGGCTTTCCGCAGGTGGCCCGGCTTTTCAGGGCGGCTGCGGAGGCGGAAACGGTTCACGCGCACGAGCATCTGAGGGTGATGGGCGGGATCAACGGTACCGCTGAGAACCTACAGGCAGGAATAGACGGCGAGGGTGACGAATTCCGGAAGATGTATCCTCCGTTCGTGGAGGAGGCAAGGGCCGAGGGCAACAAGCCCGCCATGTTTTCGTTCATGAACGCGATGGCGGTGGAGGAGATTCACCACGGCCTCTACGGGGAAGCGCTGGAGGCAGTCGTGGCAGGCGAGGACCTTCCCGAGGCGCGGATCTTCGTGTGCGGTGTCTGTGGCAATACCGTGCTGAACGACGCCCCGGAAAAGTGCCCGATCTGCCACAACCCGAAGGAGAAGTTCTTCGAGGTTAGGTAGCCTCGGTTGGCCACTGTTCCGATTCGGTTTCCTCCGTGGAGTAGCAGAATCGGGCCCATTCCGCCTCGCGACCGGAGATCGGACAGCGAAGCGTCACTTTTCCTTCGTCGATGCCCACGACCTCCCAATCGCCCTTGCGGGGACCATCTTCGATGAAGATCTTCTGGCCCGTCTCGAACGGATACTGCATGAACTTCACGATTTTGTGCATGTTCAGATCCTCCCAGTGGGGCCATTCTAGCCCGCGACTTTGTTCTTGACAATGGTAATACAACGTAATACCATACGCGATCGTCACCCGGGGGGGGGGCGAGGCACCGAAGCCGAAGCAGCAGAAGAAGAAGCCGAAGCAGAAATCAGTGGCGTTTGAGGCAGATGAGGCACGCTCCAGAATGCCGAAAAAGAAACGGGAAGTGGTAACGTTTAAGGTGGACGAGGCACTCTCCGAGGCGATGCACGGCATAGGAAACCGCTCGGAATTCATCCGGTCCGCGATACTCTCGGCTCTGGATGGCGGCTGTCCGTTGTGCAAGGGCACCGGCATCCTCACCCCGGAACAGCAGAAGCACTGGAAGGCTTTCGAGAAGGGGCACTCGGTCGAGGAATGCGGGGAATGCCGGGCGGTTTACCTGGTGTGCGATGCCGGCGCGGGTTCCTCCGGAGTGAAACACGGAAAGCCGAGGAAGAGGAAGCGAACGAGGAAATGAAAAAGACGCTGCTGAGAGAGATAGGTCATCACGCGCCCTTCACGCTGGCAGGGGCGGCATCGGGAGTCATTTTCATGATGGTCTTTCGGAATATTTCCCACGAGACCGCCGAGACGGTGTTCTACGTGTTCCACCCCCTTCACGTCCTGCTCAGCGCGCTCGTCACCGCGTCCCTGTACCGGCTTCGTGCGTCGGGCGACCGCAGGCTGTGGGTGCTGGTACCCATCGGCTTCGTCGGATCGATCGGGATCGCCACGCTGAGCGATTCCGTGGTTCCCTACCTCGGCGAACTGCTTCTCGGCCTTCCGCACGCACACGCGCATGTGGGCTTCATCGAGATGTGGTGGATGGTGAGTCTTTCCGCGATCGCGGGAATCGGCATCGCGGTCTGGCGGCCGAGCACGGAATTTCCGCACTTAGGGCATGTGCTGCTCAGCACGTGGGCGTCCCTGTTCCACGTGATCATGGCCGCCGGAGGAGCGCTTGCGTGGCACTCCTACGCCTGGATATTGGTGTTTCTGTTCCTGGCGGTATGGGTCCCGTGCTGTGTGAGCGACATCGTCTTTCCGCTGCTCTTTACGAAGGAGAAGGACGGCGAGGGCGAAGCCGCAAATGCACACTGACAGTCGTTTAACGGCGGGACAGCCTGGTGGGAAGGTTCGTCCTACGCCCTCCGGCGCCACTGGCGGGGGGACATGCCCATAGTGTTCCTGAAGTGGCGATTGAAGCTCGATATGGACGGATAGCCTACCTCCATTGAGATGTCGAGGACGGTTCTGTTCGTGGTCTCGAGAAGTGCGGCGGCCATCTGCACTCTGAGCCGGGTGAAGTACCTCATGGGTGATTCCCCGAGCGACTTCTTGAAGAGTCTGCGGAAGTGGGTCGGGCTCACATGAATCAGTGCGGCAAGCTGTTCCATGCCGACAGGCTCTCCGAGATGTCCTGCCATGTGCTGGAGAGCGGGAGCAAGCCGTTTGATTCGATTCACCGTCGGCTCCTTGCTTTCAGCGCGCGATACACCCGGGAGGCGATGAAGCCTCGCCATGAGTGTCATGACGAGTCCCCGTACGGATGACCGGTACGCCGGCTTTCTGGCTTTCATTTCGGATATGATTTCCCGGACGATCCGTGCGATATCCGGATTCTTCTCCCCTGACAGGATATTTCGGAAATTGGGGCCTCCGAGAGGTCCGATGCCTAGAATACTTCCTTCTTCCGGATGCATTCCCACCAGACGAACGGGATCGAGAGACATGAATGTCCATTCACTTCCGGTTCCTCGGGCGCTCCGGGCGAGATGCATCTCCCGGTCGTTGATTACGGAGACGTCCCCGGCCCGGAATGAAAGCACCTTGTCTTCAACGGCGAATATACCGCTTCCGGAGTGGCAATAACCGATTTCCAGGCAGTCATGTACATGTAAGTATCTGATCGGGGTGTCGGCGGGCCGGTGGGAGCGCGTGCCCGAAGAAATGGGAAAATCCGGGGAAAGAGGGATCGGGGCGTACTCGACCGTTACCTGCGTCCGGGATGATCGTTTTGAGGTGGTTTTCGGTTTCTTCCGCGTAGACTTGCTCATATTCGAATACTATACTGTCGCCCGATATGCCGGTCAATCAGCAAGGAGGACCATATGACCTATCCGAAGATCCCTGACTATCACAGGATGGCCAATGAGCTGGGATTGTATGGCCAGTTGAAGCACGAGTACGGAGCCAAACGGATCGGAGCGATTTTCGTCCGCGCGGAGCGTGCGATGAAGAGTGCCCTCACGGATCTGAAGAAGCTGCCGGTTGACAGGACGCTTGCGAAGAAGGAACCCAGTGATCTTGCGGGAATTCAGCGGCTCCGTCCCCGCGGACCAAGACGGATATGGCCGTCCTTCGACGCGAAGGAATACACGAGCAGAATCGAGGGGGCGCTGCTCGGCCGGTTCGCGGGCTGTACGCTCGGGGCGCCGGTGGAGTTCTGGCCGGTCGAGAAGATGGAGGCGCTTGCCGGAGAGATCGGCGCGGAGTTTCCTCCGACGGACTACTGGACGTACGTGCCGGAACCGAAGAAGAAGCGGTACCAGCTCAGCCCGCGAGAGGACTACACGCGCGGCGGGATGGACGGAGTGCCGGTCGATGACGATATCGCCTATACCCTTCTGGGGCTCCTGGTGCTGGAAGACTTCGGCCCGGACTTCACTGTCGAAGACGTCGGAAAGGCGTGGGTGAAGTACCTTCCCTATGCGTGCACCGCCGAGAAGGTTGCCCTGGAGAATCTCAGGGCCGGGGTGCCGGCAAGGAAGGCGGGGGAGAAAGACAACCCGTATTGTGAATGGATAGGCGCCGACATACGCTCCGATCCGTGGGGATACCTCGCTCCCGGCTGGCCGGAGCGGGCGGCGGAGATGGCGTGCAGAGACGCATATATAAGTCACCGAAGACAGGGGATATACGGAGAGATGTACTTCTCGGCGGTGATCGCGGCCGCGTTCGCGGTGGATGATCCGGTGGAGGCGCTGAGGATCGGCCTCTCGGAGATTCCTCGCGACTGCGCGACGGCCAAAGCGGTGCGGTGGGCGCTGAAGGTCGCGCCGCGCATCAGGAATTACCGCCAGGCCCGGGACGCGATGGAAAAACGATTCAAGGGGATGCACGCGGTACACACCATAAACAACGCGTGCCTTACCATATGGGGAATCACGATCGGCGGGACTGACTTCACGCGGGTGATCTCAGAGACCGTTGCCATGGGTATGGACAACGACTGCACCGCGGCCACGGCCGGGAGCATCGTGGGCGCGGTAGTGGGGAAGAAGGGCATCCCGCGACGGTGGTACAGGCGATTCAACAACAAGGTGCATTCGTACCTGATCGGAAAGAAGAGGTTTTCGATCAGCGGGTTGATGACTCGGTTCGGGAGGCAGGCAAAGCGGGTCTGCGGGTCAGCCTAACCGGTCACTGTCCGGGCGTCTCGATACCCCGCCGCTGGAGCAAAGATCCTTCCAACCGGTACAGGTCCAGCAGGGCGCGCCGGTACCTGACGACGGCTTCGACCTCCGCTATCTGGCTTGCCACCACGTCACGCCGGGCCTGGGAGACCAGGAACGAAGTGGACCGTCCGACGCGGAATTTCTCTTCCTCTATACCCAGTGTCTTTTCGCGGAGCTCCCGGGTCGCCTTCGTGGCTTTCACGCGCTCCTCGGCGCTCTGCACGTCCACGTAGGCCGAACGGACGTCCACCTGGACAAGCTGCTCCATGTTGCGCAGGGCCGCCTTCGTCTGTTCGAGCGACAGAGTCGCCCGCTCGTGCTCCGCCCTGGCATCCCGGTTTCCCAGCGGCATTTCGAACGTGAGCCCGATCGTGTACGAGGTCTCGCTGCCGTCCTCGTCGTTCTGATTCGAGAAGGAGTTGGCGTAACGGGAGCCTCCCAGGCTCAGGAAGAGATCGAGCCGGGGAAGCAGCCCGTTGCGCGTGCGGACGATATCGAGGTTGCCCTGTTTCACCTGCAGACGTGCCTCGTTCAGGTCGGACCGCTCCACCAGCGCGACCTTCACGTGGGACGCAACGCTGTCGAGCTTGAGAGCGGGAAGCTCGGGCGCGTCACTCAGGGTCAGTTCCCTGTTCCACGCAGATTCGTCCCCGGACGAGTTGAGAAGCCTTATGAGTTCGAGCCGCTTCTTGGCGAGGGCGCCGCGGGCCTCGATGAGCTGCTCGCGCCGGCTGGCGGCCTCGGCCGCGGCCGCCGCCGCCTCGGTTTCCGCCAGATTGCCTACCCGTATGCGTTCCCGCACCTCTCTCACCTGCTGTTCGGCGATGTCCAGGGATTTCTCGTATATCTCGATGGACCGCTCGGAGAGGATATGATCCCAGTACGCCTGTTCGGTCTGCGCGACGAGGGCTTCGGTCGCGCCGCGCAGTTCGTGTTCTGATATCTCAACATCGAGCCGGGCCTGACGCAGGCGCGCGAGATTGGGACCGGTGCCACGGCTTCGGAGGAGGGACTGGGTGATGGTCAGGTCGTAATCCGTGTCGTCCGAGTCGGTGTCAGATGCGTTCTCGGCGGATTGCCCGGACTGTCCGATGCTCAAGTCCAGGGTGGTCCCGGTCGGGAACGATTCGCTGATGCCGACGCTCACCGACGTGGAGTCAGAGTCCGTTTCGTCATCTGCCGCCTGGTTCTCCACGTCAGTTACGTCGCGGGAATTCGCCTGGCTCACCGACGCGGAGAGGGTGGGATCGAACGCGGCCCGTTGCTCCTGCACCGCGGCCCGGCTGACGGCCGGCCGGAGGCGTTCGACCTGGAAGCTCGCGTTGTTCTCGAGAGCCCTGAGGACGGCGTCCTGAAGGGTCAGGGTGAGGGGTCCCTGCGGCTCCACGGTCTCGAGCGCGGCATTCGGTGCGGCCGGGGTCACGGGGGTATCGGTCCTCGCGGGGGTGGCCGTGGGATCGGGTGCCGGAGCGGCGACGTCTTCCCGCGTGGTTACGCAGGAGGACACGGCCATGCAGAGGGCGAGCGAGCATGCGCGCAGAATTTTCTGTTTCATCGTATTAACTCCGTTCGTCATTCGTACCTCAGTGCTTCGATGGGATCCAGCTTCGCCGCACGGCGGGCCGGATAGTAGCCGAAGAAAATGCCGACCGACGCCGAAACGGTGAGCGCGAGCACGATGCTCTGCGCTTCGACTACGGTCCTGAACTCCGACAGGCGCTGTATGATCTGCGCGGCGGCGAAGCCGATCGCAATGCCGAGCAGGCCTCCGAGGGCGCTGATGAGAATCGATTCCAGCAGGAACTGGCGCAGGATATCGCGGTCCCGGGCGCCGATCGCCTTGCGCACCCCGATCTCCTTCGTACGCTCCGTTACCGTAACCAGCATGATGTTCATGATGCCGATGCCGCCGACCACGAGTGATATGCCGGCGATTCCTCCCAGGAGGATGGTGAACGTGCGCGTGACGGAGGACGCCACCTCGATCATCTCGGCCTGGTTGCGCACATGAAAATCGTCCTCCGCCCCTTCGCGAATACGGTGCCGCTTTCGGAGGATTTCCGATATGCGTCCCTCCATCTTCGACAGGTCGACGTCCTGCCCCGCCTTTACGTCGATCTCGCTCAGGTGGTCCTGTCCCAGGATCTGCTTCATGGCCGTCGCGCACGGGATGACGACCATGTCATCAGGGTTGAACCAGCCCTGGTCCCCCTTCGACTTCAGGACGCCCACCACGCGAAAGTTGACGTTCTTGATGCGAAAGCGCTCGTCCACCGGGTTCTCGTCCCCGAACAGCTGTTCCGCCAGGGATCCGCCGAGAACGGCAACCCGGGCCGAATAGTCTTCCTCGACCGAGGTGAAGGCCCGTCCCTTCTCGATTTCGAAACCTTGTATGTCGAGGTATGTCACGGGGGCTCCGGTGATTGTTGTGCTGCTGTTTTCGTTGTAGTACTTCACCTGGGCCCGGCCGGACACCACCGGTGAGACGGCTTCGATTCCCTCCACGTCGCGGAGGATAGCCTCGGCGTCCGCCAGCGTGAGGTTCTCCCCGGAGGCCGACCGCACCCCGAACCGCCTCGATCCGCCCGGGCGGACGATCAGCAGGTTGGTGCCCATGGACGTGATGCGGTCCATTACCTGGCTCTTCGCCCCCGCGCCCAGGGCCAACATGGAAATCACGGCGCCCACGCCGATGATGATGCCGAGCATCGCCAGGAACGAACGCAGCTTGTTCGCCGTCAGGCTTCCGAACGCGACCTTCATGATGGTCCAGATAAGCATCGTCAGTTTCCCTCCACTATCCGGCCGTCGCGAAGCCGTACCTGACGCTGACAGTGCCCCGCCACGTATTCATCGTGCGTCACCACGATGACGGTGCGCCCGTCGCGGTTCAGCCGCTGGAACAGGGTGAGGATCTCGTCGCCGGTTTTGCTGTCCAGGTTACCGGTCGGCTCGTCCGCCAGAACTATCGCGGGATCGGTGACGATGGCCCGGGCGACCGCGACGCGCTGACGCTGGCCGCCGGAGAGCTGACTGGGCTCGTGCGCCATTCGGTCTTTCAGGCCGACCATGTCGAGGGCGTTGGCCGCGGCCGTTCGGGCGTCGGCCTGTCCCGCGTACAGCAGCGGAAGCTCGACGTTTTCGCGCGCGGACAAGCGAGGCAGAAGGTTGAACGTCTGGAATACGAAACCGATCCGGCGGTTGCGTATGCGGGCCAGCTGGTCGTTCGAGAGCTGTGCGACGTTCTCCCCCGCGAGGAGATACCGTCCGTCGTCGGGCGTATCCAGGCAGCCGAGGATGTTCATCAGCGTGGACTTGCCGCTGCCGGACGGGCCCATGATGGCGACCATCTCTCCCTCACGGATGACGATGTCCACCGCATCCAGGGCGCACACGGTCGTTTGACCGAGCCGGTACGCCTTCCGGAGCTTGTCGGCCTCGATCATATTCATTATCTTCTTCCGCCCATCATGCGCATCCCCATGCCCCGTGCGCGTCTGGCGTCCCGGTCGCTCTCGCTCCGCCACCGGCTCTGTGAGCCGCCTGAGGCAAGCACGACGCTCTCTCCTTCGGAAAGGCCCTCGACGATCTCCATCATCTCGCCGTCGCTCGCGCCGGTCTGAACGGTGCGCTGTTCTTCGGTTCCGTCCTGCCGGCAGACGGTCACCGTCCGCTCGCGCCTCTTCCGCTGGACCGAGTTCACCGGGACGACCAGCACGTCTTCCCTCTCCACCGCCGTGATCGCGACGTTGGCGGACATCTCCGGCTTCAGAAGCTTCCGGTTCGGACCCTTCACTTCCACCTTAACCTCGAAGGTGACGACATTGGAGGCCGTCGCGCCTTTCGTAGCCACGCGCACCACCTCTCCGGGAAAGAAGGCGTCGGGATGCGCGTCCACCGTTACCTGCGCCCGCTGTCCGGTTTCGATGCGTCCTATGTCGCTTTCGTCGACGGATACCAGAACGTACGTGCGGGACAGGTCCGCCAGCGTCATCACGGCGGTGCCGCCGCCGACGTTGCTGACGCCGGAGGCTATGATCTGACCGACCTGAACGTTCCTGGTGGCGACGACGCCGTCGATGGGGGCGGCCACCGTGGTGTCCGCCAGCCGTTGCTTCACGTCATCCATAGATATCCTGTCGGTTTCAACCTGGGCCTCGGCAATCGTTATGTCCTGTTTGCGGGAATCGATCTGCATCGCTTTCGTCTTCAGGTCCTCCATCCGCGCCCGCGCGCCCTCCAGGTCCGCTGCCGCCTGGGCGGCCGATGTCTGAGCCGTTTCGAGCTCCTCGCGGCTGGACATGTTCTTGCCGTGAAGCTCGGTAACTCTCTTCAGCTTGGATGCGGCTTCTTCCGCCCGCGCCTCGGCCGAGTTCAGAGAGGCCTCCGCGCGCGTGCGTTCGCTTGCCAGGTCACGCTCGGCGACCTGCAGGCTCAGACTGGCCTGGGCGAGCCGGGCCTGGGATACGGCCAGCGCCACCTCGGCGCGGCGGACGGACCGCTGTTCGTCCTCCGGGTCGAGCTGAAGGAGCAGATCGCCCTTGCCGACGGTGTCGCTCACGTCCACGGGCAGCTTGATCACCTCGCCGCTCGCCTTGCACTTTATCTCGACCTCCTGCTCAGGAACTACGCGCCCGGTCGCCTCCACGACGACGCGCAAAGAGCCCTTTTCGACCGTGACGATCACAGGCTCTTTGTCGGACGAGCCGTCCGCCTTGGCATCGGAGCGTGAAGCCAGCATCCACCATAATCCTCCCGTCACGGCGAGAACAACGATGCCGGCAATAAAAACCCTCTTTCCGGTAATCATCAGGCACCTCCATCCGTTTCGAGCGCGCCGGGGCGAATTCCCTCGAAAAGGGAGTAGACCACAGGCACAAATACCAAGGTGATGAGGGTCGAGCTGAAGAGCCCGCCGATGACGGCGCGGGCCATGGGTGCCTGCGCTTCGCCTCCCTCGCCGAGGCCGATGGCCAGCGGAAGCAGTCCGAGCATCGTCGTCATGGCCGTCATCAGGATGGGCCGCAGCCGGCGTCGGCCCGCCTCCTCGATCGCCTTCCGCAGGCCCATGCCGTCGCGGCGGCGGAGCAGGTTGATCGTGTCCACCAGCAGGATGGCGTTATTGACAACGATGCCGGCGAGCATGATGCAGCCGATGAAGGACTGCACGTTCAGCGTGGTGTCCGTCAGAAGCAGCATCAGGATGACCCCAATCGCCGCCAGAGGCACGGAGAACATGACGACGAACGGATCGCGCAGGGATTCGTACAGGCAGGCCATTACCATGTACACGAGTATGAGTGCGAGTATGAAGCCCATCAGCAGCTCGCGGAACGCCTCCTGTTGCTCCTCATACTCCCCGCCGAACAGGATGCTGAACCCGCGCGGCACCGGAACGGTCCGGAGCTTCTCGCGGACGTCCTCCACGATGGACCCCATATCACGATCACTGGTATTCGCCGAGATGGTGACGGTACGTTCCTGGTCCATCCGTTCGATGCGCACCGGGCCGCGTCGCGGCTGTATCTTGACGACGTTGCGAAGCACGACGGGCTGGTTCTCCGCGTTGGTGAGCGTCAGGTCCAGGACCTCGGAGATGCTCATCTTCTCGGCCTCCTCCACCTGGACCAGTATGCTGTACTCGTCGCCGCCGTCACGATAGTCACCCGCCCGGGAGCCGGACAGCACCGTCTGGAGCATCTCGGCGATCTGTCTCACGGTGAGCTTCATGTCTGCGGCCTTGCTTCGGTCTATGATTATCAGTTCTTCCGGCGTCCCGGTGTCCCGGCTGATATCCGCGTCGGTGACGCCGTCGACCGTCTCGACCAGTTTCCGCACCTGTTGAGCGAGCGCATCGGCAGTTTTCAGATCGTGCCCGCGGATCTCCACCTGCACCCTCTCCGTTCCGCTTGCCATCCTGCGGAACATGAACAGCCCCGCGCTCGTTCGGACCCGGATCGTCATTCCCGGGATGTCGGAGAGCTTTTTTCTGAGGATGTCCGCTATCTCGTCGCTCGACCGCGTGCGTTCGGCCTGCGGCACGAGGGAGATCCGGAAGCTTCCTGTGTGGGAGGCGCTTCCCTGCCAGTGTCCCCCTCCCGTGCTGGAAACGATGTTCTTTATCTCCGGGACCTCCTTGCGCACGATCTCCTCGATCAGATTCATGCTGCCGTCCATGAGCTCCAGGCGGGTACCTACCTCCATTTCCGCATTAACACGGATCTCGCCCTCGTCGGACTGCGGCATCAGCTCCGTTCCCACGAATGGGATCAGGGAAAGGCTTCCCCCGAAGACCAGCGTTGCAAGGACGGTCGTCATAAGGCGATGGCTCAGAGCGACATGCAGTATTCCCTTGTATCCGGATTCCATGTGCCGGAATGCCGATTCGCTCAGGCGGAAGATCTTGTGCGTCAGGCTCTCCTCCTTCGTCGCCGCGAGAGAAGTTGTCTTCAGCAGGCGGCCGGCCAGCATGGGTACGAGGGTAAGGGCCGCGGCAAGTGAACAGAGGAGGGAGAATCCGATCACGAACGCGAGCTGGCGGAACATCACGCCGGCCATGCCCCGCACGAATATGAGGGGAAGGAATACCGCGACGGTAGTCAGGGCGCTTGCGACGACGGCCGCGGTCACCTCTTCGCTTCCGTTCACCGCGGCCTCCAGACGGTCCTGTCCGGTCTCCTGAAGCCGGTATATGTTTTCCAGCACCACGATCGAATTGTCCACCAGCATGCCGATGCCCAGCGCCAGGCCGCCGAGCGTCATCAGGTTGAGGGTGAATCCGCTGAAGTACATCAGCCCGAACGCGGCCATGATCGATACCGGGATGGCCGTCGCTATGATGGCGGTGCTGCGGATGTTCCGGAGGAAGAACATCAGAACCATGATGGCCAGCACGCCGCCAAAGAGCGCCGCGCGGGTGACGTTGTCGATGGAGCGTTGGATGAAGTCGGACGTGTCTATCATCGGCGTGATCTTGATCTGCGGTATGTCACGATGGATCTTCTCCAGCTCCTCTCGCACGCCGGTTGCGACCTCGACGGTATTGGTGCCTGACTGTTTGTTGACGGACATGTGCACTCCGGGCTCGCCGTTTATCCGAACGATGCGGGTAACCTTCTGCCAGGAGTCTTTCACCTCGGCGACCTCGCGAAGGGTGATGGGGGAGCCCGCCCGCTCGGCGATGACGGTGTTGCGGAGCTCCTCCAGGCCCTGGTACTCGCCGGGGGTACGGATTGTTACCTCGTAGTTGCCTCGGTCGATCGAGCCGGCCGGGAGATTGACGTTTCCGGCCCGGATCCGATCCAGTATCTGATCGAGCGCAAGGCCGATCGCCTTGATCTTATCAGGGTTGATATTGACGTGGATTTCCCGATCGAGCCCGCCCCGCACGTCGAGCGCCGCCACGCCGGGAACCCGTTCGATCCGGTACTTCACCTGTTCGTCAATGATGCGGCGCATCTGAACAGGATCCAGGCGACTCGACGCTCCCAGGATCATGACGGGGAAGTTCGCCAGGTCGAACTTCCTCAGCCGCGGCCGGTCGGCGTCCTCCGGCAGGCGGGGAATCACCCGGTCGAGCCGGTCCCGGATATCGCTGGCCGCCTCGTCCAGGTCAATTCCCCATGTGAAAGAGACCCTGACGCTGCTGCTGCCCTCGGATGAAATCGAGCTGACTTCTTCGACGCCGGTCACCGCGCTTACCGCCTCCTCGATCTGCCGGGTGACCAGTTCCTCCATCTCTTCCGGGCTCGCATTCTCGTAGCTGGTGGAGATGCTCAGCGTGGGGACGGTGATATCCGGCATCAAATCGATGGGCAGGCGCGACAGGGACACGCCGCCCAGTATGATGACGATGAGGACCACCATGATCGTGAAGATCGGACGGTGGACGGAGAACCGGGAGAGTCTCATCGACGGCCTCCTTCTGCCGAATCCTTCCTTTCGGTGCGGTCCGGGTCCTCTTTACGCGACGGCGTGCCGGGGAGGCGTATCGCTCCTTCGTCTTCGAGGAGGTGATGGCCCATCGTGACCACGCTGCCGGCAAGCGGAGGATCGAGCACCTCCACCAGCTCTCCTTCGACAATGCCCGTCGTGACAGGAACGAAATTTGCTTTCATGCCCTCTGTATCCACAAGGAATACCCCCTGCCGGTCGTCGCGCCGGGCGATGGCGGCAAAGGGGACGACTACCGCGTCTTCGTGCCTGTCGAACTCGATCCGGACCCGCACGTACATGCCCGGTTTCAGTTCCTGTTTCTGGTTTGGTATTTCGATATCGACGCGGGCCTGGCGGGACGTCTCTTTCAGCAGAGGCGCGATTCTGACGATGGTGCCGGTGAATTCGCGGCCGGGAAACGCGTCCGTGGTGACGGTGGCCGCCTGTCCGACGGTGAGTTTCGTGTAGTCGCGTTCGATCGCGTCGATGGTCGCGATCATGACGCGGTTATCGAGGACCGAGACGATAGAATCGTTCGCCCGCAGCATCTCGCCTTCGTCCACGAAACGTTCCCCCACCACCCGGAACGCGGCCTGGTCTTCCCACGAAACGTGGATGCGGGTATAGGAAAGCCGCACCTGCGCCGCCTTCAGGGCCGCCTCCCGGCGCATTACCTCTGCCAGGGCGACGTTGTGTTTGGCCTCCGACGCGGCGTACCGCGCCGCGACCTCGTCCTTTTCGGAGTCGGACGCCATCTTCTTCTCGTGGAGGGCAGTCACGCGCTTCATCTCCCTTCCGCCCACTTCCAGCGTGCTCTTCGCTTCCGCTACGTTCGCTTTTGCGACCGCGAGCTCGGCCCGCGCCTGTTCGACCTGCTGCGCGTATTCGTCGTCATCGAGCTGGGCGATCAGCTGGTCCGACTTGACCACGTCTCCCACGTCGACCGTCAGCTTTTCCAGGCGGCCGCCGACCTTGGGGGCGACGATAAACATGGAATTCGGCCGAAGGGACCCGGTGAACCGTCCGATCGATTGCATCGAAGCCTTCCGCACCGGGGCGATCTCCACGGCCACCGCCGCGCCGCCGCCTCGCCTGCCCCGTTGTCTTTCGCCGGACCCGCCGGTGACCTTGACATAGATCCGCCAGCCGACCAGTCCCAGCACCGCCAGTGCGATCAGAGCGATAACAGCTTTCTTCATCGAGAGCCTCCTCCATACCTGTGCTTCTGCTTGATCTTCTCTATGCCCGCCAGGGAGAAATCCGTTATGTATTCAGTGAGGAAATTGATATCCTTCGCGCCGAATTTCAATGGGAACTTGACGGATGCGCGACGCTTCCTGGGATGGACCATGAGGCACTGACTGATGATGCTCATGTGACACATTTCCATGTCTCTCGGGCCGGCGCCCGGGCCGAGAAGGCCGTGAAGTATCTTCAGCAGGTGGTCCCTGTTCTTCCGTATCATCGCGGCGAATATCTCGTTCGACAGACCGGTCGGATTGGCGAATTCCATCATGCGTATGCCGTGGAAGTGACGCAGTCGGTTCCGGTCCGTCATACGCGAGAGAAGGGCGCGGACGCAGCCTCGCAGGCGATCCTCGGGCCGCGCGTTCGGGGGGACGCCTCCGTCGATGGGATAGAGGGACTCCGCCAGTTTTACGGCGTGTTGCCAGACCGCGCGATAGAGATCTCCCTTCGAATGGAAGTGGTAGTTGACCAGTGCCAGGTTCACTTTCGCCCTGGCGCATATGTCGCGCACCGTCGTTTCCGTGAAGCCGTTTTCCGCAAAGAGCGCCCCGGCGGCGTTCAGGATCCGTTTCTTTGTCGAATCGTCTCCCTTCCTCTTCGGTTTCACCATGGGTTCCCTCTCCTTGTTCGAATGAACGTCTGAGTGAAGCTGATTATACAGACGTTTAAAACGCTTGTCAAGTTTACGGGAAAGAAAAGTTTTTTCGAGGAGAAGGATCAGGGGGCGGACCGGGAGGGTCTGTGGAATTCCTTGTGACAGACGGTGAGGGCACGTATCATGTAGGCGGTGACCAGCACCGCGTCGTCCTCAAACCAGCGGCCGTTCTCGTTGACCCAGGAGCCGTCATCCTTTTGAAGGGAAATGACCCTTTCGGACAACTCGACCGGCCAGTCGTGCTTCTTTCCGTCCGTCGTTTCTATGATGCGGACGCCGTACACCTGAAGCGCTTTGGCCATGGTCAGGTAGTAGTAGTAGAGGCCCTGGTTGCCGATGTTCTTGTTCTCCTGGAGCGTCCAGTTTTCCCGCACCCAGCGGAAGGCGGACTTCACCCGCTCCTCGTCCCGGTCCACGTTGGCCCAGAGAAAGGAAACGAGGCCGGCGTAGCTCATCAGGCCGTAGCTTATGTATTCCGTTTTCCCGTCCGGGGTCGTTCGTGTTCCCGCCTTCGAATTGGCCGGGCGGTAGATGAATCCGCCGTCGTCCGCGGCCCAGACCTCCGGGTTGCTCTCGGAGCTGTTCTGGCACCGGCTGATGAACGCGGCCGCGCGCTTGAACACGTCGCTGTCCTCCGGCACGCCCGCCTTGCGGAGCGCCTCGAGCGACATCGCGGTGTTCGACATGTCCGGGTCGCCGCCGTCCCCGTAGCCCATGCCGCCGCTCTCGTGCTGGACTCCCATCACGAAATCGCGGGCCCGTTTGATGACCGGTTCATGCTTCGGGTTGTTCAGGCCGGTGAGCGCCATGATGCAGGCGGACGTGCAGTAATTGCCCAGACCGAGGGCGGGTGTGTAGATTCCGCCGTCCTCCTGCTGGTGGGACAGGATCGCCTTCACCGCCCTCGCGACGAACGGGGTCTTTTCGTTCAGCCGGTCCGGGCTGTGGACGATGGAATCGACCACCAGCGCGGTGAAGGCAGGCTTGGGATCGAGTATACCGGCGGAGAACTCGCCGTCCGGTTCCTGGTGTACCCTGAGGAATTCGATGCCTCGGCGTATCGCGTCAAGCACCTCATCGCCGCTCGGCTGGACGGCCGCCGGCGTGCCGGTGACGCTGTGATGGGTCATCTGGGTCTTGACGAACACGTAGCCGGCGAGGGCCAGAAAGACGATGAGGCCGGCGACCGCGATCATGATCTTCTTGAATCTGCTCATGTTTCACCCCTGTAATCGACAGGAAAAGATATGTGGTTCACTAACCAGTCTCAATATACAGAAATCACTGCAGGACTGCTTTGGACAGGGCTTGTGAAACAGCTTCTTGACACATATATTGCAATATAGCATAATGGCTATGAAATGTCGAGGAGGTGTTATGAATGACATGGAACTGACGAAGGCAAAGGCGGGGATATTCAAGGCACTGGGGCACCCGGTGCGGCTGAGAATGGTGGAGGCGCTGGCGGATGGGGCCCGCTGCGTGTGCGAGCTGGTGGAGATGGTGCCCGGGGCGCAGGCAACTACCTCCCGGCATCTCGACGTGCTGTTCCGTACCGGCATCGTCCGGCGGCGGAAAGAGGGGGTGAAGATGATCTATGAGTTAGCGATGCCCTGTCTGCTGAAGGCACTGCCGTGTGTGGTCGAAGCGCTCAGGAAACGTCTGGCCGCCGAGGCGGCCGTGCTTGGAGGATCATGAGACTCAGAGATGAATGGAAGCCGCTCGTTTTGATAGCGGGAGGCTTCCTGCTCTTCTACTGGCTGCCTGTCGGGAATTCCGGAGGGGTGATCGTGGGCTCGCTGGCGCTGGTGAAATGGTACGCCCGGGAGCACGTCCTGCTGTGCCTGGTTCCGGCGTTCTTTATCGCGGGAGCGATATCGGTCTTCGTGTCCCAGGGGGCAGTGATGAAGTACCTCGGCACGCACGCGAAGAAGACGGTCGCCTACGCGGTGGCGTCCGTATCCGGCAGCGTCCTGGCGGTGTGTTCCTGCACCGTTCTGCCCCTCTTTGCCGGGATATACGCGCGGGGGGCAGGACTGGGACCGGCCGCCGCGTTTCTCTATGCCGGTCCTGCCATCAATGTGCTGGCGCTCATCCTCACCGCGCGGGTCCTCGGACTGAGGCTTGGCATCGCCCGGGCGGTCGGGGCGGTGATGTTCAGCGTGGTGATCGGGCTCGCGATGCATTTCATCTTCAGGAAGGATGAGGAGGGGAGGATGGAGGCGGGGGCGGCGATGCCGGAGCCGGAGGTGACGCGGCCGCTGTGGAAGAACGCGCTCGTTCTGGCCACGATGGTTGTCGTCCTCGTCTTCGCCAACTGGGCGGTGTCCGGACGATTCAGTTTCGGCGTGGCATGCTGTCCGGACCCGAAGGCGCTCCGGATAGATGAGATAACGGGTGCGAAGACGGGGGAAGACGAGAAATTCGTGTACGTGGATAGGGGAGATCCGGACATCGCAAAGGTGGCGAAAGAGCTGCTGCGATGGCAGCGTCCGGTCGAGACGCCCGCGTACGTCGCGGTGCACCGGTACCGGTTCGCCGTTGCGGGCGGGGCGCTCCTTATGCTTTTCGTAATGCTCAAGACGTGGTTCAGGCGGGAGGAGCTCGGGGAGTGGGTCGAATCCGCGTGGGGGTTTACGAAACAGATCATGCCTCTCCTCTTTGCGGGGGTGCTGGCGGCCGGGTTGCTTCTGGGCGGTCCCCGCGGCAGAGGGCTGATTCCGTCCGGGTGGGTCGCCGGTCTCGTCGGGGGGAATTCGCTCGGAGCTAACTTCTTCGCTTCGGTGGCCGCCGCGTTTATGTACTTCGCAACGCTGACGGAGGTGCCGATCGTGGAGGGGCTGAGGAACGCGGGTATGGGAGAGGGGCCATCGCTGGCGCTGCTCCTGGCCGGTCCGGCGTTGTCGCTTCCCAACATGCTCGTGATACGGAGCGTGATCGGGACGAAGAAGACGATCGCGTATATCACATTGGTGGTGGTAATGGCAACGGTCAGCGGGATGACGTACGGGGCTTTCTTTTCGTAGGAGGTCATTGATGAAGAAGCTGCAGATACTGGGCACCGGGTGTCCCAAATGCAGGAAACTGGTGGAAAACGCTGAGGAGGCGGCGAAGGACCTCGGGATCGAGTTCGAGATCGAGAAAATAACCGATATCACCGATATCATGGCCTTCGGTGTGATGATAACGCCGGCGCTCGCGGTGGACGGGAAGGTGAAGTCGTCGGGCAAGCTGCTGTCCGTGGATGACATCAAAGGCATCCTGGGACGAGATGAGCCTGCATGAAGACGAAGGCGATAGTCAGGGCGGTTCTGCTGACGTTTGTCGGAGTGAGCCTGGTGTATCTGGTCATCGGCGAGATGCGGGGAAGGTCCGCGCAGGGAGTCCGGGAATCGCCCTCACGCTTTGTCCGATCTCGGCCGCGCTCTTCTTCGGAAGTCTCATTCCCGTCGCGGTGAAGTTCGAATCCGCTGTGCTGCTTCCCTCGGTGTACGGCGCCGCCACCGGCCTGCCGGTGCTCGTCTTCGCCGTCATCATCGCGCTCGGGGCGAAGTCGGTGGGCACCGCTTACGACAGAATGGCCGCCTTCGAGAAATGGGCCCGACGCGTCACCGGCGTCATCTTTATCGCGGTCGGTATCTACTACTGCCTCACCTACATCTTTGGAGTGTTTTCATGAAAACCTCGGCTTCTTCAAGCGGCAGGGGCGTCCAATCATTTCGAGGTCGCCATCGCGACGGTGACGATGCTGTTCTGGCTGTCATCCGGGGCCGCTCTGGCGACGGTCGTCGGTGTATTGATTGAGGTGCCGGTAATGCTTATGCTGGTGAGAATATGTCTTAGAACGGAATCCTGGTTCGGACGGAAGGAAGGAGAGGCCTGACATCGTGCGAATCTGTTTCGTGAACACTCAGAAGCGATGGGCCGGCGGGGAAAGGTGGTTCCTCTGGGCGGCGGAGGCCATGAGGGATCGGGGCCATGATGTCGTGCTGATCACTTCCGGCGATTCCGAACTGGCGAATAGGGCGTCGTCCGCGGGTATCCCTGTCGAAACGGCCGGGAGGATGCCGGGCCGCCTGCTGAAGAAGGTATTCCGCGGCCAGGGGACGGATGCGGCTCTCTGTAATAGCGGCGGAGACGCCCGGTCATGTCTGCGGGCACGCAAGAGATCCGACCGGCCGAAGGTTGTCCTCCGTAGGGGTCTGTGCAAGCCCCTCGGGTCCGGACCGGTCAAGACGTCATTCTTCAAGAGGATGGACGGTATTTTCTGTAACAGCCGGAAGACGGCGGACCTGCTGAAGGAGTCGCATTCGTGGCTCGAGGGGCGTGAGATTGAGGTGCTGTACAACCCGGTGCCTCCGCTTTCGTCCCCGGGTGCCGGTGAGGCGGATCGAGTGCGGAGGGAGCTTTCGATTTCTCCTGATGACTTCGTTGTGCTCTCCGTCGGCAGGCTGGATCTGGACAAAGGACACGTCTTTCTCGTGCGGGCGTTCGCTTCCCTGCTGAAGGAATGTCCCAACGCCCGGCTCATTATCGCGGGCGAGGGTCCGGAGCGATCCCGTCTGGAGGATGAGATATCCGGATCGTGCGCGCCGGACAGGGCGGATCTGGTCGGCTTCATCGCCGATCCGGCGGCGCTCTACGCCGCCGCCGACGTGATGGTGATGCCTTCGCTTCCGGGCTACGAGTCGTTCAGCAACGCAGCGCTCGAGGGGATGAGCTTCGGCCTGCCGCTGATCGCGACGACGTGCGGCGGGTTCCCCGAGCTCGTCACGGACGGGGAGAACGGAATCCTCGTGGAGCCCGGAGACGCGGGCGGGATCGCGGTGGGGCTGAAGAAGCTCGCCGCGGACAGCAATCTGCGGGAGAGGCTGGGAAAAGCCGGGAGAGAGATGGTGCTGAGCGGATTTGCTCCGGAGAGAAAAGCGTCGGGGCTGGAGACCTATCTGAACAACATACTGGAGGCATGAATATGGGAGACGGCACACTGAAGGACGGGACGTACGAAGGCAAGTCGTTCAAGTTTCCGGGACGGTTCATCGTGTCCCTGAACGTGAAGGACGGGAGAATTGCAGGCATACATGTCACCAAGCATTTTGCGATTCGCAAGTACCGTGAGATCATACAGCCGATGATCGAGAGAATGATCGCGGAGCAGAAGGCGAACGTGGACATCGTGACCGGCGCCACGATGAGCTGCAGGGCGCTGAAGAAAGCGGCGGCGAGAGCGATCGAGCAGGCCGGTGCCGGGCGGGGGGCGCAGGAGGACTAGGCGCCCCGCCGGTCTCGAGAAAGTTTTCGAAACGCACCGTTTTTCGTGTCAATATAGGCCCGCCGACCCTGAATCATAAGCAGAGGTGAGGAGTCTATCGATGAATCGCTCTGAAGAGGATACGCGCAGGCATCTGACGCAGATGATCCTGAAGCATCGCACCGCGATATACGGGTTCATCGTGGCGCATCTGGCCGACGTGTCTTCCGCTGAGGACGTGTTCCAGGAGGTCTGCCTGGTGCTCTGGGAACAGTGGGAGCGGTACGATCCGGGCCGGGATTTCGGCCGTTGGGCCCGGGGAATCGCTAGAAACAAGCTACTGCAGTACCTGGACAGGACCGGCAGGAAGAACGCGCCCCTCCTGGTGGACCCGGAGCTGTTCGAGAAGCTGGTGGAACATCCGTCGTGGAGCAAGGACGATTCGATGGAGAAGGAAGCCCTGGGACAGTGCATCAAGCGCCTCGGGAAACGCGCGAAAGAAATCCTGCGGCTGAAGTACGGTGAGGGGCTCAGCGGGAAGGAAATCGCGGCGAGGCTGAAATTGAGGGTAAATTCGGTATTCGTTTCCATCATGAGGGGAAAGGCAGCCCTTATGGAATGTATAGAGGAACGGCTGATGAGACTGCAGAACGGCGAGGCGTGAGCGGTGGATAACGACGACAGATCACTCCTGATACGCTATTTCAGCGGCGGGCTGGATGAGAAGGATACCGTCTGTCTTCGCAATCTGCTTCTCGAGGAGCCCGGCGTGCTCGATCGCTTCGTGGACTACGCCAGGCGTGAGGCGATGCTTTCGGAGCACATGCAGGCGATGGACGCGGTCGAATTCAAGCCGGAGGCGCGAAGGCGAAGACCGGCTCGAATAGTGTGGCGGCTCCCGGCCGCGATCGCCGCGGCGCTGATGCTGGCCGTCTGCGGCATCGTCTACCTCTCCCGGTCCGGCGACGTGACTGCTCCTGCGGACGTCGCGCTGGCCGTCTTGATTGAGAAGGCCGGCGCCGCGAAGACGGTCGAGGACATGGAAGGGCTTCGAAAGGCCGTCAGAGAGGCGTACGAGGGGGAATACGATTGCGGAAGCAGGTGCAACCTGATGAAGCTCTTTGGTCTGGGTCTCGCCAGGGCAATCACGGTCAATCCGAAGGTGGATCGGCAGGTGGAAGACCTGCGGTTTGCCCTGGAGCGGGCACGAGCGGCCGGGCGGACAGTCGCCCGGCTCCCGCTGGAGACGATGACCATGGCGGAAGCGGCGGGGGGGCTTTCGGAAATGGAACTGCTGAAGGTTCGGGATGAATACCACAGGGCCCGGACGGCGGCGGTCGATCTCGACTACAACGAATGGCACGCCCGGCTGTTGAAGGTGCATTCATTCTGCCTGCAGGGTGGTGAAGAGGAACTCGCCGACGCGCTGTGGCTCGAGTATTTCTACGTGGGGTTCTTCGAAAGGGGGCGGGTCTACTCCAAGAATGCCGTCAATGGGTTCGCCGGCGACTGGAAATCGAGTCTGCCCGGCCGCGCGTATTTCGATCGGAAGATAGCCGCTGTGATGGATCCCGCGGCACAAAGGGCCACGGCGCTGGCGGCAAATGTTCATGCGAAGTACTCGACCGTACTGCCTTCCGGCAAGTGGGACTTCGGCGTGTACGAGTCGGGCGGCGTCGGCAGGTTCGCACCGCCGGAGATGGAGGTCATCACGCAGACGGATCCGAATGCGAAAGGAACGCGGATGTTTCTGAATACGCCGCTGTTCGAAGAGGCTATTTTTGCCGGCCAGGTGAGGATCAATGCGCTTCCCGAAGGGGGACGAGCGGAAGGAAGACAGGGGCTCTCGTGGCATATCTGGTTCGACAAGGCCGGAGGAAGGACGTGGGGGATCGGCATGTCCGAGGTGCCCGAGATCCTCGTCGGACCGTGGCTCTGGTTCAGGGTGCGTTTCGTTCACCTGAAGAACGGCAGGTGGAAGTCGGTGATGACTGTCTGGGTCGAGGGGCGCCAGCCGTACGGCGTGCGTGACCTTGTCCCCGAGACGCATTTCGACGACACCATTTGCGTCCACCACGAGAGCGAGAGTCCCGGAACGCTGCCCGGCCGGGCCTCGGTATCCCTGGGCACCAACAGAGCGGCCGCCACCTGGCACGGGCTCGGGCTGAAGATCATCAGGCCCGTGGAATAGCCCTGTTTTTCGCCGCCTCACATGTGACCGCGCATTTTCCTCTCTTTCCGCGAATTCCCTGTCAACATTCCGGGCCCGGCCAGTGAATGGTCTGGTAGAGAGGATGAAAAGCCCTGGTTCGAACGTTGACATGGGGGACGCAATGAAGTGGCACAAGAAGATCGGGATGTTCGCCGCCCTGATAGCCATCGGATTCCTGTGGGCGGTGGTCTATTCGCTGAATCTTCCGGTACTCGCGGCGCCCGTTCTGAGCAGGCTGCCGTAACAGGCGATTCCGGTTCCCGGGGGGTAAGCGTGGATAACAAGAAGCCGTCCGTACTGTTCGTTGGTGAGGCAGTGACCCTCGCGCACGTCGTCCGGCCGCTCGAGCTCGCCAGGTCACTCGATCCGAAACGGTACAGTGTGAACTTCGCGTGCGACGAGCGATACCGGCACATCGTTGAGAACGCGGGCGTGCCGTATCTGCCCCTGGAATCGATACCGTCCGAGACCTTCCTCCGGCGCGTCTACAACGCGGAATCGTTGTACAAGACCGACGAGCTGGAGCGGTACGTGCGTGACGACCTCACCGTGCTCTCCACGATGGAGCCGGACGTTGTGATCGGGGATTTCCGGCTGTCGCTCGACATGTCCTGCGCGGTATCGGGTATCCCCTACCTGGCGCTGAGCAACGTTCATTGGAGCCCCCGTTCCACAATCCGCTGTCCCGTTCCCGAACACCCGATAGTGAAGCTCTGCGGCGTCACCGTCACGAGCTGGATCCTCCGCGTGTCCCTCCCTCTCTTCTTCTGGGTGCAGACCCCCGGCATCAACAGGCTCCGCAGGAAGTTCGGTCTGTCCCCGCTCAGAACCGCCCAGGAGGTCTTCACCAGAGGCACGCACACGCTGTACATGGACGTGCCGGAGCTGTACGACGCCGATTTCCTGTCCGATGCCGAGACCTGCATAGGCCCGGTCAACTGGGAACCGGACATCCCTCTTCCGGAGTGGTGGGACGAGCTGGACCGCGGGAAGCCGGTGGTGTTCGTGTCGCCCGGCTCCTCCGGGGACTCGAAGGCGATACGGGGAATGCTGGAAACGCTGCGGGATATGGGCCTGGAGGTGATGGTGGCGACCGCGCGCAGGATCGACCGGTCCGCCATTCCCGACGGCGTTCACGCGGTGGACTACCTGCCGGGCCTCGCCGCGGCCGACCTCTCGGACATCGTGATATGCAACGGCGGAAGCGGCATGGTGTACCAGTCGCTTACCACCGGGACGCCGGTGCTGGGCATCCCGTCGAACATAGACCAGTTCTATGTCATGGAGGCGGTCGAACGGAAAGGGGCGGGCATGCTCATCCGGGCCGGCCGGGTGACCCCCGACGGCGTGAGGAATGCCGTGAACCGCATGCTGAGCGACGGCTCCTTCAGTGACAAGGCCGGTGAGATGCAGGGGCATATCGATGCCCTCGACTGTCGCTCCGAGTTCCGAAAGGCGCTCGACAGGGTCCTTCTGATGAAGAATCTCAAATCTCTTGGATCGGCCGTCAACGCTTCAGATGTGCCGGTGAACAGTATGTCGGAAGGGAGCCGGATATGAGAGTGATCAGCGCGAATCGATTTAGCGACCTGGCGGGTCCGGAGAGCTTCGAATTCACGCCGTATCCGGCCAAATGGTCGCACCGGTTCGGCGACAACGGGCAGTTCCGTATCGAAGTGGCGAACGACTTCGAGTCACGCCGGGCCTCGTACGAACTCGTGTACCGGCTGTACCGGGAAAAGGGGTACGCCGAGGTGAACGAGTCGAGGATGTGGCTGTCTCTTTACAACCTGCTGCCGGATACCACCACGCTGATAGTGTTGAAGGATGAGGAAATGGTGGGCACACTCACGGTGGTCTTCGACAGTCCGCTCGGACTCCCCGGAGACACCCTGTACGGAAAAGAGATCGACCTGCTCAGAGAGTCGGGCAGGAGACCCGCCGAGATAGTATCCCTGGGGGTGGCCGACGAGGACCGGCGCACCTCCAGGGATATCCTGGTGAAGCTCTTCAACTACGCGTATCTGGTGTCACGGTTCATCCGGAAGCACACGGATTTCGTCATTACCGTCAATCCGCATCACGCGGCATACTATCAGAAGACGCTTCTCTTCGAGGAATGTGGATCGGAGCGTACCTACAACAAGGTGGGCGGGGCTCCGGCGGTGCTTCTGCGGGTGCGGCTTGACACTCCGGACCGGGTCGCGGAGCCGGAAGCCGGGGAGCTGCGTCAGCGCACGCACTACCGGTTCTTCCATACCCCGGACGAGGAGTGGGAGATAGTGCCCGAGCTCCGGAAGACGATGGAGCCCATGTCCGAGGAGGAGTTCTGTTGCTTCGCGATGGGCGAAACGGACATCTGGAACCGTGCCGGCATGGAGGCCAAGACGTATCTGGCCGGATTCTACTTCACCGCGCTGCTGGGGCTGGAGGGGGACCGCGGAGTATTCACAAACGCTCCTTCGCCGGCTCCTGGGCTTACCGTATCTGTCGCCGTGGCATAAGGTTATCGTGATCTGGCGAAGATCCTCGTTTTTCCTGCTAGCATTCTTTCTCCTGCCGGGAAATACCCTCAGAAGATAAGTCCTGAATTCTCCGTCAACATCGCAGGCCTGACGGTTAACAGAAAGGTGGACGGACAGGAGCTGTTTTATGAAGACTGATGGCACAATCGGACTTGCAGGGCCGGCGGCGTGGTCGCATTCCTTCGGCGAGAACGATGAGTTCCGGATAGCGGCGGCGAACGATTTCGAGTCACGCCGGGCCGCGTACGAGCTGGTATACAGGCTGTACCGGGAAAAGGGGTACGCCGAGGCGAACGAATCCAGGATGTGGCTGTCGCTGTACAACCTGCTGCCGGATACCGTCACGCTGACAGTCCTGCGGGATGAAGAGATCGTGGGGACACTGACCGTGGTATTCGACGGCCCGCTCGGCCTTCCGGCGGACACGCTGTACGGGAGGGAGCTGGACATCCTGAGGGGATCCGGGAGAAGGCCGGCGGAGATAATATCCCTTGGGGTGGCGGACGAGGACCGGCGCACATCCCGGGACGTCCTGGTGAAGCTCTTCAACTACGTCTACCTTGTCTCGTGGCATCTCAGAGGAGCGACCGACTTCATGATCACGGTGAACCCTCATCACGCGGCGTATTACCACAAGACGCTGCTGTTCGAGAACTGGGGTCCGGAACGGTGCTACGGCAGGGTGGGGGGCGCCCCTGCGGTCCTGCTCCGCCTCAATCTGGAGATCCCCGACAGGGCGGTCGCCGAGCCCGACGTGAAGGAGCTTCGGGAGCGGACCCACTACCGGTTCTTCCACTCACATGAGGAGGAAAAGAACCTCTTGCCCCGGCTCGAGAAGACGATGGAGCCTATGTCCGAGGAGGAGTTCTGTTTCTTCGCGATGGGCGAGACGGACATCTGGAACCGCGCGAGCATGGAGGAGAAGGTTTACCTGTCCGGACACTACTTCACCGCGCTGATGGGTCTCGAGGGAGACCGAGGGGGATTCGCGAACGCTCCCGCGGCCGTCCCGAGATTCGCGGAGACCGCCGCCGTCGCCTGATCCACAAGTTTTTGCAGTTCGATGGATTACCTGTCCACATTTTGCCTCCACCCGTTAACAGTATGGTGGAGGACCTATGGCAATGAGAATCCTGACGGGCATTCTGGCCGTCCTGCTCGCCCTGCTCATAGGGTGCGACAGCTCAGACGACAACCTTGCGCCAAAGGCGGTGCTGGCGCTCAGCCCCCCGTCCAACTCGCTCATCTCCGCCTCCCAGCTGAAGCGGTGGATAGACAACGGTTACAGGGACGACTGGGGGTACGACGTGGTCGTGCTCGACACCGGCTTCGACTGGAGCCTCGATACGAGGGCGGTGTACGAAGCGGGTCACGTGCCGGGGGCGTACTACGTGGGTCCCGGGACGTTCTACGAGATGACGAATCTTCGTTGCGACGGGGTCGTCGGCACGGCCGCGATGGTCCCCGACGGCCTGACGATGGACGCGTTCCTTCAGACCTGCGGGATCGACGGCTCCACCACGGTGGTGCTGACCGGCAACCACATCTGGGGGCCGGCGCGGGCCTACTGGGCACTCCGGTACTGGGGGTTCTCGAGGAACCAGCTGTACATACTCGACGGGAAGGCAAACGGCCCGTACTCGATATGGACCGCATCCGGATATGACCTGCAGACGGAGGAGCCGCCGGCACCGGAGCCGTCCGACTTCAGCGTGAGCGAGTGGGAAGGCAACATGGACGCGGTGAGGGCATCCACGGAGGAGCTGTTCGAGATAATCGGGGAGGAGCGGACGGACAGCGTTATTATCGACGCGAGAACTGAAGGCGAAGCCTACGGATATATAACTCCGGAGACGAACATATTCGGCTTCAGGATAAAGGATTCGGTCTGGAAGGAGTGGTGTGCCGTCCTCGCGGGTGGGGAGGACGGTACGCACCACTTCAAGCCCGCGGCTGCGCTGGCGGCGGAGTTCGAGGCGCTGGGGCTGTCCGAGGACGAGACGGGGATCAGCTTCTGCCAGTCGGGAGGGAGGGCCGCGGTGATATTCTTCGCGCTCGACGGGATACTCCGCCGTCCCGCGAAGATCCACGACGGCTCGTCCAGGGAGCTTGGACAGCTGGGGCACATGACGGATGACGAAGGGAATGCTATCGGCCTGCCCGAGGATTCCCCCTGGCGATTCGACCTGAGGAGGTACTGTGACGTCATCGCCTACAACGACCCGTCCGCGGTGATTCCCCCGGTTGTGGTGGACGCATACGCCGACCGGGCCGACGCGGTGAACACTCAGGACTCGCTCTATCACGAAAGGGTGTCGTCCCTGCTGTCCGCGGATCGTCTCAAGAACTGGATAGACGATGGCTATGTCGACGACTTCGGCAGGGACGTGGTCGTTCTGGATACCGGTTTCGACTGGGATTTCGACACCCGCCTCGACTACGAGTCCGGTCACATCCCGGGGGCGCACTACGTCGATCCGCTGGCCTTTTACGAGATGGTCGATCTTCGCATGGACGGGCCGATACTGGCGCCCGGAATGGTTCCCGACGGCGAGAAGATGGACGCGTTCGTCCAGGGTTACGGGATCGATGAGAATACGGTCGTCGTGTTCACCGGAAACCACGTCTGGGGTCCGGTGCGCGCCTACTGGGCGTTCAGGTACTGGGGGTTCGCCCAGGATCAGCTCTTCGTCCTCGACGGCAGGGCGAGCGGCGAGCAGTCGGTGTGGACCGCCGCCGGGTACGAGCTCGAGACGGAGGAGCCTGCCGCACCGGAGCCGTCCGATTTCAGCGTCGGGGAGCTGGAGGGGAACATGGACCTGGTGAGGGCGACGACCCAGGAGTTCTTCATGGCAGCCGAAGGGAGCGTGCCCGGCGCCGCGATAATCGACGCTCGCTCGGAGGACGAATGGGAGGCGGACGTCGCGGCCCCGGTGACGAACGCGTTCGCCTTCAGGGTGAAAGGCTCGGTCTGGTACAACTGGGCGGAGGTCCTCGAGGACGGGGAGGACGGGAACCACGTTTTCGAGCCGGCCGCGGCAATATCGGCGGAGCTTGAGGCACTGGGAGTCGACCGTGCGGCGAGCATCTACAGCTTCTGCCAGGCCGGAGGACGGGCGGCGGTGATATTCTTCGTGTGTGACGGGATACTCGGCCGCCCCGTGAAGATTCACGACGGCTCGTCCATGGAACTGGGACAGCTCGCGCATCTCGAGGACGGGAGCGGCGCGGACCTTTGCCTACCCGAGGACTCGCCCTGGCGGTTTGACCTGGGGAAGTACTGCGAGATCATACGGTACACGAGCCCGATCAGCGTGATACCTCCCATCGTGATAGACCCCTACGCTGAAAGCGCGGGGCTGGTCAATTATCTCGACGCTCTGTACGGGAAAGAGTAGTCGTAAGTAGCTGTTCTTAGAGCGCATAGGGTGACACCCCCTCCTTTGGCTCTCCTTTTCTGATACATTTCTGTCTACAGTTCGGCTGCGGCGTTGAAGAGAAGGCAGGAGGACTATGTGACCGAACAGAAGGACAAGGTTTACCTGGCGATAACCCAGCACCGGTCCCGGATCATGGGCGTGATCGTGGCCATGGTAAGGGACTTCGACGCGGCCGAGGACGTGTTCCAGGATACCGTTGTGGAGATCCTCGGGAGCGCCGACAGGTTCGACCCCTCCCGCGACTTTCTCCCTTGGGCGAACGGGATCGCCCGCAACGTGGTGAGGCGATACTACAAGACCGCCTCCCGCGGCATGAGCCCCGTCGACGTTCAGAATCTCGAATACCTCGGAAGCCTGATGGAGGAAGATTCGGAAATCGATGCGTGGGAGGATGAGCGGAAGGCTCTTCGTCACTGTCTCGAGAAGGTGGACTCCAGGAATCGCAAGCTTCTCACTCTCCGGTACCGGAAGAATATGAAGGGCAGCAGGCTGGCGAACCGCGTCAGTCTCAGTGAGAAATCGGTGAGAACGATACTGTTTCGCGTCAGGGACGCGCTGCGCAGGTGCATCGAGCGGCGGATCGCCCATCCGGCTGCGGAGGGGATTGGTCAATGAACAGTCGCTTCGAAGAACTGGTATCGGCATATCTCGACGGAGATGACGACGCCGTCCTGAGCGAGCTGCGGCGGGTGCTGGAAGCCGACCCGGAGCTCCGGGAGAGATTCAGGCAGGATGTCCGGCTCCACACGTTGGTGCGGGAGATCGCGTGCGAGTCGACCAGGGCGTCGGTCCGTCCCGCCGGTCGGAGGCGGCCCACTGTGCCGCGCAGAAGATACTGGATGGCCGCGGCGGCGCTCGTCGTTCTGGCCGCCGGCGCCCTCTTCGTGACGACGGGGCGCGCGCCCGTTCCGGGCACACCGACCGCTGGAGAAAGCGCGCTCGCGCGGCTGGTGAGGGCGTCGGAGCGCGTGAAGACGGTTGCCGATCTGCGCACTCTCCACGGGCTGGCCCGATCGGCCCACGAGGAGGAGCTGAATCTGGGGGACGGCTGCAATCTGGAAAGACTCGTGCTCCTCGGTCTTTCGCAGAGGATGTGTGAGGTTCCGAGAGATGATCGTCAGGCCGAAGGGCTCCGGTTCATTGTCAGACGCGCGGCGCGGTTCGGAACCAGCAGTCCCGCGGCCGCGGGGCATTTCGATCTTCTGCCGGCGGCGGAGGCGGCCGCTCCCGCTATGACGATTGATATGAGACGCGAGTTCAGAAGATGTTACATGGAAGGGCTTGGGCATCTGGAGAAGAAGGACTACTACCTGTACGCGGGCATGGTGCACGCCGCACAGAAGATGGCCCCGGGTTCTGCGGCCGCGGAGGCCAGCCGGCTGGCGTACGCGTATGTGCTCCTGTGGGAACGTGACATATCGGGTGCCGTGTTCAAGTACTGCGAGGGATGGTTTCCGCGAAGCATGTACGCGGAGCATTACAGGGATTTTCTCCGGCCCCTCGTCGTGGAAAGAGTCGAGCGCGCCCGGGCGCTTGCGGCCAATCTCGGGGTGGACATCGCAGAGGTCCATGGGGAGCGCCGGGTGGCGGACGGGTGGTTCCTGGGCGCACCTGAGGGTGCGATCGTGGTGGAATATGCCTATACCAGAAGACGGGAAGCCTTTCACCTTCTGGACACGAAGCCGTTCCTGGAGGCGGAATTCACCGGCCTGATACGCATGGAACGCGAGACATCGGGGGATGTGGCGAGCGAAGCCCGGGTCGGTGTGACGTTCTCCCCCGGGCGGAACACGGGCAAGATGATCTGGCTGCCCAGAGAATGGACTCCCCATGCGCATTGGGTGCCCGAATCGAAGGAGATCCATCGGTGGACACGCTTCCGTCTGCACATGAGCAGGCTTGGGGACAGGTCCTGGAAGTGCGAGCTGTACGTTCGGCTGGAGGGCGATTTCGAGGAAGTGAATGTGCAGGAGGAGACCTTGATCGAGGCGCCTTCCGGCGGGCCGGTGCGGGTCGGACTGGCGTGCAACATGGCTCGCGCAAAATGGACCGAGCTGGGCCTGAGGATCATCAGGCCGGCGGAGGGAAAGTGATGCTCTCGAGACTGCTCGGTATCAGGATCTTTGACATAGAGGTGACGAACGCGTGCAATCTCAGGTGCCGATTCTGTCCGCGCGACGAGATGAAGGACGTCGGCTTCATGTCGAAGAAGACATTCGATCATTTTCTGAATGGAGTCCCGCTCCGGTCTACGGATAACGTGGCGTTCGTAGGCAT
Source organism: uncultured Planctomycetota bacterium (assembly GCA_964389785.1). Taxonomy (GTDB): domain Bacteria; phylum Planctomycetota; class CAYMFW01; order CAYMFW01; family CAYMFW01; genus CAYMFW01. Next base: position 31,395 of record CAYMFW010000008.1, read on the forward strand.
GGGAGAGCCGACGCTCAATCCGCTGCTGCCGGAGTTCGTGTCGCTGGTGAAGGAACGATACCCGAAGCTCACCGCCTGGGTCACAACCAACGGCACCCGGCTGGGTACCGACGTCGTGCCGCGCCTGGTGAACGCCGGTCTCGACATACTCGACATCAGCTTCAACGGGCTGGACCGGGGCAGCTACGAATCCACGATGTGCGGCGCGCGGTTCGACGAGACACTGGTTTCGATAGAGGAACTGGCGCGGCGGTTCCGGAGGGACCGGGTGCGCACGACGCTGCAGATCAACTACGTCCTCTCGGAGGAGAACAAACACAGGGAGAAGGATATCCGGACGTTCTGGAGGAAGAGGGGGATCGAACACTTCCGGGTTCAGCAGGCCCACGACCGGGCGGGCCTTGTCGGCCTTCCCGGCATGGTTTCCAACCGGCCCGGATTGCGGGGGCGGCCATGCAGGGTGTTCGAGCTGGTTAACTTCATTACGTGGAAGGGGGACGTGCTGTGCTGCTGCCACGACATCCGGCGAGCCCTTCCCCTGGGCAACATAAGGGAAACGGATTGGGCTCAGATCGAGCGCAGAAAGAAGGAGGTCCTGAGGGAAGGGAAATGGCCCGGCATGTGCGCGCGCTGTACCGACCCCCTGCGGTTCGACATGCGGCGGATGATGGACCGGAAGATACTGGAGTACCTGGTCACCAGCGTTTCCAGGGCTCGTAGGATTTCTGCTTGAGCGGCTCCCACCAGCTCCGGTTCGCGATGTACCATTCGACGGTCCGCTGCATCCCCTCCTCGAGCGATACCGTCGGCCTCCAGCCGAGCTCGTTCGTAAGCTTGGAGCTGTCCAGCGCGTAGCGCCTGTCGTGGCCGGGACGATCCGTGACGTACATGATGGAGTCCTCGCCCTTTCCCATAGCGGTGATGAGCGTTTTCGTCATGTCGAGATTGGTGACCTCGTTCTCGCTGCCGACATTGTATACCGCGCCGTCCTCGCCGTTTTCCAGCACGGCGAGGACGGCGCGGCAGTTATCCTCGACGTACAGCCAGTTTCTCACCTGCAGGCCGTCGCCGTAGACCGGTACCTGCTTCCCGGCCATCAGGTTCGTGATGAAGAGCGGTAGCAGCTTCTCGGGGTACTGGTACGGCCCGTAGTTGTTCGAGCTGCGGGTTACGACGACGGGGAGGCCGAAGGAACGGCCGAATGCCAGCACGGTCAGGTCCGCCCCCGCCTTGCTCGCCGAATACGGGCTGGAAGGCTCAAGCGGGTGCGTTTCGGTGAACCGCGTTCCCTCCGGGGTGCTTCCGTACACCTCGTCGGTGGATATCTGAAGGAACCTTCCGGCCTTTCCCTCCGTGGACGCCCTCAGCAGCACCTCGGTGCCGGCGACGTTGGTCCTCAGGAAGACGGCCGACTGGTGAAGGGAACGGTCCACGTGCGTCTCCGCGGCGAAATTTACCACCATGTCGAATGAGCCGTTCGTTTCGAAGAGGTCCATGACCGCCCGCTCGTCGGCGATGTCACCCCTGACGAACGCGTACTTCGGGGAATCCTGGATATCGGAAAGATTCGCCGGGTTGCCGGCGTAGGTGACCGCGTCGCAGTTTACCACGTGCCAGTCGGGCCGCTCCGCGAGGACAAGACGGATGAAGTTGGACCCGATGAAGCCCAGCCCTCCCGTCACCAGGAGTCTCATCAGCCGTCCTTCCGGTCCCAGTCGTACGGGATCTCGTCGCCGTGCGGATCGACGCGAAACTCGTCCGGGCGGTCGTACATGTAGACCTCGTTGGGAACGTTGATGACGAGCGCCTCGGTGTCCGAGACCGCCTTGAACCCGTGATATACCAGCGGCGGCACCTGCACCAGGAGCGGGCGGTGCGTGCCGAAGAACACCTCCATGATCTCGCCGGCGGTGGGGGAGTCCTTCCTGCTGTCGTACAGCACCAGCTTCATCATGCCGGCTATGCAGGCCAGGTTGTCCGTCTGTTTCTTGTGATAGTGCCACGCCTTGACGACGCCCGGATACGCGGTGGTCATGTACACCTGGCCGAATTTCTCGAACAGGTCGTCGTCGGATCGCAATATCTCCATCAGGCGGCCCCGCTCGTCCGGTATCGGCTTCAGGTCCTTTACGGTAACTCCGTCAATCATCGATTACTCCTTCAGTATCTGATTGGCACGCTGGAGCGAGTCGAAGGTTCCCGCGTCGCTCCATTCCCCCTCGACCGGTCCCCAGGTCATCTCGCCGTCCTGTATATAGGCGTTGTTGACGTCGGTTATCTCCATCTCTCCCCGCCCTGAGGGCTGCAGCGTTCCTGCGATCTCGAATACCCGCTCATCGTACATGTAGATGCCGGTCACCGCGAGCCGGGATTTCGGCTCCTTCGGTTTCTCCTCTATCCCCACGACGCGGGAGCCGTCTTCCGAGAGCTCGGCGACGCCGAAACGCTCCGGGTCGGGCACCTCCTTGAGGAGGATGCGCGCCCCCTTCTCCTGGGCGGCGTACTCCTTCACGTGGGACGCGATCGAGGAGGTGAAGATGTTGTCGCCGAGTATCACCACGATCCGTCCGCCGCCGGCGAAGGTTTTCGCAAGAGAGAGCGCCTGCGCGATGCCGCCCGCCTCATCCTGCACCTTGAATGTGAAATCCGCGTTCATCTCGGAGCCGGATCCCAGCAGCTCCATCACCGCGCCCATGTGCTCCCGGCCGGTCACGACGAGGATCTCGCGGATACCCGCTTCGAGGAGCCTCTCTATCGGATGGAATATCATGGGCTTGCGTCCGACCGGGAGAAGATGCTTGTTCGTCACCCGCGTCAGCGGGGACAGCCTGCTCCCCGTTCCTCCTGCGAGAACTACTCCTCTCATTCGACACTCCTTTCGAGGTCCTCCGGCTTTCCGAACGGCCTGAAGATCAGCATGCAGACCGGTGTTATTGTAAGGTCTGCGAGGAGTGCCGTCGAGACAATAAAGGCGCAGAGCAGGCCGAAGAACACGTTCATTCTCAGGCTGGCAAAAAGCAGGACGAGGAAGCCTCCTATCATTATCGCGGTCGTTTCTACGAGCGCCGATCCTATGTCCTCCAGCGTGAGGTGCACCGCCTTCGGGTAGTCGCGTGCCCGTGCGAGATGGGTCCGGAACCTGGTCAGGAAGTGTATCGTGTCGTCCACGGCGATGCCGATGGCGATCGAGAAGGTCATCGCGGTCGCGATCTCCAGATGGAGACCGCACAGGCCCATCACGCCGAGGGCGGCCACGATCGGGATCAGATTGGGTACCATGCTGACCAGACCGACCCGGAGAGACGTGAAATTGACGCACATCACCGCGAAGATCAGGATGATCGCTGTCAGCAGGCCGTAGAGGAGTCCCTTCAGCACGTAGTGGAACACGTTGTTATGCACGACCGCCAGTGACGCCAGGCGGGCCCGGACCGGCGGCTCGAAGGTGTTCTTGAGATACCTTCGTATCCTGCGGATCAGGTCGTCGAGCTTTTCTGAGTTGTGCTCCGATGAGCGGACGCTCACCCGGGTCCTGCTGGAGGGATAGTCCATATACTTGTCCAGCTCGTTCTTCCTGCCGGACATCGAATAGATGAGCATGAACTGCGCCACCTTTGCTCTGGTGTCCGGCAGCTCGTACCGTTCCGGATTATCCTCGTAGAACGCCTTGTTCATCTCCTTGAAGAAGTCGTTGACGCAGAGCACCTTGTCCACCTCCGGCTGTGATCGGAGGAATCCGGCGAGCTTTTCGATCTCACGGAGCACGCGCGGCTCCTTGATGATCCCGTCCTGGCCGCCCTCGATCCAGATATCCAGCTCGGTGGTTCCCGCGAGACCGTTCTCGATGAATCGTACCGCCTTGTACAGGGCATCACTTTTCCGGAGGTAGGTGATTCTGTCCGACTGGACACGTATGCGGAGCGCGCCCGTCACCGCGATACCCATAAGGACGATCGCGATGGCGATGACGGCATTCCTGCGTCTTACCAGGAGCCCTGCAAGGGACGTCATCATTCGCTTCGGCACGAACTGTGTATCCTCCCGCATGTTAGCCGACCTCTCCTTCCACAGCAGCAGGAGGGACGGCACGGTGACGATGCACACGACGAACGCGGCGCTTACCCCGACCGACGCCAGGAATCCGAAACCGCTTATCGGGCTTATCTCGTTGAAGGCGAGGGATCCGAACCCGATCGCAGTGGTGAAGCTGGTGAGAAAACAGGGGATGAGGGCCTCCTTCAGCGCGGTATGAAGGGCCCGGGCACGGTCGTCCGTGCCGGACAGGTTCTTTCGATACCGATGGATGATATGGACCACGTCGGTGACGGCAATGCAGAGCACCAGGGAGGGAAGGCCGGCGTTCACCGAATTCATCATGTAGCCGGCGAGCGGGATGGTGCCGCCTATCCACGCCAGGGAGGCGGAGATGCTGATGATCGCGATGACGGTGTCCCGGACGTTCCTGAACATGACGAAGGTGAGAAGTCCGAGGACCAGGTACGTCAGCGGGATGAACCTCTGGAGGTCCTTCTGTATGTATTGAAGGAAGCGGATGTCTATCACCTTCTCGCCCACGACGTGAATCTTTCTTCCGGAACGGTCAGCTTCTTCGGCAACGATCTTCTCGATCTGCGCGACCTCCTCGTGATATTCGTAGTTCTCCTCCGTCGCCCGAAGCGTGACGATGAGGGACGTGCGCCTCCCGTCGGTCGAGACAAGGTCCTTTACGAAGAGCGGATTCGTCGTCGCGATGTCCCGGGCCTTTGCCAGCTGTGGCGGCGTCGCGGGGAGCTCCTCGACGAGACGCTTCGCCTCGAAGCTGTCCTCCGTGCCCTTCATGTACTCCGCGTTCGTCAGGCTCCGCACGTCGTAGACGTTGTACTCTTCCTCGCCGTCGGTCTCGACCTTGATGTCCTTCAGTCGCTCCGTCAGCCGGCGGACCGTTTCCATGTTTTCGTTCGTGAATATGTCGTCGTCCTCGAACGCGACCACCAGCATCAGCTCCTGGCCGAAGGTCTCCTTGTAGCGGTTGTGCATCGCGTAGTCGGGGTCGTTGTCGAGAATGAATGAGCGCACCGAGGCGTCGTGCTTCGTCGAGGGGATCGCCGACGCCATGAAGACGGTTATCAGTCCGACGACGATCAGGTTCGCCGCCGGCCGCGCGAGTATCGCCGCACAGATCCGGTCAATCACGGCTGCAGCTCCTGCGCATCAGAAGGAGGCCTTCACCTCGAGCCCGACCTGGTCGTTGTCGCCGAACTGACCGAAGAACGAGCTCTCGTCGCCGCCGAAGAGGCCGACGGAAAGGGTAATGGTCGTGAAGTCATTGAGCTGGTATTCGATCTCGGGGGCGAGAAACCAGCCGTCCGGCTTGAAGTCATACCGGCCGGTCAGCGACAACTTCAGCTTCTCCCGCATGAAATCCCGGCTGAACGTACCGATGATGCTCTGGGAGTATTCTTCCCCGGCGATATCGGAGGAGTAATCGTCCGTGAGCTGGGCGAAGTACTGCATGTTCAAATAGATATCGTTGACGAACGTATAGTCGGCTCCGATGATGAACGTCAGTCGGTCGCGTTCCGTCACCGCATCCGCGTCCAGCGGGTCGTTCGTCGCGAGCAGATCGTCCGTGGTGTACACCGCTTCTCCTCTGAGGCCGACGTTCTTCAGGAGCGTCTCGAACTCCACGCCGTAGCTCTGCTGCTTTTCGTAGGCGTAGACGACGAACGGCGGAAGGACGCGAAGGGCGGGGATCTGGTTGTAGTGGCTGGCGAAGCTCGCGCCGACATCGAAGGTTGGACCGCGATAGATCACCTTGGCGGCGTACACGCTGTTCTTCGTATTCTTGTCAGGCGTGTTCCGATCTATCGTCAGGCCCATCGCGGAGTAGGTGCGCAGGATGGGCATCACCCAGTCGGATTCGGCGGGGGTGTTGGGCGCAGGCACGAAGTAGGGGAGGTATATCGCCTGCAGGGTGAAATCCCCCAGGTAACAGCTGGTCCGGGCCATCGGCACCGGGATCTTTCGTTCGACCCTGTCCAGCGTCATCATCTCGCTGAAATCCTCGGGAGTAAAATTGTCGGTCGGGTTCAGCTCGTCGGACTTTCCCCAGCGGATTACCTGGCTGCCGACCCACACGTCCACGTGAGGGGCCTGGTACTTCACGTATGCCTCCCACAGATCCAGATCGTCCTCCTCGGTTCTCCATAAACCGCCTTCGTTCTGGTCCACATCGAACCGGGCGTCGATCGAGAGGATCAGCTTCGTGCTGTCGTTAAGAATGGTCTCGGTTTTCAGCCGCGCGTTGTTCCTGAACTCGTTGTAGTTCTCCGTATCGTTGTCCTTCTCGATATCCCGGTAGAAACGGACGTGGTAGTGGCCGGAGAGCGTGATGTTCTCACTGAGAAAGCGGGTGACCGGACTCTGCCGGAACTCGACGATCTCCCCGAATTCAATGCTGCCCCATTCCGGGATCTGGGGATCCACCGGCGACGGTCCGGGCAGCATCTCCCCGACGGATTTTGTCGCCGCCTCGGCGGTGAGGATGAAGTCCTGCTCGTCCGGCTGTTCCCCGTTCACTATAATCGTCTCGTACTCGAGTACGGTCTTCGAGCCGTTCGCGGTAGTCATGGTGAACACGGTGTATCGCGGAGCGCCGGCCGGCTTGGCCGTCTCCAGCCTGGAGCAGACAAGTGTCCTCACCGGCGTGTTGTTTCCGTCGTAGTGCTCGATCCTGGTGATCAGATGGTTGTCGCTTCTGATCCAGAGCCGGCGGCGGCTGCATTCCCGCTCGTCCTTTTCGCTCCGGGAGACCGGGAAGGCGTCGAGAACGTGATGCGTCACACCGTCTATGTCCTCGTCCTTCACGATCCTGTATCCGCTGTGCTCGGAGGCCTGCTGCTCGAGCATGATGTCCCGGTACGTGAACGCGCTGTCGGCGAACGCGTTTCGCAGCGTGGCGCCGGTCAGCGTGGTGACGTCGTCCGTACCCGGTGAAAGGGTGTACTGGACCTCGTTTTCCCGGGACGGATTCTGGATGATGAGAATCTCGGCGTCTTTCACGGCCTCCGGGGCAAGGAATACAAAGAGCGTCTTTCGCTGTCCGTCCTGCCTGGTGCGCGAGACTCCCGCGATCGCGCATTCCTCTTTCTTTCCCTTGGAGTCGACGATGGTGAGCAGTATCTCGTAGTGTTCGTTCCGCGCGGCCATGCGGGCGGCGTGTTTCTCCATGATCTCGAGAGCGGGATCGTCTTCCTGCGCCTCGGCGGCGCGAGCGGGGAGAAGGAGCATGGGGATGAGAATGCTCAAGAGGAGCCCTGTGGCCCTGAGGTGGGTAACGGCTCCGGTCTGCGACAAGAGTCGGTTCCTAGAACTCTTCGGGAACGTCGAGCATTCCCTGTGTGGAGAAGATCTTCTCGTCCAGCTTCCTGTTGTACACTATCTTGTCTACGAGGAAGTCGGTCTGGTGTTTCTCCCGGTGGTCTATCATCAGGAGCCGGCAGGCGGTCCAGATGTCCTGGATTTTCTTGTAGTCGAGGAACCGGAGCTCCTTGTAGAACTTGCCCTTCTTGTCGTAGTACCCGGCCCGCATCGGTTTCATGATGTCCTTCCGGATCCAGTTGTCGATCTTGCCGTAACAGGACTTGTCCTCCGTCTTGGGAGTCATGCTGTAGTAGTAGCACTCCTGATCGCCCAGCTTCACCGTCTTGAGCTCCGAGTAGGTGAAGTCGTCGAGATCCTGCTCCTGGAGGTCTTCGAAGGCGAAATCGGTGCCCGCCCAGCTCTTGCCCTTGTCGCCGGTGGCGATCTTCCTGATCTTCTTCATGGCCGGCAGATAGATGCGCTGGATGTCGTCCTTTCCCTCCACCTCCAGGGTGAGAGTGGCGGTTCCCCGCAGGTCAGCGGGAAAGACCCAGCACAGGATGGTCTTCCGCGGGATCTTTTCTACCCGGTAGCGGGTGAGATCCCTCTTTCGCTTCTCCTTGCGCTTGTTGGTGAGAATCAGGGTGAGCTTCATGCTGCTGTTGTCTCCGTTGTAGGACTCGTCCACGTACGCGTGTACCTCGCGGGCGGTCTTGAACTCCTTGGGCGGGGCCCCGGACGCGAGCAGCCCGGCGAGCAGGCTGGAGAAGGTCAGAAGAAGCGTTGTCTTTCTCATTTCGTTTCTCCCTATGTCATTGCACAGAAAGCCAATTATACCCGCTGGGTGCGAAACGGGCAAGAAACGGTCCTCACCGTACTATTCACCGCAGAAGTTCCGGAGTTGACATGTTTCGCTATGCCGATTCGGCGCGATCCCGGTGCCATCGTGCGACCGCGTCCTCCCAGCGGGGCATTTCCTCTCCGACACAGGTGACATACTTCTCGCAGGCGAGTGCGCTGTTCAGCGGTCGTGGGGCAGGCGTCGGGAAATCGGACGCGCTCGCTTTCCCGACCTCGACGTCGAGGCCGGCGGCCTCCACGGTCCTGCGGGCCAGGTCCCAGCGTGACGCGATACCCGCGTTGGCGACGTGATACAGCCCGCGGGCCTTCCTGTCCAGGAGCTTCACGATCGCGTCGGCAAGGTCCGGTGCATACGTGGGAGTGCCGACCACATCGCACGGCGCCCTCAGAGCGCCTTTTCGAGCCCACGCGAGCACGCTTGCCGGAAAGCTCGGGCCGCACGGCGCGAACAGCCAGCTGGTGCGTATCAGGAGGTACCGGTTCTCCGGAAGCCCGGACCGGACGGCTTCTTCGCCCGCCAGTTTGCTCCTGGCGTACACCGAAAGCGGGGCAGGAGTGTCCTCTTCCGCGTAGGGCGTTCCTTTCTTCCCGTCGAAGACGAAATCCGTCGAGAAATGAACGAAGTTCGCATCGATCTCTCTGCACAGGGAGCAGAGGTCGGCGACAAGCTCCCCGTTCAGCCGGTACGCGGTGTCGGTGTCCCGCTCGGCGCCGTCGACATCCGTGTACGCAGCGGCATTTATGATCGTCTGCGGCCGGTGCTCCAGAAGCAGCTTTCTTACCGTTCCGGTGTCGGTCAGGTCCAGCTCTTGTTCCGACGGATGCAGGATCTCTTCTCCGAAACGCCGGAGAATCGCCGTGCCGAGTCTTCCCGTGCAGCCGAAGAGTGCAATGTGCGCCATGAAGGGATTCTACCGGAACCGGTGTCGGATATGCAAAGCTGCTATGCGGATTTCAGCGGCAGAGGCATCGCGTACGCGAACGTCGGGCGGGGACGTTTCTCCTTCGTTTCCTGGATTCTCCTCGCGGGGACTCCGCCCCAGAATTCGCCGGCCGGGATCCTTGTTCCCATCTTTACCACGGCGCCCGGCGCCACCACGGCGTTCTCTCCCACCTCGGTGCCGGGCATCAGAATCGCGCCGATTCCGACGGTCGCCCCCCTGCGAATCGTCACCGGCTTCAGGTAGAAGGAACCGTTTGTCATCGTATGTCCGGTCAGCACCGCGTTCTTTCCGACGATGACCGAATCTTCCAGTGTTGTCATCGCAGGGTCCAGGACCTGCGCCCCGTCGGAAATGGTCGTGTTCGAGCCGGTGTGCACGCCGAGCAGGCGGTGAAAGACCGTATTGAGAAAGAGCGGAACGAAGTGACGCAGGGCGGAGTGCGCGAGGCCGCGTATGACCGCGTGGTGTTTCCAGAGGGTGAACTGAACGTGATCCATGTCGTACTTGCCGGGGGCCAGCGGAGTGAGCGCGTTGAGAACGCGCAGGTACAGAACGCTCACCAGGCCGTACGCGAGGAAGAACGCCGGGACGAGGACGATCAGGGAGTAATGTCCCATGCGCGGCAGGAGGGCGCGCGCCGGCGCGTACACGGAGAGAACGGTGACGGAGAGGATCGCGGCGATCCCCAGGAATACCAGTCCGTCTCTCGGGTCGTGCTTCATCTCAGTCCTTCTTCTTTACCGGAGCCGGCTTGAGTATCCGGAGCGTCATCGCCTTCCAGGTGGCGGCGGTCTTGCGGGTGCCGAACGCGATGCCCTCCGCGGCCTCCGGAAGATGCCCGGAGGTCTCGTAGGTGCTTTGGTCGATCATGGATCCCTCGACGATGTTGGTGCTGACGGCGGGGAATTCCGTGATCTCCCACGGCGCCACCGGCTGGGAGCCCTCCCACCAGTAGACGCTCTGGCTTTCCCATTTGCCTTCACCGATGTATCTGAGGCGGTGCCACGACCACAGCCACTGGTCCTTCCACTTGTCGCTCAGCGTCCTGGCGAGACCGGGCCCCCATGTCCTGGTCTCTTTCCCCGGGAAGTAAATGAGGAAAGATGTCAGCGTGTCCGGCCCGGTGTACTCCTCCCTCTCGTCGATCTTGTGCAGCCCGACGAGTATGGCGTCCTGGAAGGCCGGGGTGTCGAGACCCTTGGAACACTGCGCGGGTGAGGTGCTGGCCTGTCGAATGCTTACTATCCCGTCATCCGTTTTTACGGTCCATCGCCCGCTGGGTTTGCCTCTTCGGGTGAGGTTCCCTGAGATGTTGGCCGCGAGGACGCGATGGGTCCGCGCGCGGCGATCCATGTCCTCGAGCAGTGCCGACTCGAAGTACTTCCTTCCGGGCGCGTCCTTCGGCCACGCGGACGAGAGCTTCTCGAATTCGTCCTTCGTGCACGGCAGGGAGCGCTCGTAGTATCTCACGTAGAAGTATTCCAGGAACAGCGCGTCGCGCAGGTCGGAGAGCGTGCCCCCGCCCGAGAGCTCCCGGGCCTTCGAGAAGTGCTGCTCCCACAGGTCGTACTTCTTCCACGAGGCGGCCTTCCTCGCCTCGTGATAGGACCAGATGAAACGGTGGTGGTCCTCAAGCGAAAGGGCGGTGGCGGCGGCTTCGGCAATTGAGACGAAGGCGAGACCGTCCGGGAGCACGCTCGCCGACGAGGCGGTTCGTTCGGCCTTCTCGGCCCGCGACAGGACGAAGCGCAGGTCCTCGACCTGCCGGTCTTCCCTCGGATTCAGTGTGACCGCGGTGGTGATGCCGAGGTGGACGAGCTTCAGGAGGTTGCACTTGGCGCCCTTCTCGACCTCCTCCTGGTAGAGGGTGCGCGCGAGCTCGTTCAGGGCAAACAGGTCCTGCCCGGTCCGGGCCCTCTCCGCCTGCTCCCGGAAATACGCCAGGGTAACCTTCCCGGACGGCGGGACCGGGACCACCGGCTGCTGATGCTGGAAGATATCTCCGAAGAATACGAGCAGAAGGGCGGCAGCCGCGGCAACGGCGGTGCCGATGAACCACGGGATTCTCCTCGTGCGGGACGGGGGGAGCGTCCGGCGTGCCCGTTTCCTGTCGGCACGCCGCTCTTCCTTCCGGAGCCTGTGGACGACGTCCACCGCGAACTCCCTGGTCTCTCCCTTGTGAGAGATGGTGTCTACGAAGCTGCGGGCGAACGCGTCGGCATCGTACAGCGAAGTTCTGAGAACGGAGTCCATCGCCGCGATTCGAAGTGCGGCCCTCCTGAGCTTATCGGATGACCTGAGGGCGGCGACCATACGTTGCTGGCCGGCTGGATCTGCGGTGCCGTCCAGGCACCGTTCGAGGAGTTCGAAGAATGTATTCTTATCCATGATGTGTCGCCTCCGCCTGCAGCGAGGTGACGCACTTGCGGAGGAACTCCCTCGCGCGGGAGAGCAGCTTCCTGACGGTCTGGGGTTTCAGGCCGAGGGCCTCGCCTATCCGGTCGGAATTCAAGCCGTCCTGATAGCGAAGCGTGACGATATTCCGCAGCCGTTCCTGGAGACGCTGGACGCAGTGGGCGAGGCGCGATTTCTGGATGTCCAGGTGATTCTCGCATTGCGGGTCCTGCTCCACCTGCTCCGTCAGGTAGTCGCGGAAGGTCTCGATCTTCTTCTCCCGGCGTTTCCGGCTGCGCCAGAAGTTTGCGCGCACGTGCAGCGCGATGCTCTTGAGCCACGGCATGAACGGCCTCATCGGGTCGTAGCCGGGAAGGCTGCGGTACATCTGGAGGGCGACGTCCTGCGCGATGTCCTCCAGATCGGAAGACGGTATGCCCAGGAGGTGAAGAAGGGCGAAGAGATGGTCGTGGACGGCACAGATCAGCTCTTCCGCCGCCTCCAGATCGCCCGTCGCGGCCTGGGCCGCCAGTTCCCTGAGCTCACCGTCTTCCATAGATGGTCCTTTCCTCCTGCCCCTATATTAACCGCTCGAGACGGGGTGTGACAGATTCCGGCGGTTTTTTCGAAAAATCCCCTTTTGGGCGGATTCTTCGTAACGTAAAGCAAGAAAATGAGATAGGGTAATTCGCGGTTCTACAGGCCCACGACCTCGCCCGTCCTGGCGGACCGATCCGCGGCGAGGACGATTCTGAGGCTGTTAACGGCGTCCTCCACGTGCTCCGCCAGGTCCAGGTCCTCCCGTATCGCCCTCAGGAAGAAGGCCTGCTCCCTGTCGCACAGCTCCTGATGATCAGGCTCGTCGGCCATGTCTATCGTTTCATCCGGCTTCGTGAGCGTGCCGTTGGCGTCGGTGTCCGAATGGTGTACCAGGAGCCGGTTCGTCTTGGTGTGGGAATCTATGTCGGAAGAGCCGCCGCCCTCACCGCTTTTGATGCTGACGCAGCCCCCGGGACCGACCACGTCCTTCACGAAGAACGCGGTCTCGCTCATCATCGGACCCCAGCCGGCCTCGTACCAGCCGACGGAGCCGTCCTCGAACGCGACCTGCAGCTGGCCGTAGTTGTGTCTTTCGGAATCGATCTCGTCGGAGAGCCGGGCGCCGATCGCCTGGACCCGCACGGGCTTCGAGCGGGTCATCTGGCACATCACATCCACGTAGTGTACCCCGCAGTCCACGATGGGGGACATTGATTTCAGCAGGTTCTTGTGAACGGCCCACTCCCTTCCGCTGCTCTGCTGATTGAGATTCATGCGCATCACCAGCGGCTTTCCGAGCTCCCGCGCGAGCTCTATGAACTTTACCCAGGAGGGATGGTGCCTGAGTATGTACCCGACGACGACCTTCCTTCCGGTCTGTGCCGCGGCGTCGGCGATCGCCCGCGCCTCCTCGACGGTCTCCGCGATCGGCTTTTCCACGAACACGTGCGCTCCGGCCTCGAGAGCCTTCTTCGCAAACTTCGCGTGGGTGTCCGGATACGTGCAGATGCAGACCGCGTACGGATTCGTCGCGGACAGTCCTTCCTCGAAGCCGTCGAACTGGGGGAGGCCGCCGAGCTCCGCGGAAAGTCTCTCTCTGTTCTCGGATCCGCTGTCGGCCAGCCCCGCGATCTCACACCCGTCCAGCCTGTGGTAGGCGCGTGCGTGGGAGGAGCCCATGTTTCCGCAGCCGACCACCAGTATTCGAATCGTGTCGCTCATTTCATCTCCCCCTCGATTGCCTCGCTCACATCCATCACGTACAGCTGTCTCGTCCCGTCCATCGCGCTGTCGAAGCACACCGACCGGCCGTCCCTGCTCCACCGGGGATGCAGGTCGCACCGCCAGTCACCCGTGAACTCGGGCGGAGAGGGAAACCGGCCAAGCTCCAGCCGGCGTCCGGTCTCAGGTTCGTACAGGAAGAGTATCTGCTTCGGGTCTTCCCGTCCCGGGTACGTGTCGCTCAGGAACAGGCGGCGGTCGGGCGACCACGAGCAGTGGCCGTCCGTGGTGAGGACGCCGTCGCCGATGGTCCGGTACTCCCTCGACCGGTCGGTGAAGAGCACGTACCGGTGGATCGGCTCTTCCTTCGAGCTGTCCGGTGTCCGTGCCCACGCCAGCAGGTGATCCGGGTCACGCCAGTCGTAATGCGACGTCTTACGGTTCGGGTTGAGGCAGTACAGGTCAGATCCGTCCGTCCCGCAGGTGAAGAGCCTCGTCACGTGGCCCCTGCCGGCCAGGCGCCGGTACCGGTGGAGCATCGCGAAGCGGGTGCCGTCGGTGTTGATCTGTATGTGGTTTACCCACTGGTGGGCACCCTCCATATCGTCCGAGGGCTCCGTCGCCGCGAGCTTCGCGAGGGAGAGTATCAGCTCGCTCTCGCCCGTCTCCAGGTTCATCCGCCATACCCCGTCGTTCTCCGGGGCCAGCTGGTCGGCAAACGGGTCCGGGATGCCGACATAGCCGTAGCCGGGACGGGTGACATCCAGACGCGCGAAGTTCGCGCAGAGGGCCGATCTTCCGTCCGGCAGCAGGCAGAAGACCGCCCCGGGCAGTTCTCTCTTTTCTCCGGTGACGAGATCGTGGATCACGGAGCCGTAGGTGTCTCCACGGCGCACGTTGTAAATTACCTTGCTGTCGGTGCCGTGCAGCCACTGGAGCATGCAGCCCATCTGCCAGCACCACGCCGAGGTCTCGGCGAACGGCTCGAAACGGCGGTTGTCTTCCAGGTCTATCCGTCCGAGCGTGATCGCTTCGTCCGCGGCCGGCTGGCGTCCGGCGAAGTCCACCTCCATCGCGAGCAGGTAGCGTCCGGTAATATCCCACGGGAACTTCTCGTAGTATCCGAACCAGTGATGTGCGGGGCCGGTCGTGACGGGAATCGCTTCGAATGCCATGAGCTACTCCTCCAGTCCGTTGGCGGCTATGACCTTCTGATAGAACCTGCCGCTCGATTTCGTGATTCTCTTCTGGCTCGGGTAATCCATAAAGTTGAAGCCGAATCGCTTGGAGAACCCCAGGCCCCATTCGAAGTTGTCGAGAAACGACCACACGCAGTAGCCGGCGAGGGGCACCCCGTCCGAGATGGCTCGGTGCGCCGCCCTGAAATGTTCCCGGTAGTACTCGACGCGGCGCGGGTCGTCGACGGTGCCGTCCGGGGAGAGCTCGTCGGGAAAGGCCGCCCCGTTCTCCGTGATGAGAATCGCGCGGGGCGCGTAGTCCCGGTGCAGGCGGGTGAGAAGATGGTACAGGCCGTCGGGGTAGACTTCCCAGTCCATCTCCGTGTATTCGCTTTCCTCCTGCCGCACGGCGCGGGCCCTGATGAGTCCCCCCGCGTTCGGGACGTCTTCGAGGACCGCGCGGGTGTAGTAGTTGACGCCCATGAAGTCCACTCCGGTGTGGATGTCCTCGAGGTCGCCCGGCTCGATTATCGGCAGCTGCCCCGCGCCCTCGAACAGCTCGACCATGTCGTCCGGGTATTCCCCGCGCATAACCGGGTCCAGATACCAGCGGTTGTTCTCACCGTCCCGTCTTCGCGCCGCCGCGGCGTCCTCCGGGGTGTCCGAGGCGGGCTCAAAAGGCGACAGGCTGAAGGCGAGACCCACCCGGGCGTTCGGGTCGGCACTCTTGAGCGCCCGGTATCCCTCGCCGTGGGCGCGCAGAAGGTTATGCGCGACCGTGAGCTGGGCGGGTCGTTCGGCCTTCTTTCCCGGCGCGTGAGAGCCGCCGCGGTAGCCGCAGCCGACCACGACCGCCGGCTCGTTCAGCGTCATCCAGTCCTTCACCCTGTCGCCCAGCGCGGCCGCGACGACCGAGGTGTACTCGCCGAAGGCGGACGCGACATCGCGCCCCTCCCAGCCATCGAACCGGTCCTGGAGCGCCTGCGGCAGGTCCCAGTGGTACAGCGTCGCGAGCGGGCGGATGCCGGCGTCCAGCAGGGCGTCCACCAGGCGGCTGTAGAAATCGAGCCCCGTCGGATTCACCGGGCCGGTACCGGCGGGAAGGATGCGGGGCCAGGATATCGAGAAGCGGTAGGCCTTGAGTCCGATTTCCTTCATGAGGGCGACATCGTCCCGGTAGCGGTGGTAGTGGTCGCATGCGATATCGCCGGTATCGCCGTTGTTCGTCTTTCCCGGGGTATGGCTGAAGACGTCCCAGATGGACTCCCCCTTGCCGTCCTCGTTCCACGCGCCCTCGATCTGGTACGAGGCGGTCGCGCCGCCCCACAGGAAGCCTTCCGGAAACTTCAGCATCTGTTTCTCCCTCCCGGTTTGCCTTCGGCAATTCTACAGTGTTCATGAAGAACGTCAACAATCCCGGGACGTGGGTTCCGAACACGTGTATAATGAGAAGATGAACACCGTGGATGAGCCTCGAACCCGTCGCATATGGGTGATGGGGGATGCCCACATAGGCCACGTGTCGGACGACCGTGACGGGGGAGACTGGCTCCGGATGAGCGTCGAGGACGCGGCCGGCGACGTGGGCGGGATAGACTACGTGGTCAACGTCGGCGACCTGACGCACCAGTCACTCGACGAACAGCTCCGGACGTACGCGGACATACGGGAGCGCTCGGGAATCGGGCGCTGGTTCGAGATGTCCGGCAACCATGATATGAAAAGCGTCTTTCGAGGCGCGTACGCCGATATCGCGGGGTGCCCGCGCTACTGGACGCTGGTGGATGGGAATATGGTCTTTCTTTCCCTTCCGGCGGAGCGAGGAAACGCGGCGGGGCTGTTCGTGCCCGAGGTGGAATCGTGGCTCCGCGGGCGGATCGCCGCGCACCAGGACAAGAACATCATCATCTGCGCCCACCAGTTTCCGTACGACACAGTGGACCGATCGACCCGGCCGGCGAGGTGCCTGTATCCGCATGAGACGGTAAAGCGGTTCCGCGACGACGTGCGGATCGATTTCTGGCTCGGAGGCCACATACACTCCGGTCCCCGCCAGAAGACGGCGACCGTCACGAAGGGGGCGACGACGTTCATGAACGTCGCATCGGTCAGCCACACCTACGACACCGAGGTGTGCAACTCGGTGTTCCTGGACGTCGAGGACGGCTCTCAGCAGGTGACCGCCCGCTGCCGCGACCACGACCACCGGAATTTCATGGACGATCACGAGGTGAAGGTGGGGCTGACCTATCCGGCACGGCTCGGCGGCGACGGGCCGGTGTTCGAACCGTTCGAGCTCGATGTCGCGGAGTTCTACCGGAACATCCACGACGAGCAGGTGGACGACTTCGAAGGGTACCGGGATGCGGGTTGAGAAGATCGTCGACTGCGCGTGCGGCTGCGGCGAGGGGCCGATATGGCACGTGGGCGAGCAGAAGCTGTACTGGGTGGATATAAGGCCCGGACACCTCTTTCGGTACGACCCCGCCACGGGCGATCACCGGAAGGTTCACGAAGGGCGTCTGCTCGGCGCCGTCGTCGTGCAGGAGGACGGCTCGCTTCTCCTTCTTCGGGATCGCGGCAACGTCGTCTGTTTCCGCGACGGAGAGACCGAGACGATAATCGAAGAGATTCCGGATGAGCCGGCCTTCAATGATGGGATCGCGGATCCGGAGGGGCGGGTATTCTCCGGAACGTGTGCGGTGGGAAGAAAGGATTATCCCGGGGAGTGGGAGCGGTACGGGAATCTGCACCGCATCCGGCCCGACGGGAGCCACGACGTGGTGCAGGGAGAGATGATAGGGTCCAACGGCCTGGGCTTTTCGGTGGACAGGAAGACTCTCTATTTCACCGACTCGACGCGCGCGGAAATATACGCATTCGAGTACGACGCCCCGAGCGGCGACGTCTCCAACAAGCGGACCTTCGCGAAAACGGAGCTGCCGGCCAGGCCGGACGGCCTCACCGTGGACGCGGAAGACCACGTGTGGAGCGCGCACTGGGAGGGGGGCTGCGTCGCGCGTTACGCCCCGGACGGTACCCAGGTCGCCAAGATAGAAGTACCCACTCCCCTCACGACGAGCGTCATGTTCGGCGGGCCGGACTTCAACGAGTTGTACGTCACCTCCGCCGGGAGTGAAAACAGGGAGAAGAACGGGCCGGACGCCGGGGCGCTCTTCCGCGTCACCGGCCTGGGAGTGAAGGGGAAGCCGGAGTTCCTCTCGCGGGTGGGTCTGGCATGAGCGGCAGAGGCATCATCCGGTGCGGCGGAGAGAGCATCGAGCTCGAGGTCGCGCTCGCCGCCGGAGAGAGAATGAAGGGGCTGCTCGGGCGCGACTCGCTGGAGAAGGGAAGGGGGTTTCTTCTTCCCGCGTGCTCCTGCGTCCACACGCTCTTCATGAGGTTTCCGATCGATCTGGTCTACATAGATGGTGAGATGAACGTGGTGAAGGTGTGCCGGAACGTCCAGCCGTACCGCTTCTCCTGCTGTCTCCGGGCGGAATCGACGCTCGAGCTGGCCGCGGGCGAGGCCGACCGCTGCGGTATCGAGCCCGGCACCAAGATCGAAAGAGTCGAGGCGTAGAGAGGCGACAGCAGAGCATTCACGAGCGGGTTCGCGGTTCGACCGACGGGCCGAAGGCCTTTCCTTGGCCGGTCGGACCGCGTTCTCGGAGGCGTCCTATCCAATTGATGGACGCCGAGAATGAGCGAGGTAATGCTCTGCTGTCGCCGTTACAGCGTATCCGGCTTCTCGAGCAGCTCTTTCACCCCGGCGAGGAACCGGGCGCCTACCGCGCCGTCCACCACCCGGTGGTCGCACGAAAGCGTTATCGTCATCATCTTTCGCAGCGCGACGCTGCCGTCGATGCCGATCGCCCTCTCGGAGATGGCCCCGACGCCGAGGATGACGCTCTCTCCCAGATTCACCACCGGCTGGAAGCTGGCGATGCCGAACATGCCTAGGTTGGAGACCGTCATCGAGGCATTCCCGTAGTCGTCGGGAAGCAGCTTGTGCCCGCGGGCCTTCTCGATCAAGTCGGCGCTCGCCGCGGCAAGGTCCCTGAGGGTCTTCTTGTCGGCGTGCCGCACCACGGGGACGATCAGGCCGTCCTCCAGTCCGACCGCCAGTCCGATACCCACGGAGGAGCGGATACCGACCCCGTCGACCAGCCACGTGGAATTGACCTCCGGCATCTCGGTCAGCACCATCGCACACGCGCGGACTATCATGTCGTTGTACGACAGCTTGTACTCGGTCTTCAGCTTCTCTCTCAGCTCGACCGCCGCCGTCATGTCGACGTCCATGTTGAGGTAGAAGTGGGGGGCCTCCTTCGCACTCTGGGACATCCGGTCAGCCACGATGCGTCGCATCGCGGAGAGAGGCCTCTTCTCCGCGATGCCTTCGGCGGCCGCGGCGGCACCGCCTGAAGCCGCCTTCACGTCGTCCTCGGTGATCCTTCCCCCGGGCCCGGTGCCCGTTACCTGTGTCAGGTCCACGTCCATCTCACGGGCCAGCTTCTTGGCGCGGGGGGTGGCGCGGACGCGGCCGGGCTTGCCCGTCTTCTTCGCGGGCGCGGCGGACGGCGCGGCAGAGGGAGCGCCGGCGGGCGCCGCGGGTTCCGGCTCCGGCGCGGCGACGGCGGTCTTCGTTTCCTTCTCGATCTCGGCGACGTCAGGTATCTCCTCGTTCGGATCGCCGACGAAGGCGATGACGGAGCCGACCTCCTTCTCCTCGCCCTCGGGAACGACTATCCTGCGGACGGTGCCGGCGACGTAGGATTCCACCTCGAGCGTCGCCTTGTCGGTGGTGATCTCCAGCACGACGTCACCCTTGTTGATCGTGTCGCCTTCCTTCACGTGCCACTTTTCGATGACGGCCTTCTCCATGGTCTGGCCGAGCTTGGGTACGGTTATCGCTTCCATTATTCCTCCATCAGCCGTGTCGCCTTTGCGACTATCTTGTCGGCGGTCGGAATAGCCGCCTCTTCGAGCACCGGGCTCATCGGGACCGGCACGTCGGCTGAACAGAGCCGCGCGATGGGGGCGTCCAGGAAGTCGAACCCGTGCTCCATGATACGCATTGCCACCTCGCAGAGCGCGTTCGCGTTGTTGTAGCCCTCCGAGACGAGGAGCACCTTGCCGGTCTTCTCGACGGAGGTCAGTACGGCCTCGGTATCCAGCGGCTTGAGGCAGCGAAGATCCAGCACCTCCGCCTCGATGCCCAGCGCGGCCAGCGTCTCAGCCGCGGCGAGGCTCTCCAGCACCATCTTGGAGTAGGTGATGATGGTGAGGTCTCCGCCGTCCCGTTTGACGTCGGCCTCTCCCAGCGGGATCACGTATTCCTCGCCCGGCACCTCGCCCTTCGTGCCGTAGAGCATCTTGTGCTCTATGAACATCACCGGGTTATCGTCTCTGATCGCCGCCTTGAGGAGGCCCTTGGCGTCGTACGGGGTGGCCGGGATCGCGACGAGAATGCCCGGCACGTGCACGTACCACGTTTCCAGACTCTGTGAATGATGCGCGGCGATTCCTCTGCCGGCGCCGCCCTCCGTGCGCATCACCATCGGAACGCTCATCTTGCCGCCGAACATGTACCGCATCTTCGCGGCCTGGTTGATCAGCTGGTCGGTCGCGATCGTGGAGAAGTCGATGTACATGATCTCCGCGATCGGCCTCATGCCCAGCAGAGCGGCACCGCAGGCGGCTCCGGCGATAGCGGCCTCGCTTATCGCGGTGTCGCGTACTCGTTCTTCGCCGAACTCCTCGTACAGGCCCCGGGTGGCTCCGTAGGCGCCGCCGTAGATGCCCACGTCCTCGCCCATAACGAATACCCTGTCATCGCGGAGCATCTCTTCACGGATCGCGTCTTTTACCGCTTCCCAGTAGAATTTCTCAGCCATTGGTCTTCTCCTCGCGCACGATGCCCATCTCGCCCTGGACCCATCCGGCGTAGACGTCCTCGTACAGCTGGTCGGGGGGCAGGCTCTGCGACTCCTCGATGGCGAACTTCTCGGCCTCGGCGATCTCCGCCTCGACCTCCTTCTCGACGGCGTCGCATTCTTCCTCCGTCATCACGCCGCCGTCAGCGAGCCTCTTCCTGAACGCGGTGATCGGGTCACGGTCCCGCCAGTGTTTCTCCTCCTCCTTGGTGCGGTACTTCCGGGGATCGCTTCGTGAATGGCCCCGGTAGCGGTAGGTCTTGCATTCGACGATCTCCGGTATGCCGCCGGCCCTGACCCTCTCGGCCGCCGCGGCGACGGCTTCCTTGACGGCGAGGACGTCCATGCCGTCCACCACCACGCCGGGCATGCCGTAGGCGGGTCCCCGGTCGGCCACGTTTTCGACCGAGGACGC